>CANGEW010000002.1 GCA_947452965.1 Chitinophagaceae bacterium | reverse complement strand
ATTAACGGCACCTCTAAAGAAGCATACTTTGTATTCAACTCATTCATTCGCTTTGGATACAACTTCGCAAATGGACAATGATTAGAGGTAAACACAACTACAAATCCTTTTGCTAAAGGATAATCAGATAAGGATACAAGTTGACCCTTAACATTAAGTAAGCTAAAGTTTGAGATTTTTTTTTCAGTAGCAATTTTAAATTGAGCAGAAGATGACAGAAAAAATATTAAAACAAAAACAGTTATTAAACTTAGAATCCTCATATTTTGCTGTTTAGTTTTTTATAAATAATTTGTTAATCACTTTATTGGTTGTGTTATACGATAATTGAATAAAATAAACTCCTTTTTCAAAACCTGCTACATCAATCGAATTATTTAAATTTGGATAGGGTATATTTAAACACAATCTACCTGTGATATCAAAAATCGACAAAGACCTGAACGTATCCTCATTTTTATAGACCTTAATAATTAATGTATTATTGACAGGATTCTTTACTATTACAATATCCAAATTTCTATTCGATACATTATTAACAACCTTAGTTCCAGAATAAATATATCCACCATCTTTGTTAACTACTTTTAATCTATAATAATTGATTCCATTAGAAACATAACGATCGTAAAATTGTAGTGTATTGATAGAAGAGGTAAATGAAGGGAAAGAAACTAAACCTATACTATCAAATCTTTTAGCATCTATACTTTTTTCTATCGCAAAATATTGTGTCGACAAATCATTATTAGTGGTCCAATTTAATTGAACATCTTTATTAATTAATTTAGCATCTAATGAGAAGATATTCAATGGCAA
Source organism: Chitinophagaceae bacterium (assembly GCA_947452965.1). Classification (GTDB taxonomy): domain Bacteria; phylum Bacteroidota; class Bacteroidia; order Chitinophagales; family Chitinophagaceae; genus Ferruginibacter. The sequence continues at coordinate 206,707 of CANGEW010000002.1, read as the reverse complement.
AATAGAAGCAGTACAATAGTTGCCATTACCAATTAAATGAGTCATTTCATTGCACAAGTATGAATAATTGCTGATATCGGTAGATGACATCGCATTCATTGTTAGGTTACTCAACTCTCCTGGATCTTGCAATACGTTGTAAAAAGCTTCTCTTCCATCATTAAACCTAATCAACTTATAATTTTTATTTCTGATTGCCTTACCATCACAAGAATCTGTGGTTGTTTTAAAAATTTCGGAAAAAACCCAAGGACGAATACTATCGGATTGATTTTTAATGATGGGAAGTATACTTTTTGAATCAACAGCTTTATTAACTGGAATTTGACTTCCCCAATTTGTATACCCATGTAATTCCAAAACAGTTGCAAATATATCTGCCAGATTTACCAATGCTGTAGAAGTTCGGCCAGGATTCATTACAGATGGGCCAGATATTATCAATGGAACATGAACACCATATTGGTATAAAGTTCCTTTCGCTCGGGAAGTATCTGAAATTTGAGCTGTTCTGGGTGTATTACCATTATCACCCATAAAAATAAAATCGGTACTGTCAAATTTATTGATAGCGCGCAACGAATCAAAAACCCTTCCTATTTCATGATCCATTGCTTGAATCATGGCTTTAAAATATGATTTTGGAAAAGCGTTAATGTTTCCGTTTGTACCACTTAGATTTGTAAATGTGTGTAACCCTGCAGGTGGTAAATGTAAAGGTTCATGAGGTGAGTTAAACGCCAGCCATAAAAAAAATGGATTAGTATTATTATGAGACTGTAACCAACTAATCGCATTATTAGATTGCTCAGTGGTTGCATAATTGGTACAGTTGGAAGAAACTCCGTCGTTAATTTTATTCCAATTAGTATAACTCACAGTTACCTGACCTGTAAATCCACCTTCATAATGATCATACCCCATTCGGTTAGGTGCCGTAATATTAACCGGAGGACTCGGCTGTTGCAAATGCCATTTACCAATATGGGCTTTGGCTATGTTCGGATTATATATTTTTAAAAGCCTTGGTATAGTTATTTCGTTTGTATCAAGTGTTCCCGAACCACCAACACCCCCAATAATTCCACCCACACCTGTCCTAAAGCTATATCTTCCTGTTAACATACTCGCACGTGTAGCCGAACAAACAGGATTAGAGGTAGCATTAGTGAATCTAACTCCATGATCTTTTAGATAACGAATATTAGGAACATCTACCGTGTCTTGATGATCTTCATAAAAACCAAAATAATCCGTACTTAAGTCATCTGCAATGATAACCATAACATTCCTTTGAGCAATTGCAAAGAAAGAACTCAAAGAAAGTAATGTGATGAAAATTTTCTTTTTCAAATGGGCTTTTTTTTGAAAATGTAAAAGTTATTCTTTGATGAATTTCTTAGTAATGGTTTTCATTGTCTTTTCGTCGGTTAGTTGCAAATAATAGATGCCAGAAGACAACTTACTTACATCTAATCCTTTTACTAATTGAGGCTTTGGCATCATCAGTACAGTTCTTCCTACTTTATCCACTACTTTTAGATAATATAATTGATACGATGGATCTGTAAATGAAAAATTAAGAAGATTTTTAGTAGGTTGTGGATAGATACTATAATCAAACTCTTCTCCTTTTCTTTGTATCGACTTAACACTTGAATAGGTATATTGATCATCTTTGTCAAGAAACTTAATTCTGTAATAATTAATTCCGAATATTGGGCTTTGATCGATTGATTGGTAATCTGTTTGGTTAGATAAATCAGACGTATTGATCACATCCAAATCTGACCAAACTTTTCCATCACTGCTTCTTTGTACAATATGTGCTTTTGAATTCACTTGATTTGCAACCGTCCAATTCAATTGTGTATAATTGCCTTTTAATACAGCAGTAAAATCAATCAAATTTAAAGGAAGCGCCCTGTAATCATTGACTACAAACTGTCCCATCATACCTTCATCTTCATGAAGAGAGATATGACAATGGTACATGAAAGGATGTAAACTATCAGCATAATCATCAAACTTAGCAATAAATCTTACCGTTTCATTTGATTTTACCAATACAACATCTTTCCATCCTTGTTCGTATGCAGACGGTGCCACACCATTTCTTGTTAAAATATAGAATTCAACATCGTGAATATGAAATGGATGAGCAAACCCTGAAGTACTTTTTAGTTCCCATATTTCCGTGTTGTCTAAAGGAACAATATTGTTGTTGTAATTGATTTGAAACATTTTTCGATTTACTAAAAAGGCATTAGGACCCAAAATAGTAACGGAAGGGAATGAAGATGCCGTTGAATCGGATATAGTAATGGTTCTTGTAAGATTTGAGCTTGCGGTACTTGGAAAAACATTGGTAGTAAGTGAAGTAGGAATAGCAGTAATTGGAGAAGATGTTGCTGCTCCAACATTAAAATGAACCAACCTAAAATCTTTTTTTCCCAAAGCATTTGCAAAAGGCCCATTCGGAAAATTCTCACTGCCACCTACAAAATTGGGTAATGAAGCATTATAGGCTTGTAAATTAACAGAAGTTCCAGACTGTCCAGAACAATTCACTAATATTTCAATTCTTTCTCCTGGAGATAACAAATATCGAGTAACAGATACCGGAGCATTTAGCAAACCTCCATCAGAAGTAATTACATAAAATGAACGATTGTCGCTAAATCCAATATTGTAGGATCTTTCAATGGCTGCATCTAAAATTCGGAACCTTATAACTTGCGCAGGAATTGTATACTGAGGATTTAAAGTACCATTGACAATAGAACTGTCTCCATAAGGAACTGCCGAAAACTGATTAGACGTTGTAAAATCTCTGTCTGTTAACACTAACGGTATGTCATCAACGCCGTAAGTTCTAGGAAGTGCTAAAGCAGATTCAACAGAATCTCTAACAATAATTAAACCGCCAATACCTTTGGTAATTTGATCCATCGTCATTTCATGCAAATGCGGATGATACCAATAGGTAGCAGCATTATTCTTTACTTTCCAATAAGGTTGCCATAAAGTTCCTGGAGGAATTACTTGATGCGGTCCGCCATCCATCACAGCAGGCAAATGCATTCCATGCCAATGAAGTGTTGTAGAATCATTTAGATAATTCCTGACATTCATATGCACTGTATCTCCCTTTGTAAAAAATAAAGTCGGACCCCAAAATTTTCCATTGATGCCTCCTGTAACAGTTTGTTGACCCGATTTTATTTGCGCAAAGGTGTCTTTGATATTTAGATTAAAAGTATTTCCAGATAAAGTATCAGGAATCCATAACGTATTATATTGTGCATTCGATTTTAGAATCGAAAAAACAAAGATCATTGTAATTAAAAATAGACTTTTGCTAGTGATAAGTAATTTCATAGATTGAATTTTAGTGCTTGATTGATACTTTAAATGATTGTTTACTGTTTCCATTTATAACTGAAATAGTATAAACCCCTTCATACAAGGTGGCTGTTTCTAAAAAACAAATGGTGGAACCTTGATAAATAGTTTGCTGCATCACCACTTGCCCTTTCATGTTTGAAACAGTTACTTGTGCATTATTTTTGAGTAATTCTGTTACCTGAACGGCAATAAAATCAGATGCGGGGTTTGGATACACCATAACCTCAAATGCATTCGTAGCATTTTTTAAAGTAATCACATTTGAATAAACAAATGAGCCATTATAATCGTATTGTTTCAATCGATAATAATTAACTCCTTGTAATGGAGAAATATCTGTGAAAGTATAATTGTGTTGACTGTTTGAATTTCCTGCAGCACTAACTCTTCCTATTTTTTCAAATTTGATTCCATTGGCACTTCTTTCAATATCAAAATAATCTGCATTTTTTTCTGAAGTAGTGATCCATTGTAAATAGGAATTTTTATTGGCAAAGTTGCCGGTAAAGCTTAATAAATTAATGGGAAGAATCGATCCTGTATATTGCGTTACAGGCTCTGCAATAGAAGCTGGTTTTGTAACATTTTTTACACCATAAAAAGTAGGACCTACAACATAAGGATAAGCAGAATTCCAATTAGAATCTACTGTTGCGAAATAACAATAAATCCCATTTGGATATTCGGGCGTTACACAAAAACGTCCATTGTGCTCATCTAAATAATCAGGTGTTAATGAAGAAGTAGTGTTGTATTGATAATCTTCTCTGAAGTATCCTAACGGATAAGTAGAGCTTACAACAGGTCCTGCAAGAACAGTGGTGCCATCAGCCCATGTAGTTCTGGTTGTTATATTTCTTAGCTTATAGCTAGATTTCATTCTTGCAATACCTCCTGTTCCGTCAATATTTTTAAAAGCATACGCTCCATAAATAGGAAAGCCATCATAAGCAAACCCAATTAGAGGTGAATGTTGCGTACTATCAATAATATACAACCCATCAGCATTATACAAATTACATACGGTAGATATTACACGCAAATCAAGCTTGAAAGCGCTAGGATTTTGATGGTGATGATAATTACCCATTGCAGGATGCCCCTTGGCACAATCAAATCCAATTCGCTCTCCCACCACGGCATCTCGATTCCATTTTTGATCTCCTGCTCCTCCGAGTGGACCTCCAGCTAAAGCGCTAGTTGAATTTTTCCAAGAAACACCATCTCTGTAATCAAAAAGTGCGACTCCATTGATGAATATTCCGATGTTTCCTCCTGTTGTCGTAGTCGCTGTTCCAGTGTTTTGTGCAGGAGATAAAGGAAATTTGAAAATAGCATTTTGTGCAGTGGTTAATGAAATATTCCCATCCAAAAATGGTCCGGTTATATAAGAAGGAACGCCATTGGTTTTGATATATGCCCAACTGGAAGAGTAATAAACTGATTGCACATTTGCTGAAGCTGTATCATTAATCGGAGTGCTGTTATTAGCTACATAATGTCTGCCTTTAATAGCTGTTGTGTTTCTTAACCAGGAGGTAATCACAGGATTGGTTTGTGCGTTAGCAACAATGCTTATTGAAAATAAGCAAAGAATAAAAAGTATTTTCTTCTTGTTAGTTTGTTGTTTTCTCATCAGAAATTATTTTATTAATCATTTTTGGTTATTCTATTCAGATTACTGATTTTCCATTGGGTCGACAGGAGGTGGTGGGCCTGCAGGACGTCTCATGGGTGGTCTTCCTCCGGGTGGATGTCCCATTCCGGGAGGTGGAGGCGGTGGTCCATCTCCATCAAATCCACCAGGTGGTGGCGGTGGCGGACCTAATCTTCTTCTACAAGGGAGTGACCCATTATTAGGTTCATCCTTGCGAGGCGGACCCTCTAACTTTTCTCTTCTAGAAATATTTTCCCTATCACCATTACCTTCAGAACAATGTTGAGGGCCATGTGGTCCGTTTGGACGATCATCCACGTGAGGCCTTTCTACTAATTCATGAACAAATTGCAATAATTTTTCCACTTGATCAGGCCTACAAATTGCTTTTACTCTTTTAAAATGATTCCACTGTAATGTGTCAATATTTATTTGAAGTTGTGCCAATCTGTTTGAAAATATTAATGCAGTATTGGATGAAGCAGTATCTGAATCCAACAAATGAAACAAAGTAATTTTTTCTTCATTTTGAAGATTTTTCAAACTATCTAAAACAATAAAATGTTGCGCTGCTAATTCCTGATATTTTGAGGATTGCAATGAATCAAAACATAGTTGTTGCATTAACGCACTTCCTCTCAATGGTTTTTTATGGAAAGGATTCATTGGCGGTCTTTCTGGATGATTCATCTTCATCCACAACATGATGGTAAAAATGGAGTTAGCTATAATTAATAGGACTAATGCCCCAATCAGAAATTTATTTTTATTGAACGTACTCATAATTAGTTGAATTTAGTTGGTACTCAGTTGATGATTCATGAACATTTTGGCGATTTGAATATAAATGCTTGTTGTGAACGCTTACTATGTTTTTTGCAATGTAAATATTTGTGAAGATCAATACAATAGATGCCGCAATCAACATAACATTTGTGAAAGGATACACATAACTATCTTGTGGTTCTTTTGATATAGAAGCCAATATTCTTGTTTTTAAAAAAGGAGAAACTTGTATACGATTGATTCCATCTACACTATGTAATATTTCATCAACCTTTTTGTCTATTGTATTTTCCATCTGTTAATAACAATTAAAATGAATGATGTGTTGTTAATATTTTTCGTAAGTTTTCTTTTGCTCTCTGAATTAAACCTTCAATGCTTTTTACACTTTTTTTCATAATCTCTGATACTTCCTGATAGGTCAACCCTTCAATATGAATGAATACAAAGGCTACTTTTTGGTTTTTAGGCAATGCTTGAATGGCTTTAAAAAGCATGCTTGCATTTTCTTTTTTTTCAAGTGAAATGCCAGGATGAACAAAATCAATTACATCACTCTCAAGGGAAGCAATACCAATCAAATTTTTAAAATATCCAATTACTTTCTTTGATTTTTTTCTTCGCTCCCACTCTAATGATTTTGTAACTGCAATCCTATAAATCCAGGTAGATAATTTTGACTCTCCTCTAAACTGCTGAATATTTTTATACACTAATAAAAAAACCTCTTGTGTGATATCCTCTGCATCTTCATTACACTGAGTAATATTTACTACTGTATTATAAATACGTTCCTGAAAATTATCTACCAATAAAGAAAAGGCGTCTGAATTTCCCTGTTTCAACAATTCTATGTAGCCTAGATCATTGGACAAATTCACTTGTTTCAATATTAGATGCTATTATTAGTGAAAACCCTCGTTTCTTTTTATTTTTTTTCAAATGAAAAAGACTAGTGATTTGGGAGCAATTCTTTAGGGAAACTATAATCGGGATTAAACAAAAACTTTTTATCACTTAACGTTAATAGAAATGCCACTAAGTCTACTCTTTCATTAGAGTTTAAAATTATGGCATTTTTAAGTTCTTTAGAGAGATATTTATTTGCAGATAGATTATTAGCATAGTGATTTACCACTTCTGATAATTTTGTAAATCGCCCATCGTGCATATAAGGTGAAGAGTATTGAAGGTTTCTTAATGATGGAACTTTAAATGCAAAAGAATCGAGAACCTTGCCGGTAACGTTATATCTTCCAAAATCATGTAAATGAGGATTGTAAGGCAGTCCATTTTTTTTAAACCCTGTGCTTGTAAACAAGGGTTCCTGATGACAAACGGCACAATTTTTTTTATATAAGCGATACCCATTTTTTTCTTGTAAAGTAAAAATTGCTTGATGCCTACTCACACTGTCATACTTGGATTGATCGCTTACCAGAGTCAATAGAAATTGAGTAATTGACTCCAACATATGTTTTTTAGTAATCACAGAATCTCCATAAGCCGAAGCAAACAACTTCCTATACATGGGTTGATTGTTTAGCTTGTCTAACACTCCATTCATCTCCGCTCCCATTTCTTTTGGATGTGTAATCGGGATCACGGCCTGATCATCTAATTTTTGAATAGATCCGTCCCACATAAACGAAGCTTGCCATGCCAAATTAAATAAGGCAGGTGCATTTCTGGTTCCGATACTGTCATAAATTCCGTGGCTTAGTGCATGATCACTATGTGCAAATGCATTGTAGGGAGAATGACAACTGGCGCATGATATTGTGTTGTTCTTGGAAAGCAATGGATCGTAAAACAAGAGTCTGCCAATCAAAATCTTTTCCTTTGTATAATGTTTGTTGCTAAAATTATATTTTGCTGGAGGCCACCCTTTAGGAAGATTGAAAGGAAGATCAATCACCACAACAAAGGCTGAAATGATTGAAAGAAAAAAAAGGAAAAATAAAATTTTCTTCATTTTTAAGGTTCAAGAGTTATGTCTAATGCAATATTATGAAGAAGATTCACTGCGTCTGTTCCGGGAGTCATCAAGTGCTTGGTATGTGAGAGATTTGTGGCACTAAAAATACTTTTCAAATTTAAGTTACAATAGAATGTTGTGTGATTAGGATTGATTAAAAATTGTAATTTTTGTAAGGAATTCTGTGCACCATTGTATCCTCCTAAATGATAAATAATTTTATCTCCTGAAGACTCAGCCGCTTCTAATTTAAAATTAATATACCCACTTTGCCAGGTCCAATACATACCTTTTAATGGATCCAATGATCCATCCATTGCCCCTGATACATTTGTTACACTATCAACACCCAATTGAAACGAAAGCTTATCATACAAAACATTTGAAGGTAGATCTAACGAGATGGAATCATTATTTTCAATATCAACTAAATGATAACTATTCGATTCTGTCCAGCAAACCTGATTTTGATAATACAACTGAATAGCGGAAATATAAAACTTTAAAGTGGTGAGTTCTATTGTATCTGAATTTTCACGATTAAAAAAGGGCTGATGCATTTGAATAGCCACATCATGATAAGTAGGAGTAAAATGTATCGTCAAATTCTTTTGAGCAAATAAATGAAGCTTATAAAAAAATAAAGCCAAAAAAATGAAGCATAATTTTTGATTCATATAAATGAGTATTACTCATCTAAATTAGTCAACTTTCTTTAACCTGTTTTTAAATAATTTTTCAAACTTTTCTAACTTAGGCTGAATAACCATTTTACAATATGGTTTTGTCTTATTTAAATTGTAATAATTTTGATGGTATGATTCTGCAGCATAAAACTTAGTAAACGGCTCAACTTTTGTTACCACTTTTTGCGGGTATACTTTCTCTTTATTCAAATCATCAATAATGTCCTGTGCAACTTTTTGTTGTGTGGAATTTCTAAAAAAAATCACAGAGCGGTATTGTTCACCTTCATCAGCACCCTGCCGATTTAGCGTTGTGGGATCGTGTACGGTAAAAAAAACTTTAAGAATTTCTGTAAGGTTGGTTTTTTTAGTGTCGTAAATAATTTGCACCACTTCTGCATGACCTGTTTTTTCTGTACAAACCTGTTCATAGGTAGGATTAGAAATATTGCCACCTGAAAATCCAGAAGAAACCTCTATAACCCCATCCAACATTTCATACACAGCTTCTACACACCAAAAACAACCACCTCCCAATGTTATGGTATCAATAGAATTTTTAGTTTGGGCAGCAGGCAAAAAATTCAATGAAAGTGAATTCACACAATAGCGCATACCCGTTGAAGTGGGCCCATCATTAAATAAATGACCTAAATGTCCGCCACATTTTGCACAAACAATTTCGGTTCTATGCATTCCGTAAGAATTATCCTCAATCTTTTTTATTTTTCCTCCGGATAATTCATTATCAAAGCTTGGCCAGCCACAATGAGCATCAAATTTCATTTTATCAGTAAACAACTCATTGCCACAAGCAGCACATGCATAGATCCCGGCTTCTTTATTGTGCAACAGCTTGCCAGTAAAGGGAGATTCTGTCTCTTTCTCGCGTAATACTTTGTATTGTTCTTTTGTCAAAATCTTATGCCAATCATCATTGCTTTTGTATACCATTGAATCATTGTGTTTAATATCAATTTCTTGATTATGTTGACCACAAGATGAGATAGACATTAGCAACAATGCAAGTATTATAGTATGTATATTTAAAAACTTACGCATAAATTATAATTTTGGACATACTAAGACTTTACAAAGTATTTCAAAATGAGACAAAGGTTATTTTAAATCAAACCGATCTAAATTCATCACTTTTGTCCAGGCCGCAACAAAATCATGAATAAATTTATCTTGAGCGTCTTCACATGCATACACTTCTGCGATGGCACGTAATTCTGAATTTGATCCAAATATTAAATCAACCCTGGTTGCTGTCCACTTAAGTTGTCCGGTAGTTCTATCATGACCTTCAAATAAAGATGAAGATCCGTCTTTTGCCTTCCAGCTAGTGGTAAAGTCAATGAGATTGACAAAGAAATCATTAGATAAGGTTTCACTACGATTGGTGAAAACCCCATGCTTTGAATGATCATAATTAGTGGCCAACACACGCATTCCTCCAATCAGAACAGTCATTTCGGGAGCAGTGAGTGTTAATAATTGAGCTTTATCTATCAATAATTCTTCAGAAGCGATTGGAGAACGGTTTTTCTGATAGTTTCTAAAACCATCTGCGATTGGTTCTAAAACGGCAAAAGATGAAATATCAGTTTGATCTTCTGATGCATCTGTTCTTCCAGGTGTGAAAGGCACAGTTATTTTCTTACCCGCATTATTCGCAGCTTTTTCGATGGCAGCACTACCTCCTAATACAATCAAATCTGCTAAAGAAACTTGTTTGCCATCGTTTTGTGAATGGTTAAATGATTGTTGAATATTTTCAAGTGTATCTAAAACTTTTGATAATTGAGCTGTATTATTGACTTCCCAATATTTTTGTGGGGCTAAGCGTATACGAGCACCGTTAGCGCCTCCTCTTTTGTCAGATCCTCGGAAAGTTGATGCCGAAGCCCATGCGGTAGTTACTAATTCAGTTACAGAAAGTCCCGAAGACAATATCTGTTCTTTCAATGAATTAATATCATTTTGATCAATTAATTTATGGGTAAGTTCAGGAATAGGATCTTGCCAAATTAAAACCTCAGTGGGCACTTCTGTTCCTATGTATCGAGAACGAGGACCCATATCACGATGAGTTAATTTAAACCAAGCCCTTGCAAATGCATCTGCAAATTGATCTGGATTCTCATAAAAACGTTTTGAAATAGGTGCATATAACGGATCAAATCGTAGAGCTAAATCGGTAGTTAACATCATGGGAGCATGACTTTTTGATGGGTTATGGGCATCTGGAACCGATCCAGCTCCGCCACCATTTTTTGGTTTCCATTGATGAGCTCCAGCCGGACTTTTTGTTAATTCCCATTCAAATCCGAATAAATTCTCAAAATAATTGTTGCTCCATTGAGTTGGAGTAGTTGTCCAGGCTCCCTCTAATCCACTTGTGATGGTATATTCCCCATTGCCAGATTCAAAAGTATTTTTCCATCCCATACCTTGTTCCTCGATACTTGCTCCAGCCGGTTCTTTTCCTACATATTTACCAGGATCGGCCGCGCCATGTGTTTTACCAAAAGTATGTCCGCCTGCAATTAGCGCTACCGTTTCTTCATCATTCATAGCCATACGAGCAAAGGTTTCTCTGATGTCACGTGCAGCAGCGATAGGATCAGGGTTGCCGTTCGGCCCTTCAGGATTTACATAAATTAAACCCATTTGAACAGCTGCCAATGGATTTTCTAAATCACGATCTCCTGAATATCTCTTGTCACCCAACCATTCACGTTCTGAACCCCAATACACATCTTCTTGTGGCTCCCACACATCTTCTCTGCCACCAGCAAAACCAAAAGTTTTGAATCCCATTGATTCTAAAGCACAATTCCCTGCCAAAATCATTAAATCCGCCCATGATATTTTTTTTCCGTACTTCTTTTTGATAGGCCATAGTAATAAACGAGCCTTATCCAAATTGGTATTATCAGGCCAACTATTTAAAGGAGCAAAACGTTGCATACCCGCACCTCCGCCACCACGACCATCGGATATTCTATAAGTCCCTGCACTATGCCAAGCCATACGAATAAATAAAGGACCATAATGACCGTAATCAGCAGGCCACCAATCTTGCGATGTGGTCATTAATTCAAAAATGTCTTTTTTAAGAGCAGAAAAATCCAGCGACTTAAATTCAGATATATAATCAAACTTATCTTCCATTGGATTGGATAAGGAAGAATGTTGACGTAAGATATTAAGTTTTAATTGATGGGGCCACCAATCTTGATTTCTAGTGCCATGACCTGCAATTTTTTGCATAGAAGCTGCTGTTGCACCTGTGAAAGGACATTTTGCTGCATCTTGATTGGGTATATTGTTGTTTTCCATTTTGAATTATTTTTTGCAAAAATACAATTAACATTTATGAAAACACTGCTTATGCTCAGATAAAATGATAATTATACAAGATAGAATGTTTAAGAAAAAATATACAAATTGATATAAGGGTTGTACAAGTTATCATACACTTAGAATAGGAGTCATTACAAAGGATTGAATTCATCATGTTTGCTAGCAGAGGAAAGTGATATTTTCAAAATAAATTCTTTCATGCAACAATCACTTCAGCTTGATAAGGAAAAATATAAATTTTTCATTTTTGAAAATGAAAGTTGTTTACAACTATTAAAAATTCAAGAAACCGAATTAGCACAATGGGGGAAATTCATTGAAACATTTTTACTTCAACCAGAAATAGAGTCACTTTCCAATAGTGAAAAGAAAGAAACTGATTTATTATTTAAAATTGATATAAAAAAAACAAAAGAAATTATACAAGACCTAATTGATTTGGTTGATTTACAGCACAAAAGAATAAAAAACAATTTATTAATTGACATCGAAAATGATCATGAAGGATCTATGATTCAAGATATATTAAGAGAAAAAGTAAAGCAATTGCAATCTCAATTGATTGATTTAAGATACAAATTCATGAGTCACGTTGCTAATTATCATTAAACAAAATTTAAAAACATGTCAACCATAAATGAAGCAAACAAACTAGACTATTACAAGTACTTTTTTGAACATAGTAACGATTTTACTTGTATTGCAAATACAGAAGGCTATTTTGAATTATTAAGTCCAAATTTTTCAAGCGCATTTGGATATCAAAATACAGAACTGTTAAAAAAGAAATTTATTGAATTCGTTCATCCAGAAGATATTAATGATACTATACACGAAATTGAAAAACTCAAAAAAGGATACTTAACTACCAATTTTGTAAACAGGTATCAAAAAAAAGATGGCAGTTTTTTGTGGCTGGAGTGGAATGCTAGTCCAGACAATTCTACTGGAAAAATATATGCCATTGCCAGAGACGTAAGCAACAGAAAAAAAAACGAGGATATCATAAAAAAACAAGTCAACGAAATAGCACAAGCGAACAATGAATTAGAACAGTTCTTATATGTAGTAACTCATAATCTACAGGAACCTTTAAAAAATATAAACGAGGCTGCTGAAAAAATTAGGACAAATCCTACCACGAGAAAAGAGCAAGATATAGAAGAGAAAATAAAATACATTATCGTGGCATCTAATAACACTAAAGTCTATACCAATAAATTACTATTATTAAGCAGAATTGGCAAAAACAAAAACTTTTCAAAAATAGACATAGCAATAGTCATTGAAAAAATCAAACTTGAATTTGCGAAAGAGATAACAGAACATCAAGCAAAAATAACTTTTTCAGCACTTCCAAGCATTGATGGAAATTCTTTTGAAATCGAAGAGCTAATAAAAAATCTTCTGTATTACCTAATAGTTGAACATTCAAAAAACATAACTCCTGTCATACATGTAAGTTCAATAGAAAAAGAATGGGAATATCTGTTTGAGATCAAAACAAATGCTATTGAGATTGAAAACAAATTTGAAAAAAGTGTTTTTTTAATCCTTTCATCTATTAATATCAACCAAGAACATTTTGATAGTGATTTGTCTTATCTAATCTGTAAAAAAATTACAGATGCCCACAATGGAAAAATTTGGATTGAATCAAAATTAGATAGTGGCAGTAAAATTTATTTTACCATTACTAAGCCTTTAAAGATTACATAAAATTATGGCTGAGGAGTAACTCTTAAATACGGTTTTACAACAGTATACCCTTTTGGAAATTTTATATCCGCTTCTTCATTGCTAACATCGGGAACGATGATACAATCTTCGCCATACTGCCAATTAGCCGGAGTAGCAACACTATGAGCAGCTGTTAATTGTAGGCTATCTATCACCCTAAGTAACTCGCTGAAATTTCTACCCGTTGAGGCTGGGTATGTAATCATTAATTTTATTTTTTTGTCGGGACCAATGATAAAAACAGAACGAACCGTATGTGTAACACTTGCATTGGGATGAATCATATCAAAGAGTTCGCTTACCTCTCTATCGGGATCAGCTATTAAAGGAAATTCAACGCTTGTTTGCTGTGTTTCATTAATATCTTGTATCCAATTCAAATGATCCTCAATGCCATCTACACTTATGGCTATTACCTTTACGTTGCGTTTTTCAAATTCTGGCTTGAGTTTAGATGCCGCACCAAGTTCAGTTGTACATACCGGGGTGTAATCTGCGGGGTGAGAAAAAAGAATCGCCCATCCCTCACCAATCCAATCATGAAAATGAATCACTCCTTCTGTTGTATTTGCCGTAAAGTTGGGTGCAATATCGCCTAATCGTAAAGTTGCCATTTGGAATTATTTAATGATTTAGAACGTTTTATAACACTACAAAGAACGCGACTTTAGTAGATAATTACACAAAGCAATATGTATTTTAATTTTTTTTATACCAATATAGATTATCAAAAGAGAAGACATCATATGAAAAGAGTGGTAAGGTTATTTTACGATTCAAAATACTATAATCCTTACCAATAAAGGTTTTAATAGGATGGGCACAAATGGAATAAAAGACTTAAAAAATCAAAAAGATATTATTTATATTAATAGTGAAGATGGCCGTAAACTCTTAATAGGCTTCTTCATTCTTATTTAATCCTAATTCAGTCGTCGTATTTTTATTGCATTTAATAATGTATTCCCTTTTTCATGTTCAAAAGAAATTGTCAGACCCTTAAACTCTTTTGCTGTTACAACGAAGTTTTTCACAATAGCATTCAATGCACCATATTCTAATGTTGGTGAAAAATCCTCAAGTACTTTTTCTCCATTAATTGAAACATTAAATTCACTAATTTCTTTATTGACCTCTTCTTTATCATTTACATCATAAATAGATTTTTGGTTTTTATTTTCTAGGTCTGAAAAATGTAATTCTACTTCATATTCTCCATCGGCCACATCAAATTTATAATCAGATAATCCATACCTAAAGGTCTGATACAATGGTACATTTCGTGTAAGATTCACTTCCGATTGATGGCCTATTCTTGTTTCTGAAGATCTGAATATTTCACCTCCTACATAACCAAAGCCCCCTGGTTTATATTCTTGATCGGGCAACCAAGTTATATTATTGATAGGGTCAATAAAAAAGCAATTACTCCCAACGTTAACGGCCAATTCAAAACTTTTATCTTTGATTTGATTCAATACTGAAGAAATGATTTCAAAATTGATTTCCATACCATCTTGATACGAACTATTTTCATTCACTCCTTTGGCTATTAAAAAATTCTTTCCATTAACAAAAGGAATATTCCAAACAGCGACTCCTTTATTCGAATTTTGAATTCCAAGAGATTTCCCATTTTGAAATAATTCTACTTTTTCAAGATTGGAATAAATCTTAACAGGCTGTACAACAAAACTGTCTTTTGCCGACAATTGTATACCTTTTCTAATTGGCCAGTCACGGCTTGCAATATGAATTACAGGACTTTTCAACAACCAAGCCTGATATAAAAAATAAACATCTTTAGGTGTTCTGTTATTATACAACAGTCCCTTGTTATTAATATGGGGCATGCTTTCTTGTCTGCTGGCTGCATTAAAATCTATAAAATTCCAAACAGCTGCCCCTGAAATAAAATTTCTATTAAATATCTGATTCAAATACGATTCATGATATTGCTGTTGCCATTCAATACTAAAATCAAATTGCTCAGGATGCAAACTATGCAAACGGCCATCTCCTCCAGCGCCATATTCACTAATGATTGAAATGATATTAGGCGTTTCATCATGTACTTTATCCATAAACTCACCAAACTGATTAAATGTTCCTTTGTACCAACCATAATAAGTATTCCATCCTATTACATTGGGAGTAGTTGACATTCCGTAATTTAGATAATAGTCTTTCCCACCGGAGTTTTGTGCAATAGCCGATAACCGATATTTATCTTCGCTATGAACGATACTATCTAATTCTTGTGCAAAATTTGCTGTAATTGTAAATATCTCTTTTTGCTTTTCTTTGTCTGATAATTTAGATGTACCCAGGCCAACTTCATTCATATAACCCCAAATAATTATACTTGGATGATTATAATTTTGACGAATCATTTCTATCAAACTACTGATGCAAGTAGTTTTCAATTCTTTGCTATCATAAAAATTATTACCAAGAGGGGTTTCTTCCCAAACCAAGATTCCTAATTTATCGCACATCTCTAAAACGGTAGGATCTTGAGGATAATGACTGACTCTTATAAAATTCCCTCCCATCCCTTTTAACAATTCGATATCTCTGCGATTGAGATCGTTATCTAATGCATTACCTAATCCCATGTAATCCTGGTGACGAGCAGCCCCTATTAATTTGAGATATTTTCCATTTAAATAAAAACCAGAATCAGCACTAAATTTAAACCATCTGAATCCTAAAGGAGAATACTTCAAATCGTATTCAATTGGGCTTTTGTCAACGGATAGAATTGAAGTTTGAACAGAATATAAATATGGATTTTCAGTTGACCATAAAATTGGGTTATTGATTTTCTTTGATGATTGTTGAAAATTTGTTGTAGCACCGGCAATTAATTTAATCTTTGATTTGATTTCAGTAACAAGACTCCCTGATTTATCGATAATCTTTGATAATAAAATCACATTTCGATTTTCATTGGATTGATTTGTAATGGCTCCTTTAATATTTACAATTGATTCGTTGTTACTATCTATTAGTGCATCAACAAAAACACCGTTGGAACCAAAGTTCATTTGGTCAAAATGTATTTTATTGGAACTGATTAAATATACATCTCTGTATATTCCACCAAACATGGTGTAATCACCAGAAATAGGTGGCAAATCTAATTTCTTACTATTATCAACTTTAACAGTAATGATATTTTTTCCAGGAATGGTTACATAGTCAGAAATATCGAAAGTAAATGCAGTATATCCCCCTTTGTGTTGACCAATAAGCTTACCATTTACATACACATCTGCCTTTAAGAAAACACCTTCAAAATTTATAAAAAGTTTCTTGTCTGTATATTTTTTTGTCAAATTCAACACCCTACGATACCAACCAATTCCTCTATAATATTTATTTATCGTATAGGCATCTATTGCATTCCAGGTGTGAGGAAGATTCACTTTTTGCCATGATGAATCATTGAATTCTTGATTTGTAGCAGATGAAATATCTTCTTTAATAAATTTCCATGAATCATTAATAGACTCTTTTTCAGTTTGAGCAAGAATCAATGAAGCATTAAGCAAAAGAATAATCGTAAATAAATAATTAGCTTTCTTCATGAATAGACTTTATTTGAAAGTAAGACTTTTATTACATCCTTTGATAATTAAATTCTTAAATAAAAAAGGAGAAAAGTTGATTGTCGATACAAAATCATACAATATTTTTCAATAAATGATTTGAGAAGATATATGAAATTAAAATGTTCAACGATTATTTCAAGTAAATGTTTGTAAAAATTATAACACCAAACAAAAAGCGAGACCTAACAATTAGGTCTCGCTTTTTATTAACTAAATGAATGTAATATTAATCTTCTTTTCTGCTAAGTGAATATATTACCAAACCGAAACCAATCTTATTGATAGCATCAGCGATATTGTATACGATATCCATATAGTGACTTGCTTTAGCAGCATCAGCAACTAACTGTATACCGAATAAACCACCTGGAGTACCTAAGATGTAACCCAAAGGATAAATTGCCCAACCAACAAGAACAAACCATGCGAGTATACGAGTAGCGGCAGCAACATTTGAACCGGCATTTTGCGACAATTTAGCCACTTCACCAAACCAGATCAAATAAACAATGTAGAAATAAGCAGCTCCTGAAATCACACCCCAAATAACGCTACTATCTCTGTAAATAGTTTCACCGAAGTATCCCGTAACTAACATTACTAATGAAGCAAAAATTAATTTCCATAGTAATGCGATTTTAGCTCCCGCTTTTTTTGTGATTAAGTAAAACTCAACGCACATTAACGGAACTGTCAGAATCCAGTCTACGTAACGGAAAAATGTAGGAGATTCATTCGTTTCCAGATTGTAACCTCTCATGTAGTAGTAGTGAACTGCTGCAATGAAAGTGATTAAACCAGATACTAAAACTGATGTTCTCCATTTCTGATTTGTGTTGTTTAATTCAAAAAAGAAAAACACCGAAGCGGCCATCATGGCCATGGTCCCGATAAAGAATGTGAAAGCAACATAATTGTCACTCGCAATTTTTAAGTGATCCATAAAATTAATTTTTAAATGACCCTACTCTTGTGGCTTTTCAGATACGCCCCGTATTTTGTCTGGTTTCCGGAATCCAGTAAGAAATATTTTGTTTAATATATATTTCGTTTTATTAAACAAAATTTGTTAAAATTTGTTCATTTATAGGTAATGATTTTTATTGAAAAAAAATATGATTTGACTTTTGTTGGATTGGGAGCATCCAATTCGCTGATTATTAATGCATTATATTCTAGCCATCTGCTCCAGAAACTATCAATCGCAGTCATTGAACCTGATACAAAATCAAAAAATGATAAAACTTATTGCTTTTGGGCTAATCCAGAAGAAGTAAAAACACTCCATTTATCTGCATTAACAGATAAATCCTGGAGTATGATTACTTGTAATTCGAATGAAATCACCCATCTGGCACCTGTTAAATATTACCACATCTCTAGTATCTCACTTTACGACCATGTGAAACAAATACTATCTCAATGTAATGTTGATTATTATCGCGAAAGCTTAACTAATATTGAATGGCGCCCTATTGATAACCTGATTTGTTTAAGTACGGAAAATGCTAAATTTCAATCAATCAAAGTTTTTGATTCCCGACCTCCTCAGTGGTTAGAAGCACAAAAACATCAGGCATTTTTATGGCAATCTTTTTTAGGATGGAAAATCAAAACTTCAGAACCTGTCTTTGATAAGAATGTTTTTACCATGATGGATTTTGAGGTTGATCAATCGGATGCGACACAATTTGTTTACATATTACCTTACGACAACAACTATGCACTTGTAGAATTGACTCGTTTTGGTATAAATGGCATCGATCACGATTATGCAAGAATTCAACTTGAAAAATACTGCAGAGAAAAAAACTGGAATATCACTTTGATTGAAGAAGAACAGGGAATGATTCCAATGTGTTCTAAGGATATCAAACAAAGATCCATACACACCAATCATATACAAACAGGATCCGCAGCAGGAAAAGTGAAACCAACAACGGGCTATGCTTTTAAAGAAATGGCCTACCACTCAGTTCAAATCGCCAACAGTTTTTCAAATATCAAATCTTTTTCAAAAGAAGAGATCAATCAATCAAGAAGAGGAAGATTCGCATTTTATGACCGAATCTTGTTGAAAATACTAGAAAAAAATCCCGATAAAGGAAAACTTATTTTCACGAGCTTGTTCAAAAATGTAGACAGCAAACTCGTCTTAAAATTTCTGGAACAAAAAACTGAATTAAAAGAAGATATTACAGTAATGATGTCGCTGCCCAAAGGGATTTTCATCAAACAAGCATTACTTGATTGTATGAACCGAATACAGCCATTATTGTCATATCTATTTCCACTTTTGACAACATTTTTATTTTTGGTATTAAATCATTGGGGACTTAACTCCGTCGGTTTATTTTTATTATCAGTCGGATTAATTGCTTTGGGTATTCCTCATGGTGCTATGGATCACATTCTTGAAAAGCCAAAAAATAAAAAAATATTTGGTTTTGTAAGTGGCTACCTATTAAAAGGTACCGTTATGTTTTTTCTTTGGAAACTCTCTCCCCTTATTGCGCTAGTACTTTTCTTGATTTACTCTGCCTGGCACTTCGGACAGGCTGATTTCATTCAATGGAAATTAACTTCAGAATTCTCTTCTTTTGTCTGGGGATTAGGAATGTTGTTGTTTATACTTTTTTCTCACACGGACGAAACAAGATATGTTCTTTCACAACTATTTAATGATAATAGTTTGACTCAAGCTTTTCTTAATTCATCTGTAATGGGCGTTGTTTTATCTTTTCTTCTAATGTGCTTTAGCTTGATTCAACAAAGAAATAGATGGTTAACAATAAGTTTTATAACAATTATATTGCTTTCTTTCATTCCTCTTTTACAAGCCTTCGGTATTTTTTTTATTTGTCAGCATAGCTTAAACGGATGGTCACAAATAAAAGAACGGTTACATAAAAAAAACATGGAACTCTGGGAACATTCCTTACCATTCACACTGGGAGCGTTTGTTTTATTTTTAATATTCTTTACCAATAAGCATCTATTCTGGAAAGAACAGATCGGTTCATTTTTTATTTTTCTATCATGCATCAGTTTCCCTCATGTGATTAACATGGATAAATTTTATAGAAAACAAAAAATTACGGGTTAATATCTTTTACTTTTCTTCTTGTATGAGTTGTCAAAATTCTTTTATTTTCTTGCTTCACAATTTCATTGGTTCTATGGCTCCAGATATTTTTTCTTGCAACTTTACCTGAAATCTCTAAATCAACTATTGGATAGGGATAATCTTTACCAATGAATATACCAGTAAGTTCTTGTTCCATTGCACTCATTTTGTAGGGTTCGTGAATAAATTCTGTTGGGACGTTTATTAATTGCGGTAGCCATTTTTTTATGAATATTCCCTGAGGATCATGCTCTTGACTTTGCTTAACCGGATTATATATTCTAATCGTATTAACACCGGTTGTACCAGCTTGCATTTGAAATTGGGGATAATGAATACCTGGCTCATAATCCAAAAATAAATTTGCTAAATGATACACCCCTGCTATCCAATCCTGATAGAGATGATGACAAAAGAAGCTTACCAGCATCGCCCGCATTCTGAAATTCAACCAACCTGTTTCAATCAAACATTTCATGCACGCATCAACTAAAGGGTACCCAGTGTTTCCAATTTTCCATGCATTGATAAATGATTCATTAGGGATATGTTCAAGCAACTCATATCCATAATTGATACAAGCTGTTTCATAACTGCATTCTACTTCAAATTTCTGAATGAAATGACAATGCCATTTTAATCTTGTAAGAAAACTTGTAAAAGGATATTTAGTTGACAAGCTTTTGGATTGATTATAAACATATTGATAAACTTGTTTAACACTAATATTTCCCCAACTCAAATAAGGTGATATCCTAGCGCAACTTAGCCTACTTTCCAGTGGCTTACTGATGTGTTTGTTGTAATTTTTTCCTCTTTCATGAACGAATGAATCTAGATATTTCCATGCTGCCTCTTCTCCTGCTGGTTGAAAATTTTTTGGATATTCTTCTAGTTGATTCATCAAATCAAAATCAATAGGAAAATTATTTACAAGTACTATGTTTTCTCTAACTGAAAATGTATTTTTTATAATCGGAGAGTGCATGATTGAATACCATTTTTGATCCCAACCATTTCTGTTTGTGATGGCTCTTTGTATGCCATCACGTTGACATTCTTTCCACTGGATATTATGTTGCTTACAAAATTTTGCAATTTTCCTATCTCTATCATAGGTTAATTTTATGCCGCTTTCCTGATAACTAAAAATATTTTGAATATCAAAATATTGATGAATTTCGTTAAATACAGAAATAGCTTCTCCGTAAAATATCTCTACTTTTTTGTTAAAAGGTTTTAGTGTAAGATTCAGTTTTAAAATAGCATGATACTGAAATTGAAGATGTCTGATACTTGTATCAGGATAGGATATGACTGATGGTTCTAAAATAAATATCATTAAATAGGGTAAGGCGCTTTGTTCTGCAAGATATAATGGCAGATGATCTTGACTGCGGATATCTCTTTTTAACCAAACTATATTGATTGCTTTTTTAAATGACACTAAAGAGTATTTTTTGGTTGTTACTTGCCAATGAAAAACTTTTAAAACCTAACCAGTTAAGGATTTCAGAGGATAGGTACTAAAGAAAATCAAGGATAAAATAAGTTATTGTTCTCCTAAGACTAATATTTGAAAAGTACCATCTTTCATCTTAGGTCTTCCTTTTTCATTAAGTTCTTTTGGATCAAATTCAGCAGTTGGAAGATAGAGATGATGTGTATTTTTATCTAATGCAATTGTTCTTGCTCCTTTCTTTGTTTTAATTTCTGGAAGTAATTTGTATTGATCAGCATTTTCTTGTTGAATAACTGAAATTGAACCTTCTCCATTAGCAGTATAAATTCTTTTACTGGTTTCGTCAAACGCAACCCCATCGCAACCATGTCCTATTTTAATTTTGTCAATTATCAATCCATTATCAGCATTTAAGATGACAAGTATTCCCTGGCAACCTGAAAACAATCTTCTATTTTTTTTATCATAAACCAAACCAGTTGGTCCACTTCCTGGTGCTAATGAAAATCTATTTAACACTTTAAATGTCTTTGTGTCTATTACAACTATTTCATTTTTATCTTCCAAATTTACAAATAGTTTTCCCGATTCATCGCTGACTGAAGCCTCAGGTGCGCCTCCTACATCAATAGTATTTACTACTTTATCTTGAATTGGATCGATAACACTTAGGCTATTATCATGTCCATTTGAAATAATAATTTTTTTTGAAAATGGTTCATAAGTTATTGCATCAGGATCTTTCCCTGTTTCTACAAGACTTAAAATCTTATTCGTGTGAATATCAAAAACTGTTGTTGTATTGGTTTTACCATTAGTTGTATATCCTTTCCCATTTATTTTATCAAAGGCAATTCCATGAACACCTAATGTATTTTCAATTACTCCTACTGAATCTCCAGAGGTTCTATCAATAATATTAACTTGTTTGGAATGACTTATATATAGCCAATTATTTAATGGATTTAATTCTAAATAATCCCAACCTCCTGAACTTTTTATAAAAAAGGTATTTATGATTTTTAGCCCACTACTTGTTTGAGCATTTAAATTTAAAATAAACAAAAGCAAAAATGAGATTGTAGAAAAGTATTTTTTCATAAACAAAGTATTAAGTGATAAATAAATGGAAAATAATTTTATTTTAAAAACAAAAGTAATTAAAATATTTACGACATTTTTTTAAATAATCAGTTCAAGTTTTTAATACATTTAACTTGACTTTTTTTAAAAGAAGATGATTGATATTTTACAAATAAAGAAAGGATTGAATAGAAAAATAGTTATTATGTAACATAGTCTATTAGTTGAACTATTTGCCTATGAAAAAGATTATAAAATCTAGAAAAAAAATAATAAGCTCAACCAAATTTACTTTGTAGCAATTTTTTTATAAATAAATTATTATCCCATTGTATACTCATTGGTTCTTTTGTATAGGGCATTACAGGCATATAAGGAACGGGGCCAAATTCAGGGGTAATGGTAAATACTTTTTGACCTGCTTTTTGCTTCAAATTGATTATTTGATGCCACCAGTTTATAAATCTGTTTATGTGTGAATTCCATTCCGGAGCTTTGGGGTCGTTCACCTGTGAACCTTGCTCATAGCCTACTCGTGCATGCAAATGTGAGATGTGAGGGTAAATTCTGTCCAGAATTTCTTCCTGATCTTCCAACATTGATTCGGAAACTACACAGAAATGTGACAAGTCGCCGGTGAGTTCCATTTCAGGAAATTTTTCAAGATATGGCAATAAAGTTGCTGTATGAAAAGTAAATCTTGAACGATGGGTTTCATGTAAAATACGAATATTATTTTTTGCACTAAAATTCATAGCTGCTTCAATCGCTCTGCAATTATCGTCGAAACTGTAATAATCTTTTCCGGTATGAGAGTTGATAAATAAAGGATTGAGTGATGATATGTAAGCCAAATTCCGTTCCATTTTTTTGATATAATCCGTTACCGACTCTTTAGCAGGAAATACCAATTGTAAAGCAATGAAATAAAAATCATTGTTCATCATTTTAACAGCATCAATTGCACTCATGAATAGATTCGTAGTCTCATCAGGTGGCTGTAAAAACAATTCAACGCCATTAAAACCATCGCCAATTGTTTTATTGATAAATTTTTCAGGACTTAATGATTCACTTCCCCAATAAGTGCTAGAATATAAAATGTTCATGTGATAATTATTAAGTCAAAATGAAAAACTAAAAAGTCAAAATTGTCTATTCCCTTTTTTAATTTTTACTTTTAATTTCACCCGATTAATTAAACCCTTTGAGAGTAGACATATCGCGGCTCAACCAATTTTCTTCCGGATATTTTGCATTACGATCGATGATATGAATGGCGTAAGCTTGTCGGGATTTTCCACTCGTATTAGGCAGACTATAATGAGGTAACAATCCATCAAGAACGATACAAGTTCCTTTTTTTACTTCAAGAGGGATCATATCTTCCATTGTTAAAGGCTGTGAATCAAAAATATGCATTTCAGTACCTCCTGTTTCCTTTTTCCGAAACCAAGAACGAAGTGAAGTTTGGTGTCCGCCAGGTTTTGCCCAAAGACAACCATTTTCAATTGTAGCATCTTCCAATGCAAACCATAAACCGATACAAGAATTAGGTTCTGTATATAAAAAGGCAGCGTCTTGATGTACATCGACTACACCTCCGATTTTGGCATGTTTTAAAATCAGCATGCTTTGAATAATGACATGATTGTTTAAATTCAATTCTGCTGAAAGTTTTTTCAATTGCGGTGAACGAGAGAAGGCTTCAAACACCGAATCCAAATCATGAAGCGCATGACCAATTTTATTCAGCGAATGAAATAAATCATTTTTCAATTGGCCATTTTCATCAAATGCATCTTTCTCAAAAAAGAAAGAAATATTTCCACCGGAGTTTAAAAAATAATCATCGGATGTGCGTGTCTGTTCATTGGTTTGAAAAACAGATGGATGACCCTCAAAATTATACCCCGCTGCCAATTCCTCACCTCGCTGCATCAATGCATCACATTGTTCAGCGGTATGAAATTTTTCGAGAATGAGGTAACCATCTTTGTTGAACTTTTCCAATAGCGTCATATAGTTGTATTTAATCCTTTCAAAGATAACTGAATTAAAAATTGAAAAATAACCTAGGCGCTCTAATTAATTCTTGCTTTTGTTTCAATTGATATGTTAAAAATAGGAATATTGAAACGATTACAAAATAGATTACTTGCCGATACAAAACTTTAAAACCCTTACTAGTAAAGGTTTTCAGGGGCGGGGTACAAATGAGGTACAGGAATAAAATATAAGCTTTTTATTCTCCAACAACTAATACTTGAAAAGTTCCCTCTTTCATTTTGGGCCTTCCTTTTTCATTAAGTTCCTTTGGATCAAATTCAGCAGTTGGCAAAAAAAGTTGATGTGTATTTTGATCAATGGTTATTGTTCTTGCACCTTTCTTAGTTTTAATTTCTGGCTGTAATCTGTAATGGTCTGAGTCTTCTTGTTGAATGACTGAAATAGAACCTTCTCCATTAGCAGTGTAGATTGTTTTAGTTGTTTCATCAAACACAACGCCATCACAACCATGTCCAATTTTTATTTTATCAATTATCTTTCCATTATCTGCATTTAATATAACTAACAGATCTTCGCAACCGGAAAATAATCTTCTGTTTTTTTTGTCATACGCTAAACCAGTAGGACCACTTCCAGGCGATAGTGAATATCTGTTTATCACTTTAAATGTCTTTGTATCTATTACGACGATTTCATTTTTATCTTCAAGATTTACAAAAAGCTTACCCATATCATCACTTACTGCAGCTTCAGGTACTCCTCCTACATCAACAATATTTACAACTTTATCTTGAAACGGATCAATAATACTTAAGCTGTTATCATGTCCATTACAAGTTATTATTTTTTTAGAATAGGGTTCATACACAATTGCATCCGGATCTTTCCCTGTAGTAATTTGACCAATAATTTTATTCGTATTAATATCAAATATTGTAGTCGAATTTAATTTTCCATTAGTTGTATAACCCTTCCCATTTTCTTTGTCAAAAGCAATGCCATGAATACCTATTGTATTTTCTATTACACCAACTGAATCACCGGAGGTTCTATCAATTACATTAACTTGTTTGGAATGACTTACATAAAGCCAATTGTTCAAAGGATTTAATTCTAGATAATCCCAACCTCCTGAACTTTTTATAGAAAAGGTTTTAATAATTTTTAGTTCATTACTCGTTTGAGCAGTGGCATTTAAAAAAAATGATAGCATCAATGGCATTAAATAACGTGTGTTTTTCATTTTTGAAGGATTGATTTACAAAAGCAATTTTATCTGATTTAATTAATAAACAAACTTATACAAATAGTGTATAAAACAATTGTTGGGTGATAAATCATTTTATAAATAATCTAATACCCTTACCTTAAATGCTTAGCTAATAAGTAAAGTTTTTTTCAGATAAATAAAATCAAAATGAACTTCTCTAATAATTATAAAAAATATGATGAAATAATGCTGAATGACTTTGCCAGAAAAAGTATTCAGCAGCTATACATTGATTTGAATAGTGATGAAAAAGGATTAAATGATGATCAAGTTGTAGTAAAAAGAAAAATATTGGGGCTTAATGAAATTGAATATGAAAAAGCGCCTTCATGGTATACTTGGTTTGTCGAAGGGCTTCTTTCTCAAACTTTAATTGAACACATGATACGTACAAGAAAAATTCCGTTTATAGAAAGCAGAGCAGCTACGCCAGTTATTTCACTTACAATGATTGCAATTGGAATTTTCATCCCTTTTTCTTCTTTTGCAAACTCATTGAAATTCACAGCACTTCCACTTCAGTATTTTTTATGGTTGTTTTTATTACTTTTCTGTTATTGTTCACTAACTCAATTTGTAAAAATGATTTTTATTAAAAATTTAATCAATGGTTGTAAAGGTTATTTTAATTAAAAAATCTGGATGCTATTTTTTACTGTGTAAAATCTTCTGACTGATGATATAACTCATAATCACTTGTGTTTTTATTCATTGTATCGCAAATTAGAATTTTATTATTTTGATTAAAATTTAATAATCACTTAAAAAAATTATCATGAATAAAAATTATTTATTTACCTTTTCAATTGCTTGTTTAACACTAATGTCTCAAAGTGTTTTTTCACAAACAAAAACTGAAAATCATGCCGCATTAACATCACACCATAAAATAGCAAAGGATCATACAAATGCTATTGTAAATGGACAATCTAAAACATTAGAAGAGCATAAAAATCATGCAAAAAATGCTGAAGAAAATCTTGAGATGGCGAAGAAAGCACATGAAAATTTAAAGAGCACCATTAAACCTGAAGACAAAGCAAAAGTAAAGGTTCATAGTGAATCGATTGAAAAAAATCATTCAGAAGCAACTAAACATGTTTCAAATTTAAAAGCAGAACTTAATAAACCCAATCCTGATATAAGTAAAGCAAAAGCACATGCAAAAGCATTTAGTAAGAGTATTGAAAATGCAGAAAAAGAACATCAGGAAATGAAAAAGAAATTAGAATCCCCTGCAACTAAAAAACCGTAAAATACTTTTTGAATTAAATCATTTTTTTATTCGAAATGCCGTCAAAATTTTATTTCTTTGACGGCATTTTTGTGTTAACTGAAATAAAAGAACGAAATAATTAATTTATTTCTTTTTGCCGATACAAAACTTTTAAACCCTTGCCAGTATAGTTTTCAGAAGTGAGGTAAAAAATAGGATACAGGAATAAAAAATTAAATAGAGGGTGGTTTTTAGGGGGGGGGTAGAGAAATAACCGGTAAACTCGCTTTTTAAGGCAAATTATGTTAATATTTTTTTAATGGTATAATGTTACAGCTAAAACCTTTTAACTTGTATCAAAAGGGAATGATAAAAAATGAAAAACGATCTGCTAAACAAAGTCGCCAAAATAACTCTGATATTTTGGATAATGAAAATTGTAGCAACAACTCTTGGTGAAACACTTGGCGATTTTCTTTCAATGACTTTAAATTTGGGTTATTCAATTGGTATATTAATCACGCTCTGTTTTTTCGTTGTTGTATTGTTTGTACAAATTGCAGTCAAAAAATATATTCCAGTAATTTATTGGCTCGTCATTATTGGCACCACAACGTTAGGTACTGAAATATCTGACTACATTGATAGAACGCTTCATCTTGGATATACAATAGGCACTATCATTTTGATAAGCTGTTTGCTACTCACTTTAATTTTGTGGTTTCGCAAATACAAAAGCCTTGAAGTTTTCCCAATTGTTGACAAACAAAAAGAATTATATTACTGGATAGCAATTCTTTTCTCAAATAGTTTGGGGACTGCTTTCGGCGATTTTCTTGGAGAATATTTTGGGATGAGCTATCTACAAGGCGCCCTTTTAACAGGCGGAGTAATTATTATTGTTGTGTTTTTACATTACATCTCAAAAATCAATCACATCATTTTATTTTGGGTTGCATTTATTTTCACTCGACCTTTCGGAGCTACTTTTGGCGATTTCCTTACAAAGCCAATAGAAAAAGGCGGGTTGCAACTTGGAACTTTAAATTCATCAATTATTTCAGTTGGGGTGATGACAATTTTACTTTTAGTAGCAAACCGACAACAACGGAATGATAACAAAAAAATATCAGAATAATAGATTAATATCGCACCATTATTTATTCATAGACAAATCAATAAAAATAAAATGAAAAAAGCAATACTATTATTGGCGATTGGATTTGTAACAATCGGAGTTAATGCACAAAAAATTAAAGAATCAGATGTTCCAGCTTCTATAAAAGCAACATTTACAAAAGCCTACCCTTCAACAAAAGTAAAAGAATGGGAAAAAGAAAATGGAAACTTTGAAGCAGCGTTTGACTACAAAAAGAAAGAAATGTCTGTTTTAATTGACCCAGTTGGAAACATTACCGAAACCGAAACTAAAATTGAGGTAAGCGAACTTTCCAAAAATATTACTGACTATTGTTCAAAAAAATATGTGGGCAAAAAAATAAAAGAAGCTTCTAAAATTATTGATGCAAAAGGTAATATTACTTTTGAAGCAGAATTTCAAAAAATGGATGTGTTATTTGATGTAAACGGCACCTTTATCAAAGAAGCAAAAGATTAACTATCCGGAAATTCCAGAAAGTTGAAATAAATCTTGTTCGAGTACCATAGCTATTGGCATTAAAAAAAGAGTGGAGCAAATCAAATCGTATTATTTTTTATTTTAATATCATTTGCCGATACAAAACTTACTAAAAATGTAATCAAGCTTATCTTCACTGGTTACCTCTCCTGTTATTTCTCCCAAATGAAACAAACAAGTTCTAATTTCTATAGAAAGCAAATCACCTGGTATTTTTTCATCCAAACCTGCTTTTATGTTCAAAACAGATTGTAAGATTTGTTGTAAAGATTGCAAATGTCTTGCATTGGTCACTATAGTTTGATCCGTATTTACCGAATCAACAACTGTGATTTGATAAATCTTATTCCTTAATTCGTCTATGCCTTCCTGTTTTTTTGCAGATATTTTAATGACAGGCGCCTCTTCCATATCGCCAATCAAATTCTTAATCAAATCTAATTTATTAGAAACCAGCAAATATTTAACTTGGTGTTGTTCAAAGACCTTTGTCTGTTCTGCTATCTCTTCTTTGGTTTCTGTATTTGCATCAAAAATATATAAAACTAAATCGGCAGTTTTCATTTTATGTAAACTCTTCTCGATGCCAATATTTTCAATCACGTCTTTGCTGTTAGTCCTGATGCCGGCAGTATCTATCAAGCGAAATACAATACCATTGATATTTATCATTTCTTCAATGGTATCTCTCGTGGTACCAGCGATTTCACTAACAATGGCTCGTTCTTCATTGAGCAAACAATTGAGTAAAGTTGATTTGCCTGCATTGGGCTTTCCTATGATAGCTACACTCACCCCATTTTTTATTACATTGCCTAGCTGAAATGAATCAATTAATTGACGACTGGCTATTTGCACAGATTCAATCAACGAATAAAATTTTGTTCTGTCTGCAAACTCTACATCTTCAGTTGCAAAATCCAATTCCAATTCTATCAATGAAGCAAATTGTATCAATTGCTCTCGCATGTCTTTTAATGCATTGGAAAAGCCGCCTCGAATATTATGAAGGGCTGCTTTTTGTGAGGCTTTTGTGTTTGATGCAATCAAATCTGCTACAGATTCTGCCTGTGTTAAATCTAACTTGTTATTCAAAAAAGCTCTTTGCGTAAATTCTCCCGGCTTAGCCATTCTTGCACCGTTCTTGATACATGCATGAATGATTTGCTCTTGTACAAACGGACTTCCATGTCCGCTGATCTCTATAGTATCTTCTCCTGTATAACTTTTAGGCCCTTTAAAAATCGACAATACTACTTCATCAATCAATTCATTTTCATCTTTCAACATACCCACTAAGATGGTATGCGTAGGTTGTATTAGGATGTTTTTGGATGGGAATAGTTGGTTCACAATTGAAAATGCATCACGACCGCTAATTCTTACTACACCAATAGCCGATACGCCTGGCGAGGTAGCCAATGCAACAATGGTATCATCCCATCCCGCAAGTTTATTGTTCATCTTTAATTATTTAAAGTAGTAATCTATTCAAGCAAATTGATTTTGCTATTCAAAGATATTCAAAGAGATGCAATACTAGTATAACAAACAAAAAACCTCTCACTAAAAAGCGAGAGGTTTATAACTTTATATTGAAATTGATTAATTATCCTGTACCACCCATGTAATAGGCTGACGCTTGTATGCTGTTACATTGCGACCATTTTGAATGGCTGGTGTCCATTTACCAGATTTCTTTATCGCTCTAACTGATTCTTGTTCCATTCCAAAGCCATGAGATGTTTCTGCAACTACATCACTCACACTACCATCTTTTGAAACAATAAATCTTACAATCACAGTATACGTTCCAGCAGGTGCCCCGTTAGTACCTGGCACTTCTGCATCAAGGTTGTTGGATAAATATCTTCTCCAAGCACCTTCTCCTCCAGGATACCCTGCATCTACTTCTACCTTTGTAAAGACTTTGTTTTCATCATCATCTTTTGGCAATTCCACAGCCTTTGAATTGTCTTCAATTGGAGCTTGTACAATTTGATCCTTGTTGTCGCTTTCAACTGTTTTATTGCTAATCACCTGATCTTCTTTTATCTCCTCAATCTTTTCATCAGGCTTTACCTCTTCATCTTTTACGATTTTTGGAGGCGTAAACTTGATTTGATTTACCTCTGGTGGTGGTGGTGGAGTGGGTGGCGGCGGTGGTGGCGGTGGCGGTGGTGGTTCATCTTTTTTTACCTCTGCCATTTGAGTATCTAATACATCGATAGTAGATTTATTTCTGTGACTATCTATATAATTAGACAATGCCAAACCAAGAAAAACAAATAACAATAATGATCCTGTAAAAAGGAGCGATTTTCTCAGTCTAAGGTTGTACGTTTTTCTTAATTCATAAGCTCCGTATGATTTATTCCTTCCATCAAAAATGATGTCAAGAAAATCGGCACTTAAAATTTTATTTACATCCATAATTAATAATTTGTTTGAATAGCTTCTGCAATCAGCATATTATTTTATCCCGTTTGCTTCTTCTGTCTTTTGAATTAACACTTCTTCAGTGGGTGTCATGTCTACCTCTGCATAGTGACCCGGAGGAACATTGCAAATAGTCATTTCATCCAAAATATCAATAGCGTTTTTAAAAGTTGATTGTTTATCTGACTTTATTATGTACATCAAATCGTCTATATTGGTTGCTTTCTTTTTAGCAACAATGATATCTCTGATCTGTTTAAAGGTTGTACTTTTAAATTGTTCACTCAATTTATCAGCTTCCAACTGTCCATAGTAGTAATATACCTGGTCAGCTTTTCCCAATAAAATAGTCATCGCTCCTGAATTTTTTACTTTCATCACTTGTGTTGAATCATCTTTAGGCTCATTCATATTCATTGCCGTAGATTGACTCATGGTAGTTGTAAACACGAAGAAAGTGATGAGCAGAAACCCAAGATCAACCATAGGTGTTAAATCCACTCTGGTTGATAATTTTTTTCCTTTTTTGACGCCGGGTCCTTTTTTATGTCCGCCACCCGACGAGGTATCCATTTCTGCCATATCGGTATATTTATTTTAGTATGAGTTAATTGGCTTTTGGAGGATTTAAATATAATTCAGACCCAACAGGAACAGATTCGCCATTGGTAACTATTCTGAATTTATAAATCTCATTCTTCTTAAAAGCCTCTTTGATATTTTTAAATGTCGGATATAATGCATCATTATCACCTTTCACCAATAGCATTTCCTGCAGTTTTCTTTGATCGGATCCTGCATATACATTGGTTACAGATTTCATCCAGTCAATCATTTCATTCTTTGTACTGTCCGTAGGTATCCCGGGAAGTTGATTCGCCGGTATTTCGGTAGTCATCGCCAAAGAACTTTTGATTTGACTCAAAGGCATTCCAACAAAAGGAGCTTTCTCCCATTTTTTTAATTCTGCTGGAGAAAGATTCAAACCTTTTGTAAGGTTGATATTGTTTAGAATATCAGCCTTTTTTGTTTCATCTCCCAACATCAAAAATGCTTTACCATCCTTTGTAAGTGTAATCAAAATCGACTTGTCTGGAGCTGCTTTTGCAGAAACAGAATTCGGTGGCGTTACGGAAAGAACTTCCGGTGGCTTTTGCTTAGTTGCCAGAATAAAAAAAGACAACAACAAAAATGCCACATCACACATCGCAGTCATATCGATGGTAGTGCTTTTACGTGGTATTTTAACTTTTGGCATTCTATGTTTTTTTTGAATTTACTTTAAATACAATTTCATTGATTGTTTTTACAATTACTTGTACAACGATGCAAATGATTGAGTTAATGTAAATCCTGATTCATCAATACCATATGTAATGGCATCAATCTTTGTGGTAAAAATATTATAGAATACAATCGCGAAAGCTGATGTACCAATACCTAATGCAGTATTGTAAAGGGCTTCAGAGATACCAACAGATAATTTACTTGCAGCAGCTCCACCACCACTATCTTCTCCTAATGCAGAGAATGAACGAATCATACCCAATACCGTACCTAATAATCCCATCAAAGTAGCGATAGAGGCAATGGTAGACAAGAACACTAAGTTTTTTTCCAACATTGGTAATTCTAATGAAGTAGCTTCTTCCACTTCTTTTTGTATAGCCAATACTTTTTGTTCTGTATCAAGAGAGGTGTTTCCAATCATTTCTTTATAACGATGTAACCCTGCCTTCATTACATTACCAACAGATCCTTTTTGCTTATCGCATTCTGCAATAGCTGCATCTACATTCTTATTAGCTAAATGATATTGTACTTTACGAACAAACTCAGCATTACTAGCTGTTCCCGCAGCTTTTGAAATAGTCAAAAATCTTTCTACCACAAAAGTTATCATGGTTAAAAGTGTACCAATTAGGATAGGAACAATGATTCCACCTAAATACATTTTACTCAACGCTGTTTTTGGACCTTCTCTATCTGGCCAAAAACCACCATTTTCACTACCTCCACTGAAGTTTGAACCACTTCCCAATACAAATCTCCAAATGATATAGCCCACTACTAAACATGCAACAGGTGCTAATAATGAGATCATGTTATCGGATTTCTTTTGTTGCGCTGATGCGGCTGATTTTGTTTCTGCCATGACAATCTGTTTTTAATTTGTTAAGTTTAATTATAGGTTAAATGATAAAACACTGAATAGAATGTTGCTTTTTTACTCATTCCATAACAGGGCAACAAGTTAATAAAATATTTGCATGCAAACACTTCTACACTGAAAATTTTAGAAAAAATTAATACCCATTGTGTAAGATTTGTGGAAATCATCATTCATAACGCAACGCTATAATTGGATCTAGTTTGGAAGCCTTATAGGCAGGATATAATCCGGCTAATAACCCAACCGCAAAACAAACAAACACACCTGCAATTACCCAACCCCAAGGAACCACAAAACCTGTGTGTAAAAGTACCGCCACTACATTGCCTAACAATACCCCTGAAAAAATTCCTACCAACGCACCCATTAAACTAATTAAAACAGACTCAAACAAAAACTGAGACTGAATCGTTTTTCTGGTAGCACCCAATGCTTTTGCCAGTCCTATTTCTTTAGTCCTCTCATTTACAGCTACTAACATGATATTCATCAAACCAATAGCAGCTGCCAATAATGTAATAAAGGCAATACCTATCGTTCCCTTTTCTAAAAAACCTAAATTAGTGAGCAATGTTTCTGCAATACTATCGCTTTTATCAATATAGAAATTATCCGCATCCTTCACATTCAATTTTCTGATCGATCTAAATGTGGCAGTAGCCTCCCCTATACATACATTCATTTTTTTTACATCATCTACCTTTACAGCAATATTGTAGCTTGTGTTTTGAGTTTCTGAAAACTTACGCAGATTATTTAATGGTACAATTACAATTTTACTTGTATTGAAAAAAGCACTCGATCCTTTATCCTCCAACACCGCCACCACCCTATACGGCAAATGATTGACTCTAACAATCGCATCTAGTGCTTTCGATTTATCTTCTGCAAATAAAGTAGCGGCCACCCCACTGCCAATCATACATACACTCATGCCCGACTTCACTTCTGTTAAAGTAAAATTTCTGCCGTAAGCAACATTAAAACCATTTAATTCTAAATAATTATCATCACTACCAAATACATTCACCTCAGGTGTGGTTTTTTTAATATTAGTATTGACAACAACTCCTGATGCGCCTCGTAATGCAAGACTCACTTTTGCCTGCGGAAAAAAGAAATGCTCCTTAAACAAAGTAGCCTCTGTATAATCAATAGGGATGCCCATATTGGATCTGCGCTCAGCAACACTCTTTTTGTTTGACTTTACCGTTGAGGATTGTTGCCTGTGCCCAAAATTAATATTTCGCTCTTTGTATCTAATACTAAAAGCATTTGAACCCATTGTAGAAAAACTATTGGTAAGACTATTACTAGCTGCCTTGATAGCTGTTATAATTAAAATCAATGCAAAAATTCCTAATGCGATAATGATAACAGTAATGCCTGTTCGAACTTTATTGCCATAAATGTTTTTCCAAGAAAGCAGCAGGGAATCTTTGTAATTCATAATGAGAAATTACACCAAAAAATGCAGATAATAACTGAAAGTTGTTAGATCATTAAGCTTATAATCCTGATTATCGATATCTCCAACCAATTATAATTTCAGGATAAATTCCAATGACAACAATCAAAGCCACTAATATTAGTAACATGAATTTGAATGGTGTGCTTATAAAAATCTCTGATGAAGTATCTGATAGGTTTGGTTCTTTAAAATAAACAGCCTGTATAACCTTGAAATAATAATAAGCACTGATAGCAGCAAATAAAACAGCAACCACTACTATCCAATAATGATTACCGTTTTCTACGGCAGCCATTAACATAAAAAATTTGCTTTGAAACCCTGCTGTTAACGGAACACCTGTTAATGATAATAGAAATACAGTGGTAGCAAAGGCCAATATTGGTTGTTTCTTGGCCAAACCATTAAAACCATCTATTGTATAATCTTCCATTTTTGTTAGGATACCAAATAAACCAATGGTGGCAAAACTATACGCAGCAGCATACAATAATATACCATCCTTAGCTTTTTCATTTAATGCAAATAAAGCTAGTAACATAAAACCTGCCTGTGCGATACTGGAATATGCCAGCATTCTTTTTACACTCTGTTGAAAAACCGCTGTAATATTCCCAATGAATAACGTAGCAATCGTAATGATGATAATCAATTTTTGCCATTGATCCTGAACTGTTCCAAATGCATGTTCAAACAATCTGATAAATGCAAAGAATCCAGCGACTTTTACAATGGTACTCATGAAGGATGTGAAAACAGTTGGAGCGCCATCGTATACATCAGGTGTCCAAAAATGAAAAGGTGCAGCGGATACTTTAAACGACATAGACACCAACATGAAAAGTAATCCCAATGCCATTAATACCGACATGTGTCCTGTTCCGATTTGTATATTATCTATGTAAAAAGAACCCGCCGGATTAGCTCCATATACAAAGGCAATACCCATTAACATTATTCCTGTTGAAAAAGCTCCCATCAAAAAATATTTCAAAGCCGCCTCATTGCTCTTCAAGTTTCTTTTGTCACTTCCTGTTAATATATACAAGGGGATTGAAATGATTTCAATGCCAATAAACAACATTAATAAAGTATTAAATGTAGCAGCAATAGCAATACCACAAACAATAAAGAACAATAAAGCAAAATATTCTCCTATGTGAGGACCAACCTTTTCTATTTCTGAACCCGACAACAAAAAATATAACAAGGTAGAAAAAACAGCTATCCAAACAAACGATAAATTATACACGTCTGTCTTAATCATACCACGTGTATTAAAATCAAAAAAAGTTTGACCACTTAATAGCTCTATAGTCGCAAATGCAACAATCACCAAAATGCCAGTAATAGCTATGTATTTTTGAGTGGTAGACTTCTTCACAAACACACCCGAAAACATCATAATCACACCCCAAATAGCCGATAAAATGATTGTATTCATACTTTTTTATAATGAGCTTTTATGATTCTATTTTAGTTTCATCAAAAGTGTTGAAACTGATTCCTTGGTTAATTCAATTAATGGTTGTGGATATATTCCTATAAAAAATATTATGGCCACAATTACCAGAAGTATCAGTTTTTCGTTCCATGAAATATCTTTCACTTCATGGGTAACAGCATTTAAACTACCATAAAACACTTTTCTTATCATATTCAACGTGTACACAGCAGAAAGTATAATTCCTAATCCAGCAATGAAGGCAAACCATTGATTATAATGATACAACCCGGTAAACATTAAAAATTCTCCAGCAAAAGCATTTGTCAAAGGCAAAGCAATATTGGCAAAAGCAATGATCACAAAAAATATGGTAAGCACTGGCATGGTTGCTGCTAGTCCCGACAATTCTGATATTTTTTTAACTCCTGTTTTTCTTTCTATGATTTCAATCACTATCCACATTCCGATAATATTGATACCATGATTAAACATCTGTAATAATGCACCTTGCAAGCTAATTTCATTCATCGAAAAAATTGCAGCACACATTAAACCAATGTGCGCTATCGAAGAATACGCTACTAATCGCTTAATGTTATCCTGAATCATTGCAATGCAACTGGCATATACAACACCAATGATTGACAAAATAATAACCACATTTTTGAAATGAATAGACGCTAATGGAAATACCGGAAGTAACCAACGCAACAAACCAAACAAACCCATTTTTACCATCACCCCGCTTAAAATCATTGTTACGGCTGTGGGTGACTGATCATATGCTCCAGGCTGCCATGTATGAAATGGGAAGATAGGCATCTTTATGGCAAAAGCCACAAAAAACAATGCAAACAAACTGGTTTGCTCTGTAGCACTTAACTGAGACATATAAAATGAACTCAAAGCAAATGAATGCTGCGCATATACTCCGTCTCCAAAAGATCTTCCTGTAGTATGCAGATACACATAAATAATTCCAATCAACATTAACAATGATCCCGCAAATGTGTATACGAAAAATTTAAAGGTTGCTTCAATTCGTTTCTCACCACCCCATTTACTGCATAAAAAATAAATCGGGATTAAAGCTAATTCCCAAAAGAAATAAAAACTTAACGCATCTAATGCCATAAACACCCCCATAAGTCCGGCTTGTGTTAACATCATCAAACCATAAAAAGCGCGGGGCTTATCTTGACGTGTATTAAACGTCGCGATTAAAATCATCGGGAATGCCAGTGCGGTAAGCATTGTTAGTAATCTACCTGTTCCATCTAGCCCTATGAAATAACTTGCACCTAAATACTTTAACCATATATAATTTACATTATTAAAGTTGAGGTACTTATCATCATTCAAATAAAACAATGAACAAACAGACACCCCCAATACAAACAACGAAAAAACAATCGCAATAGTTTTGGCTTGTTGTTCTTTATTGATTACAAAACATAAAAAAGCAGCCAATAATGGCAACCATATGAATAAGTCCGGAAATGAAAAATAAGTTCCCAAAATTTATTATTTTATTATAAAAACAATTGAATAAAAAACAAAATCAACATGCCTAAAACCATTAATAGCACATAGGCCCCCACCTGTCCACTTTGAAGCCAACGTAATTGGCGACTTGAATAATTAACCAGCTTCCCTACCCCATTCACTATTCCGTCTACAATTTTATTTTCTATGACATTATTGAAAAATACTGATAGCGACTGAACGGGTTCCACAACTATTTTTTGATAAAACTCATCTACATACCATTTGTTTTCAAGAACTTTTTGTAACCATGTTGTTGGTAATGCATTTTTATAATTTCTAAATTTTACCCAAGCAAAAAGAATAGAAAGGATAACTAACACAGAAGATAATCCCATAAGAACATATTCTGTTTCATGGGCTAATGATTGTTCAACCGACTTTACAACAGGAGATAAATAGATTGACAACTCATCATGCCCGCCCAATGATGCAGGTACTCCAATGTAACCACCTACTATACTTAAAATAGCCAAAACAATTAATGGGAATGTCATTGCTAAAGGACTTTCATGCAAATGATGCTCTTGATCATGTGTCCCCCTAAACTTCCCTGTAAATGTAATGAAGTATAAACGGAACATATAAAAAGCTGTAAGCAAAGCAGTAAATAACGCTATTGCATAAACGAAAGGATGATATTCATATGCACCTGATAAAATACTGTCTTTTGAGAAGAAACCTGAAAACCCAGGAATACCCGAAATAGCCAAACAGCCTATGAAGAAAGTAATGCTCGTGATTTTCATATGCTTATGCAGGCCTCCCATTTTTCTGATATCCTGTTCTCCGCCCATTGCATGAATAACAGAACCACTGCCTAAAAACATCAATGCCTTAAAGAAAGCATGTGTTAACACATGAAATACTGCTGCCACATAATTACCAGTGCCCAAAGCAACAAACATAAATCCTAATTGACTTACTGTAGAATAAGCTAAAACTTTTTTAATATCGTTTTGTTGGATAGCAATAGACGCCGCTAATAATGCAGTCGCTAATCCTACTATGGTAATAACGTGTTGGGTTATTGGTGCTAACGAAAACAGCGCACTACTCCTGGCAATCATATATATACCGGCAGTGACCATTGTTGCTGCGTGAATTAAAGCACTTACAGGAGTTGGACCCGCCATTGCATCTGGCAACCAGGTGTACAAAGGAATTTGAGCACTTTTACCAGTAGCTCCAACAAACATTAATAAAGTAATTCCTGTTATGTCAAACACAGAAAGTTTAGCAAGATTAGCAGATAAAAAAATCTGGTCGTAAGAAACAGAACCAATTTTAGAAATCAACCAAAAAACTGCCAACAAAAATCCAAGGTCTCCAATTCTGTTCATTACAAAAGCTTTCTTTGCAGCATTGGTATAATCTGAATTACGGAACCAATATCCAATTAACAAATAAGAACACAATCCAACACCTTCCCACCCTACAAACATCACAATATAGTTGGCTCCAAGCACTAATAAAAGCATCGAGAAAACAAACAGATTCAAATAGGCAAAATATTTTGCAAAATCTTTATTATCCTCTTCATGCATATATGAAGTAGAATACAAATGAATTAAAAAACCAATTCCAGTGATAATCAACAAAAACAAGCCAGATAATTGATCCAGTTTAAAATCAACTGCGATAGATAGAGAACGTAATTGTATAAAGTCAAAGTAATGAATAACATCTGTATGGCCTTGCTTAATTTGAAGAAATACAAGTACACTGATTACAAATGATATTAAAATGACACCACTTCCAATAATACCCACCAAAGTTTTTGAAAGGGTTTTTCTTCCCAAGCCATTTATTACAAAACCAACCAATGGCAGAATAGGTATTAACCAAGCTAATTGAAAAATAGTATTCATAATGAATGATAAACAACCTCCATGAAAAGGCTATTCTAAAATTTTAATGTTTTAATCTATTTAAAAAATTCACATCAACAGTATGTACATTTCTATACATCATTACAATAATAGCTAATCCTACACTCACCTCTGCCGCCGCTACTACCATAATAAAAAAAACAAAAATCTGAGCATCACTTGCAACAGTTGGTGAAAGTGATGGATTCAATGCATGCATTTTTGAAAAAGCTACCAACAATAAGTTCACTGCATTTAGCATCAACTCCACGCACATAAAAATAATGATGGCATTTCTCCTAACCAATACACCAATCATACCAATAGTAAAAAGTGTGATTGCTAAAATGATGTATAATTTTATATCCATAGTTTATGAATTCTTCTTTATTAGTTTACATTTTCATCTTTCTTGCCTATTACCACAGCTCCAATCATTGCACTCAAAAACAGCACACTGCTGATTTCAAAAGGCAATACATAATTTTTAAACAAATTCATTCCTAATACCTTAATGAGCCCTGCATCTCCATCCTTCGTTTGTACCAAGTGTTCAACATCCATTTTCATGATTGCTGAAATAATAACTAACAACAACAAGCCTCCCGCAACAATTCCAACCAACTGTAAACGATAATTTTTAATAGGTTCTGTCTCTGCATTTAAATTCATTAACATCACTACAAACAAAAAGAGAACCATAATAGCGCCCGCATACACAATGATATTCACAATTGCTAAGAATTGGGCATTCAATAAAATATAATGTCCTGAAATTGCAAAAAATACCACCACCAACCACAAAACACTATGAACTGGAGATTTACTGGATATCATCATAACAGCACTTCCTATGGCCATTACAGATAATAGAATAAATAGTATGGTTGTAATATTCATTTTATTTTACAATTTCTTTTTTAGGTCTATTTCCTAGTGCTTTTAAATATGCCTCTTCATTTTCTTTGGGATGAGGTATCAACAATTCATTCTTACTGTAAATAAATTGCTTTCTTTGATAATCGGCCGGAGTAAATGTTTCACTTAAATAAATGGCATCCTTTGGACAAGCCTCTTCACACAATCCACAAAAAATACAACGCAACATATTAATCTCGTACTTAGCAGCATATTTTTCTTCTTTATATAAATGCTCCTCTCCAACTTGTCTTTCAGCTGCCTCCATGGTAATCGCCTCAGCAGGACAAGCCACAGCGCATAAACCGCATGCTGTACAATTTTCTCTTCCTTCGGCATCTCTATTTAAAATATGTAGTCCGCGAAAAACAGGACTAAACGGCCTTTGTTTCTCTGGATAATTAATAGTGGGTTTCTTTTTAAATATATGACTGAATGTAATCATCATACCTTTAAAAATAGCCGGCAAATACAACTTCTCCATGAAGCTCATTGGCTTACGGCTAACTTGTTTTGCTTTATTGGTTAATGCTTGCATTTTTTTTAATTAAAAATTGAAAAGTCAAAATTTTAAACCATATATGAATTAAAAAATTACTTTTTACTTACTAAAATATAAAATCGCTCCTCCGGTTGTTAACATGTTGAACAATGCCAAAGGAATCAATATTCTCCATCCCAAATGCATGAGCTGGTCATATCTGAATCGTGGTATTGTCCATCTTACCCACATAAAGAAAAAGATAAAACATACCACTTTTGCCAATAATGCAACTATCCCCACTAAGGCGGCCATATTAGGTGCCAGGGCTGCTTCATTTACAAAAGGCATGTCATATCCACCAAAGTACAAAGTAGCCATTACCACACTGCTAATAAACATATTGATGTACTCGGAAAAAAGATAAAAGCCTAGTTTCATGGAAGAATACTCTGTGTGATATCCGCCAATTAATTCATTTTCAGCTTCAGGCAAATCAAACGGTGTACGATTACATTCTGCAAAGGCACAAATTAAAAAGATTAAAAATCCCAGAGGCTGATACACAACATTCCAATAATGATGCTGCTGTTGCACCACCATTTCTTTTAGACTAAGCGTTCCCGTTACCATCAACAAAGCAATCATTGAAATACCCATTGCTAATTCGTAACTTATAATTTGAGAGGCGGCTCTTAATCCTCCTAACAATGAAAATTTATTATTACTTGCCCATGAACCGATCATGATACCATAAACACCCAAACTTACCACTCCAAAAACATATAAGATACCAATATTAACATCGGCTATTTGAAGATCTATGGTTCTTCCAAATAATTCAACTTTATCCCCCCATGGAATGACTGCACTTGTCATACAAGCCGTTAGCATTGCCAAAGCCGGACCAAGAATGAATAAAAATTTGGAAGAGAAATTCGGAATAATCTCTTCTTTGAAAAATAATTTTAACCCATCAGCCAATGGTTGTAACAATCCAAAAGGACCAGCACGATTAGGCCCACGCCTGTCTTGTAGTATGGCCGCAACTTTTCTTTCGG
Organism: Chitinophagaceae bacterium; assembly: GCA_947452965.1. GTDB lineage: Bacteria > Bacteroidota > Bacteroidia > Chitinophagales > Chitinophagaceae > Ferruginibacter. The sequence goes on along the minus strand of CANGEW010000002.1, from coordinate 164,250 downwards.
CAAATGTGGTGTACATGGCAATTCCCAGAGATGCAAACACCACCACTACAATGAGTACTAATTTTTCTATCAATAAAGCAACATCAATTGCTAATAACATTTTTTATTTTTTAAAGTCTGATGAATGAGCCGGACCATTGATCTCGCTCAAATGAATTTCGGGTTTGTTTACACCACTTACACTATGTATATCCATCAATAGTTTTGGATTCATGCCATTCATTACTTTCTTTACTGTTTCTGATGGCATTTCCAATGTTTTGTATTTGTTGGCTCCAATTACTGAATGTCTGCTGATAGCAGTCAATCCTTCAATTGTCCAACTCTCTGTTTTCTTAGTTTCAAAACGACATGTATTGCAAATCCAACCTGTTTTACCGTCATAGCTTTGTACTTCACCCCACTCATCTTTACGAGCGGTTACTCTAAATACTTCATCGCCCCTTAACCAAAGAGTGGCTTTTCCACAACAACCGGGAGTTGTACAACTTCTATGGGCGTCTACTGGTTTTGTAAACCAAACTCTATTCTTAAATCTGAATGTTTTATCTGTCAAAGCGCCTACTGGACAAACATCAATCATGTTTCCAGAAAAATCATTATCAATGGCTTTCGAAATATATGTTGAGATAGCTGCGTGATCTCCTCTGTCTACCACACCATGTACACGCTTATTAGTAATTTGATCAGCCACATAAGTACAACGATAACAAAGAATGCATCTCGTCATGTGCAACTGTATGTAAGGACCAATATCCTCTTTTTTAAATGTTCTTCTTGCAAATTGATATCGAGTGGCTTCTTTACCATGATCGTATCCTAAATCTTGTAAATGACATTCGCCAGCCTGATCACAAACAGGACAATCCAAAGGATGATTCAATAATAAAAACTCAACCACACCGGCTCTTGCATCAGGAACTTTTTCACTGGTTATGTTTTTTACAATCATACCGTCCATTACACCAGTTCGGCAACTTGCCACCAGCTTAGGCATAGGACGCGGATCTGCTGTAGAACCGGCAGCTACTTCCACCAAACAAGTCCTGCATTTTCCGCCACTACCTTCCAACTTGCTGTAATAACACATCGCAGGAGGTGTAACATCACCGCCGATTTGACGGGCCGCCTGAAGGATGGTCGTACCTGGTGCAACATCAATCGTGATGTTGTCAATAGTAACTTTAATAGTTTTTATTTCTTCGGACATAGTATTTAATTCAAAAAGCAAAATTCAAAAAGTATATAACCCCTTGTTTAAAAAAATCAGACTTGCTTTGATTTTACAATAATACTTGCAATAATTTTTGAGATTTCTTCTGCTTCTATAATCAATTTGTTTATTTCATCCCTGGAAACTTCCATTGTATCTCTGATCAAACAGAGCCAATATTTGGTTTCGTTGGATGACTTTAATGCAATGATTAAAAACTTTAGCCAATCTCTTTTGCTACTACCTGATGATCCTTCTGCCAAATTAGCTCCAACAGAGGTTGCACTCCTCACCAATTGATCAAACAATGAGTAGAAAACCTTATCATATTTACAAGAACTAACAAAACTTATTACATCTTTAGAAAAGTAAAAGCACCTGTGCTTTATGTTGTAAGGCTTATACGCTTCTTCTAATTTAAACTCCTCAATCCAAAACACTTCTTGCTTTTCCAATGTTTTACTTTTTACTTTTTAATTTTTACTTAAACCGGAACATGAATGGGATCTGCATAATGACGCAAGCCATAATTTTCGGTTAAGCATTTTTCGGGATTATTCACATGCCATTCAAATTCATCACGGAAATGCCTAATCGCAGCAGCCACAGGCCAAGCTGCAGCATCGCCTAAAGGACAAATGGTATTCCCCTCAATCTTTCTTTGAATATCCCATAACAAATCAATATCGCTTAAACTACCTTTACCGTTTTCAATGTTCAATAATATTTTTTCCATCCAGCCTGTTCCTTCTCTGCATGGACTACATTGTCCACAACTTTCATGACGGTAAAATCTGGCCAAAGAATATGTGTGACGAACAATACATTGATCTTCATCCAACACAATAAACCCGCCAGAACCCATCATACTTCCGGTAGCAAAACCTCCATCACTCAAGCTCTCATAGTTCATCAGTCTTTTTTCACCTTTCGCTGTAGTGAGTAGTAAATTAGCGGGCAAAATAGGAACAGAAGATCCTCCCGGAATACAAGCTTTTAATTTTTTGCCATTCGGAATACCACCACAATATTCATCACTGTAGATAAACTCTTCCACAGAAATAGTCATATCAATTTCATAAATGCCCGGTTTGTTTATATTTCCACAAGCAGATATTAACTTAGTTCCTGTTGATCTGCCAACTCCTATACTTGCATAAGCCTCTCCGCCTTCATTCATAATTGGAACTACCGCTGCCAATGTTTCCACATTATTTACCACAGTCGGACAACCCCATAATCCTTTCACTGCTGGAAAAGGAGGTTTAATTCTTGGATTACCTCTCTTTCCTTCCAATGATTCCAACAAAGCAGTTTCTTCACCACATATATATGCACCGGCTCCGCGTTGCACATGAATTTGACAATCAAAACCACTTCCTTGGATATTTTTTCCCAACCACCCATTTTCATTCGCTTCTTTGATGGCTTGATCTAAAATATCTGTAACCCAATCGTATTCTCCTCTTATATAAATATAACTGGTATTGCTACCTAACGCATACGATGACACGATCATTCCCTCAATCAAGATATGAGGTATAAACTCCATTAAATATCTATCCTTAAACGTACCTGGCTCACTTTCATCTGCATTACAAACCAAATAACGAGGTACACCATCTGGCTTTGCAAGGAAACTCCATTTCATGCCCGTAGGGAACCCTGCACCACCACGACCTCTTAATCCGCTTTTCTTAACTTCCTCAACAATATCGTTTGGCTGCATTTTTAATGCCTTTTCTACACTACGGTATCCGCCTTCACGACGATACACATCATAGTGTCTGATCCCTTCAACATGTGCTTTTTCTAATAATAATTTTCTTGCCATGATATTAATTCGCTTTTGCTCTGCACTCTTCAATAATCGCGTCCACTTTATCTTTGGTTAAATGCTCTCTATAAGTTTTCCCAAACTGCATCATCGGTGCATATCCGCATGCCCCCAAACATTCAACAGTTTTTAACGTAAACATTCCATCAGCTGTTGTTTGTCCAACCCCGATGTTTAATTTTTGTTTTATATAATCTATAATTTGATCACTACCATTCAACATGCATGGGCCCGTTTGACATACTTCAAAAACATGTTTGCCAACAGGTTTTAAATTAAACATGCTGTAAAAACTGGCTACTTCATACACTTCTATTGGTTCAATCTTTAATAAGGATGCCACATAATCCATCACTGGCACGTCTAACCAGCCTCCAAAGGTCACTTGAGCCAAGTGAAGCACTGGCAACAATGCACTCTTTTGTTTCCCCTCGGGATAGCGAGAAATCATTTCTTGCACCTTAGCCAAATCTGTATTGTTAAACTGTATCATTTTGAATAATTCAAAAAATTAAAACTCAAAAATTAAAGTAGTTCATTTTCTACTTTTCACTACGCATCTAATTCACCAGCTATCAAATTCAAACTACTCATAGTTATCACCGCATCACTCAGCATTCCATCCTTAATTAATTCAGGATAAGCCTGATAATAAATAAAACAAGGACGACGGAAATGCAACCTGTAAGGTGTTCGCCCTCCATCACTAATAAGATAGAAGCCTAATTCTCCATTTGCCCCTTCAACAGAATGATATACTTCGCCTGCTGGCATGGTTGATTCACCCATGATAATCTTGAAATGGTAAATCAATGCTTCCATTTTAGTATAAACATCTTTCTTTTCTGGAAGATAATATGCCGGAACATCCGCATGATAAATATCTGCATCCGCTCCTTTAAATTCTTGCACCTTTTGATAGGCTTGTTTGATAATGTGTAAGCTTTGCCACATTTCTTCATTACGCACCAAAAAACGATCATAACAATCTCCTGTAGTACCTACTGGAACTGTGAAATCAAAATCCTGATAGCTGCTGTAAGGAGAGTGTACTCTTACATCATAATCCACACCAGCTGCACGAAGATTAGGTCCTGTAAACCCATAATTCATCGCGCGTTCAGCAGAGATCGGCCCGCAACCAATGGTACGTTCCATGAAAATTCTATTACGAGTAAAAAGATTTTCAAATTCTTTTAACTGTGCCGGATAACCGCTTTTTTCATCTAAGAACTTTTCTAACTTCTCAAACGCAGCGTTGGTAAAGTTTCTTTCAAACCCTCCTATTCGTCCAATGTTAGTCGTTAGTCTGGATCCACAAACCTCTTCATATATTTCATAAATCAACTCCCTGAATTGCATTACATATAAAAAGCCCGAATAGGCACCACTATCTACCCCTACAATAGAATTACAAATCAAATGATCTGAAATCCTTGCCAACTCCATGATGATAACCCGTAAATAATCAACACGCTTGGGAGTAGTTACACCTAATAACTTTTCACAAGTAAGATGCCAGCCCATATTGTTGATGGGAGATGAACAATAATTAAGTCTGTCAGTAAGTGGCGTGATTTGATATAATGGTCTTCTCTCTGCAATTTTTTCAAAGGCTCTGTGAATATAGCCTACTGTAGAAGTGGCTTTCATGATGCGCTCGCCATCCAACTCCAAAATGTTTTGAAAAACTCCATGTGTTGCAGGATGGGTAGGCCCCAAATTCAACGTTGTTGTTTGTTTTTCAATACTTCCCTCAGGCAATAATATGTGATCGCTCATCTTTATTTGTAATCTATTATTATCATTAATTTTTTATCCCCTTCCAAACATCTCGTCATCTTTATCGATTCTTGTTTGATCTTCTAATGGAAATTCTTTTCTCATTGGAAAGTAATCCATTTCATCCACATTCAATATCCTTTTCAAATTAGGATGTCCCACAAAATTTACACCATAAAAATCATAGGTCTCTCTTTCCATAAAGTTCGCTGACTGAAACAATGCCGTTGCACTAAATACGTCTGGTTGCTGAATATCTGTAAATACCTTAAACCGAATGCGAACATTCTCTTTCCAGTTATGCATATGATACACTACCGCAAGCTCTGCCCCGTTATTATCAGGATAGTGAACGGCTTGTAAATCGGTTAAAAAAGTAAACTTCAACTCTTCCTCATCATACAGATATTGCATTACTTTCAAATTCAATTCTTTAGGTGCCGTAAAAGTAAGCATGCCGTAAGGCTCTTGCCAATCAGTAATTTGATTACCAAATTTTTCAGTTAATTTTTTTTTTATGATTTCGTTTGTCAACATTTTATTAATTCAAAATGTAAAATTCAAAATGTTTTGAATTTTGATTTAATAGTTTTATTCTCTGCTACTGAATTCCATAACTCCCCAACAACTCCTTGTATTGATCACTATGTCTTCTTCTAAGCCCTTCAGCATTCACTAATTCCTGTATTTTCATAAAGCCGTCTAAAATTGCTTCTGGTCTGGGAGGACAACCAGGCACATATACATCTACAGGTATTACCTGGTCTATTCCTTGTAAAACGGAATACGTATCAAAAATTCCTCCACTACTGGCACAAGCACCAACAGCAATTACCCAACGAGGTTCAGCCATTTGAAGATATACTTGCTTTAATACGGGCCCCATTTTTTTTGCAATGGTTCCCATTACCATTAATAAATCACATTGTCTTGGAGAAAAACCTACACGTTCTGAACCGAAACGCGCTAAATCATAGTGACTCGCCATGGTAGCCATGAATTCAATACCGCAGCAGCTAGTTGCAAATGGTAAAGGCCAAATAGAGTTTTTTCGAGCAAGACTAACTACTTTTTCAAAATTGGTAGCCATAAATCCCTCGCCCATATATCCTTCAGGTATCCCCTGAAATTTTACTGTATTATTATATTGTACTGGACGAGACATGTTTTGTTCTTTGTTTATGTTATTGCTCAATGATTATTAATAAATTCTTATTCTTCCCACTTCATGGCACCTTTCTTAAAAATATAAATAAATCCTGCTAAGAAGGATGCAACAAATAATATAACTGCAATAAAACCATCCCAACCTAAATCGCGAAAGTTTACGGCATAAGGATAAAAGAAAATAACTTCCACATCAAACAACACAAATAAAATCGCAATCAAAAAATATTTAATTGCCATCGGTTGCCTGGCGTTTCCTTTTATTTCAATACCGCTTTCAAAATTTTGTAGTTTGTCGGAAGTTACTCTCTTAGGTCCCAATAAATTTGATCCCCAAATGATAGTAAATACAAGTCCCAATGCGAATAGAATTTGGATAACAATAGGCAGATAATTGGAAGCTGAATTGACTTGTGCCTGAAGTAGAGAAATGGGCATATTTGGTTGAATAATTTTGCCTTGCAAAAATAAGATAGCTTGTTTAATATTCAATCATGATTTTGATAAATTAAACAAAAAAGCCGTCTTTTAACAAGACGGCTTAAAGAGTTAATGGTACAGAGATATTATTCTTCTGTTTTAGCTTCTTCTGTTGATTCAGTAGGAGCATCCGCATCTGCAGAAACCTCAGCTTCTGTGATTGGAGCTTCTACTTTCTTTACTACAGGTACACTGCGATCCAAACGTGCTTTTCTATTGGTGCTTTGACGTTTTGCAACTTGTGCATCATGTTCAGCGTTCCATTTAGTAAACTTTTCCATTGCAGCAGATTCGTCAAATAAGCCTAAGCTAACTCCACGAAGCAAGTGCTTTAGATACAAAACTCCTTTAAAAGAAAGGATACGACGAACAGTATCGGTGGGTTGAGCACCTTTCTGAAGCCAATCCAACGCTTTTTGACGATCTACCTGAATGGTTGCAGGAACCGTTAAAGGATTGTAAGTACCTAGTTTTTGAATGAATTTACCATCGCGAGGACTACGTGCATCTGCGATAACAATGAAATAGAATGGTCTCTTTTTTGAACCATGTCTTTGAAGTCTCATTTTAACAGCCATAAAAAATAGAAATTTTCTTGGTTGTGAACAATAGGGTTTATCCTTTTAAAAAAGGAGAACAAAGATAATACTTTGTAAAATATTTACCAAAAAATAGCAATCATATTATGATAAAATAAAAAAGGAGCAGTTTATGACTGCTCCCTTAATTTTATAAGTTGTAAAGATGATTAATACGCCCAAACATCTTGTTCGTAGTCGTGTATTCTTTCTTTCACTTGCTCGCCTTCAAACAATTGGAGAAGTGGATTTTCCTTATATCCAGGATAATTAACGATCAAAGCATCATTTGGATTTTCATAAGAGGTTTTGATAATTCTTCCTGAAAACATTCTGCTTTCAAAGAGTTCATCCCATGTCATCCTATTTGAGAAATTTTTACCATTGTACACCTCATATTTTGAGAAGATTGGCCTCATGTCTGGATAATACACCCAAAATAATTCAGAGGGTCCCAAATCAACCCCACCAGAGGTTATAATATTTTTAACAGGTGCAATTCCAATGATTCTCCAAAATAATCTTGAACTTTCTTTATCGAAAACAACTTCTTCTTTTATGTGAAATCTGTAAAAGGAATCCAAATTGATATCATTACGTTTTTTTGTAACTCCATCAACCTGCCCTAAACTGTCATAATGCTTGATTTCCATTTCTTCACCAGCAACATTCTTAGCAACTTCCGCCTTAGTCATGGGTGTAGTAAATCGTTCGTCAGAAAAAGCAGTGACAGTACTATCAGCAATAGCTTTCAATAAAATGGAAATAAACTGCTGATTACCATTATCCTCATCAGCTTTATACATGAAAGTGTGATTTACTTTTTCCCTACAATCAATCTCTCTCATTAGCTTTTGACGATAAAGAGCATCATCAAATCTTAAGTGTTCATATGCTAGTGGAGCCTTATCTGATTGCAAACTATTGTCAACTGCGGCATCGAGTCTTAATGATTTTTTGACTACTTTAACAGGAATACTGTCATTAGCAGGACTTTTAGCTGTTACAGGTGTGTCTACTACAGCAGGAGGAGGCACTACATTTACAGTAGTGTCAGCTGTTGGCATACTTGTCTGAACATTGGTTTTTGTTTTGGCTTTTGTAGTTCTTTTGGTTGATTTTTTTGCTTTTTGAGCAAATACAACATTAGTGCAAACTAGAAAAGAAAAAATCAAAAATAGATACTTGCAATTACTGAATTTCATGTGTTTTTATTTACTTATACGTTATTATCGAAAGATAAAAATATATTTATCCTGATGGTTTTGTTAGTATAAAGTAATAGATTTTCCATCTATTGTTCTTTGTCCGTCTGGTCCTTGTACTTTGATATTATCAAAAGTAACTGAAGTTCCAGGGCCTGCTTGACTCATTAATGAAGCCAATGGCGCTAAACTACTGCTGTTGATTTGAACTTGCTTAACATTTGGGAAACCGGCTCCAGAAAAATAAACAGTTGCACCAATAATTGTATAGCGTAATTCAAAATCAAAATTCTCTAATTCTGCTCTGCAATTTGTTTGACCTTTGAATTCAACTGAAGGTACTCTAGCTCTTCCAGAACCAACTTTAAATACAGGATCAGGTATTCTTTTCAACCTAAATTCAAAAGAACTTGGCTTTTTATCGGCCATCACTGTAATCACAGCTTTTTGACCTGGAGCATTGGCTGGCTTAACAACTCTTGCAGACCCTTGTCCGCTTATAGTTCCATTTGTCATGGATACGGTTGTTTTATCCCAACCTGTAGGAGATCCAATTGTAATAGGATTATCCACACCAATGTAAAATACATTCATTTTATCTGGCGCAACTGAAGCACCACCTGGAGTTCCTACCGTATATTTTACCTCGAAAGTTTTGGTTTCCTTTGTTCCGTCGGGCTTAACATACGTAACATTCACTGGAACTGATTTTGCACCTGATCCAGATGCATTAAACTTATAGGTTGCTCTACCATCTGCTTCTATTGGACGAGATGCACCACCAATTGAAATTTGTGGTTGTGCTGCCTTACTATATGCGCCTACTCCAGCATTGATTTCAATTTCTTCACCTGGCATCACATAGTTTGAACTTTGTCCAACTAATGCAGCAAATTGATCATACACAACTTTTACAGCACCAACTTGATTATGACAATAAGTAACAACTTGGTTTTCTGCATTTTTCACATTGTTTTGGAATTTACTCAATAAAGTAAGCGCCGCAACTGTTGGAGTCATGTGAAAATATGCAGTAGTAAAATCTTTCTCTTTTCCATCCTGACCAATGATTTTGGCTTTATTCATATCATCAACCGGAAAAGTACTCTCAAATTCTTTTGCAATAGAAGGGTCAATTCCAAGCATCGCTTCTCTAAATTCTTGAAGTTTTGCTTTAAACTCAGGACCTTTATTTTTTCCACCTTCACCATTTCCAAAAAGTCGAGTAGCTGCTTCTAAATCATCTTCTTTGAATTGTTTGACCATTTGACCATCCACCTCAACTTCATGTTCACCAGCTTCTGTTTTTAAATCTTGTTTTAATTGATTGATGTAAGCATCCATTTCTGTAGAAAGCTTTTTTGCAACCATAGCTTTGTCGTTCCATGGTTTTGCTTTCTCAGCAGTCATTGGATCTTTCAATTTTGCTTCTAATGAAGTATATAATGTGTTATTTGCAGTAGCAATATTAGTATTTGAAGTCTGCAAACTTTTATCTACCACCTTAAAGGCGTTTAGGATTTCTGAGGATACATTCAGTGCTAACAATGCTGTTAACACCAAGTACATCAGGTTAATCATCTTCTGCCTGGGCTCTTTAGGTAAAGCCATAACTATTTAGTATTAATTATTTTGATAAATATTGTTTGGAATTATTTTTATTGTGCAATAAGAAATTATCTTCCTTGCATTGCAGTCAACATGTTGCCATATACTGCATTCAACTTGCTTAAATTACCAGCCAAAGCTGAAATTTGCTCTTTAACCTTTGTAGCATCAGCAACACTACTGGTCATAGCATTACTAGCTTCAGCTAATTTTCCATAGAAATTATTCAATGCTTTCAAATGGTTGTTGCTTTCTTTTAATTCCAAATCGTAAATAGTATTCAATGCCCCTAGGTTCTTAGTTAATACTTGTACTTGCTCATGAAAGCCTTTTGCGCTTTCTGCAGCATTGTTAAAACTACCCATAGTAGTAGCACTACTTGCAAATGCAGCAGACATATTTCCTAAAGCAACAGTAGCTTCTTTTGTTTTTGCACCAAAATCACTAGTTGATTTCACTACATCACTAACGTCCGCTATACCAGCTACAGAAGTACCTAATTTTTGGAAACTTTCACTTAATTTTTTCAAATTAGCTGGAGTAATATCAGCCTCTTTCATCATTTTATCCATAGACGCTAAAGGACTTGAAGCATCAGCAGCCGCATGACCATGATCATCTTCTAATGGTGAAGTAATATATAAAATACCGTATAATAAGAATATAGCTGCTTCAGTATACAAACCGATTTTTAAGAAAAGATCTGCAATTGGTGTGTGAAGAATCTTTTGAAGGGCACCAAAAATCACAATAGCTGCAGCGATTGAAACTGCGACATCCATCCATTTACTTGTCTTTGGATTAATTTTTACTGACATGTTTTTTCGTTTTTTAGGTTTTTTTTATTTGTTATTTGGTTATAAAGTTTGCAAAAAATGTGAAGTTTCTCAATATAGGAATGAGAAAATCATGTTAATTAACTAAAATTATCATTTAGTCAAAAGTAATATTATCTACGTCTTCCAGATGGAGGCAAGTCCTGAACACAACGAAATCCTATGTATGATTTAGAAGTATCTTGATACTCATATGTACGCGTACTTGTTTGTAAGAAGTAGGCTACATCCTTCCAACTTCCACCACGAACAACCTTTCTCTTCATTCTAGGAGGATCTGAATCTTTAGCATTCCAACGTACATCTGGATTTAAGTCATGTTGAAAGTTGTATGATCCTTCATAATATAATGAGCTTGTCCATTCTGCAACATTACCTGCCATATTGTACAAACCAAAATCATTTGGCCAATAGGCATCAGCCCTAACAGTATATAAACCGCCATCTTCAGCATAGTTTCCACGACCTGGTTTAAAATTTGCTAGCAAACAACCCTTTTTATTTCTTAAATATGGTCCACCCCATGGATATTGTACTTGTGAATGGCCTCCTCTTGCAGCATATTCCCATTGTGCTTCAGATGGCAATCTGAACTCAGGATCTGCTGGTCTTTTCTTTGATTCCAAGTATGCATTTAAGTAATGCGTTCTCCATTCGCAAAAAGCATTGGCTTGCTTCCAGGATACACCAACAACTGGGTAATTTCCAAATGCAGGATGAGCGAAATAACTCTTAGCCATTGGCTCATTATATGCATACGCGTAATCTCTAATCCAACATAAAGAATCAGGATATACCGGAATTTTCGTTTTTACAATAAATGCAGAACGAGGAACGGTAGCATCTCTATTTTGTGCAGCAGATTTATAATCAAAAACTTCAGACTGGTAAATAATCTTATTAGGATCCAACTCTTTTTTACCAAAGATTCTGTTATCAGGAGTTAAGATGATTGCATCAATTTTTTCTGTAGTTGCTTTATCATTCCATTTTATGGTTTTTACTTTAGCCCAATCTACATATTCATTGCCATCTTGACCTTGTTTAACATACCCCATTAGTTTAGCAGCAATCGAATCTGTTACCCATTTTGTAAATTGTCTGTACTCGTTATTGGTAATCTCTGTGGCATCCATCCAAAATCCACTTATCGAAACACTTCTATTTCTTGCAGTAAACGCATAGCTGATATCTTCATCGCTTGGCCCCATGTGAAAGGTACCTGCTGGAATATAAACCATTCCTATAGGCCTTGATGGCGTCCACGTTTTTGCAGGTGATAAGCCATGTAACTGACCGTCATTGGGTAATGCACCACCAGACTTTCCCCCAATTAAATTACAACTTGTGAGGGCAACAATGAAACTCAACGTAAGTACGGAACTGAAAATTAATTTGTTCATTATTTCTTTTTTAATATTATGGGCAAATATAGTAATCATATTATGAAATATTTGGCATTTACTGTATTTTTTACGAAAAAAATACGCAATGTACACAAACGTGCAAATTAAGGAAATATTGTTAACTTAATTGTTAATTTTTTTCGAAATAATCCCTTCAAAATCAATTAATTTTTGAAAAGGCTCAAAACATGTATTGTCGAAACATACGTAAATCAATGATGAATGTTGAAAGTTTTTGCCAATTAGTAAAGGAAAACGCCCATCCTCAGTAGAACTCTGCATAATTTTATTGGGAATAAATTTGGAACAGGCTTCTTTTACTACTGGGTCTATTTCACTACCCGTTATAACTATTTCTAACCTCCCCATTACATGAAATAAATAGACAATCCCCCAATTTGAAAATGAAAGTGGGAAAGCTGAGAGGGATTCTGAAATACCTAATGCCATTCTTCTTGAGTTTGCTACCCATTGATCATTTGAAAAAACCAAACCTAAATAATGTAAATTTTCACACATAATGCTATTGCCACATGGATAAGGGTTATCATATAAATCAATCTTTCGAATCAATACATCTTTTTGAGATTTTGAAGTGTAATAAAAATAACTTGATACTGGATCTTCAAAATTAATTCTAACAACTTCAACCGTTTCCTTTGCTTCTAATAAATAGCTCTGATTCGATGTAATTTCTTGTAGATGGATACAGGCTCTAATCCAATAAGCATAATCATCTAAATATGCCTGATGATTTGGAATTCCATTCGTTACAGAATGATAATACACCTGTTTGTCTTTTAAAAAAAATCGCTTAATATCCGAAAACAACTCAATTGCTAGTGATTGATAGCTTTCATCTCCCAAAGCAGCATAGGCTCTACAGAATGCAGTAATTAATTGAGCATTCCAAGATAATAAAAGCTTGTTATCAATTGCCGGCTTAAATCTCTTGTTTCTTTCAATTAATAACAAAGCTTCTGACTCTTGTAAGATTTCTTCTATTGATTCAATTGACAATTCAAATTTTATGCACAACTCTTCTATTGAGGTTTTTTGATGTAAAATATTGGATTCTTCCCAATTCCCTTTTGAAGTGATTCCATACCTATCGCAGAATATGGCTGAAGTGCTTCCGAGAACGCTATCGATTTCTGTTTTTTCCCACACATAATATTTTCCCTCTTTTCCTTCACTATCCGCATCTAATGACGAATAAAAGCAACCTGTTGACGACTTTAATTCTCTCACGCAAAATTGTATAGTTTTTCTTATAGCTTCTGCAAAACAATTATCATGTGTAATTTGATAGGCTTCCGATAACACTTCAATCAATAATGCGTTATCGTATAACATTTTTTCAAAATGAGGAGCTAACCAAATATCATCAGTGCTGTATCTAGATATCCCTCCACCCAATTGATCAAAAATTCCACCTTTTATTATTGTTTTCAAGGAAAACAACGCATGCTCTTTTGCAGATTCGTTTTTTGTATAATGATTGTATAATAATAAATATCTAATAGAACTTAGCTGGGGAAATTTAGGAGCCTGGCCAAAACCACCATACTTTTGATCCGCATGTTTTATGATTTGATCAAAAGCAGTTTGACATAGCTCTTTACTGAATTTTTCTTTTGAATTGTGAAGCTTGGATGTAATGACCAGTTTTTCATTCATCCCAGACAAATGCTGCATAACTGCATTTGCCTGTTTATCAATCAAACTCCTATTAACCCTCCAGATATGCTCAATTGAGCGTAATACATCAAACCATGAAGGTCGATTATGAATTTGATGTTTGGGAAAATAAGTTCCACCAAAAAATGGCTCTCCCTCTGAATTTAAAAAAACATGCAATGGCCAACCACCAGAACCCGTTAAGACCTGAACTGCATCCATATAAATTTGATCCAAATCTGGGCGTTCTTCCCTATCTACTTTTACATTAATGAAGTGTTCATTCATAAAAGCAGCAGTTGCTTCATCTTCAAAACTTTCTTTTTCCATTACATGACACCAATGGCATGCTGCATAGCCAATACTTACTAATATGGGCTTATTTAATTTTTTTGATTTTTCTAGTATTGATAAATCCCAAACATGCCACTTAACAGGATTGTAGGCATGCTGAAGCAAATAAGGACTATTTTGATAAATCAAATTATTGCTCTCCTTATGCTCCATTGAAAAATTTAAATGATGCTAATTGAGTAAAGAACCTAGTCTATTATGCCTTTGCTTTCTTCTTAGGTGCTGGGGTTAAAAATTTTTCTAGTGCACTTACCATACTTGGTGTTTGTGGCATTGGAGCTTTAATGTCCAATTGTAAGCCAGCTTCTTCTGCAGCCTTAAATGTATTAGCTCCAAAAACAGCAATTTTAGTGTCTTTTTGTTTGTATCTAGGAAAAGATTCTTTCAAACTTTTTACGGCTCCGGGAGTAAATAAACAAATAATATCATAATTATTTGCCATCACCTCTTTAATATTGTTACTTGCTACTTTATATAAAATTGGTGTTGCATATTCGCACTGATTGTTCCTTAACCAATTGGTGATTTCGCTATCAAAAGATTCTGAACAGGGATATAAGAAATTTTCATTTGCCTTATGTTTGTTAATTACATCAAACAAACTTTTATTTGATCCATCCGCTCCATAAAATACTTTTCTTTTTCTATACAAAATAAATTTTTGCAAGTAAAGTGCTACTGACTCAGTGATACAGAAGTACTTTGTATTTTGTGAAACACTCACTTTCATTTCATCACAAGTACGAAAAAAATGATCAATTGCATTGCGGCTAGTAAATATAACAGCAGAAAAGCTGGAGATATCAATTTTTTGTTTCCTGAATTCCTTTGCAGGCACTCCTTCTATTTTTATGAAAGGGAAAAAGTCTAAAGTTAGACCGAACTTAACGGCTAAGTCATAGTAAGGAGATTTTACGCCCTCTGGTCGTGGTTGAGTTATAAGTATTTTTAGCGGAGACTTTTTCACTGATGCCACTACTTTTGTTACAGATTTTTTTACCATACTTATGCTAACAATAAGAGTGCAAAATTACATACTTTTATTTAGAATAAACATAGCTTCTTTATAAATCAATAAAATTGGCAAAACTTCGACTCCAGTTATATATAAAATAAAATGAAAGCGACTCATTTTTAATTTATGTTGCAACAGCCCGTATGTTCTCAAATACCTCAGCACAAAAATTCCAGCTAATAGAAAATAAGTTATTGTTAAAGCTGTATCTGTAATACTTCTCTCGGCAAATCCTAAACAAATGATTACTGGCAATAGAAATATTCCAATTATTTTATTCAATAAAAAAACCACAAAAAGATAACTTTCGGCTTCCTGATGGTACCCAAGCAGCCACCCAAAAAAATGGATTGATATATATTTTAAAAAATATACTATTGTCACTATAAGGATGCAAATACTTAAATTATAATACTGATCCAAGTTGGTTTTGCCATAGTGCACCAATAATAAAAAAAGAAAAAGACCCGCTGTAATGACAAAAAAAACATTCAACAGTAATGATTGAAGCTTAGCAAGAAGTAACTGATCTACTAATTGACTCTGTCGAAGGGTTGTGTTAAAAAATACTCTAGTTAGATTGGTGAAATATTTTTCATACAACAGCTTAAAACATACCAAAAACAATAACAGAAAAACAATGATATAAAACAAGGTATCCTTATTTACCAGCTGCCTTTTTTGTTGTTGGAATTCTTCTAAATCTTTTTTGAGATGCAGATATTTATTTCCTTGATACAATTCATAGGTGGAGATTTTTGTTTGCTTAATTAAAGTTTCATGAATTTGATTTGAATCTTTGCCAACAATATTTTGAAGGGAGTCTTGCGCAACTGCTTCAACATAAAAAAAACACAAAAAGATATAAGGCAGGATATTTTTCAATTCATTCTAATTATAAAATCAAAATTAGTATGCTTTTAGCATATTATTAAAAGTAATTGATATAGCCAACATGAATTTTAGAAGACTCTCGTAAATTAAAGGGAACGTCGTTTCTTTTACCTATGGCGTAACTCACATTTAAAATTCCAATTTTAGTTTCATATACTACCCCTAATCCTGCAGACAAAAAAGTATTATTTAAATTAATAGAGGTGTACTTTTTATTTACTATGCCATAATCAGTAAAAAAAGAAACATAGCTATTCATTGCATTGATGATTCTATACTCAGCCGTAAATACTCCATAGTTAGTAGCATAAATACTCTCTTCATCAAATCCTCTTAATAATTTGTTCCCTCCTATTTGAAATAAATCATTCTTAAAAACATTTGGGCTATTATATAGTCCAGCTTGAACTCCTAACTTAAACGTATTTGATTTTCCCATTGGAAAATATTGATTAGCTGATATATTGATTCTTATTTGATAGGAATGTAATCGTATAGAATCGTAAAGAGTTAAATAATTAAAGGAGGGATCTCGAATTGCAGCGATGTCGCTGTTTATATTGATGTTTTTGACACCTACAGAACCTGAAATAACTAGTTCATTTCCTGATCTTGGATTTAACTTATAATTAGTTTTACTCCAATTATAGTAGATACCAAGATTTACTGAATGGGCATCCATATTGGCAGGTAAGGCTTTCGTATGCTTAATGTCATTGGTATCAATCGTGCCAGATAATAATGTGTTATTTTGAATTTGAATAAAAGCATTGCCAGATTGATATGTCGATAATAAACACTGTATCCCAAGTTTTGTATTGATTTGAATGAAACTGCTATCCTTTTTTAATAAATCAAATAGAAAATCAATTCCAATACGAGAACGAAAAATAAAAGGCTGTTGATACTCAACATTAAACCTTGGGGACTTTGGTTGATACTGCTGCCACTTTACAATAAAGTTTTCTCCCGTACCTAATAGATTTTTCAGATCAAAATTAATATTGCCTGTCAATTGTAAATTATCTGATTGTCCGCTAGCGGGCTGCAAACCCAATAACACATTAAATTGACTGCATTTCTTGGGCTGTATATACAAGTTCAAGATTGCTCCTGTACCCAACATGGTAATGTCTGATGGCTTAATATTAGATATAAAAGGTAATTCAGTGATATGCCGGTCAACACTTTCTAATTTATTTTTCTGATAGATAGAATTCTTGGGCAACATTAAATACTGCTGCAAAAATGAACGGCTAATAGATGCTGTTCCAAAAACCCTAATACTATCCAAATGATACAATATACCTTTGTCCAATTGTAACTTTGCACTGAGAAAATGATTTGAAAAAACGAAGCTATCTAGTGCAATAGATGCAAAGGGATAACCATTATTTTCATAGTATTGAAGCAATTTTTCTTTTATGGACTCAAATAAATCTAAATTGAAAGGTTGCTGTTCTATTTTTTTGTTGTTATAGCCAATCGAGTTTAAAGCCGATTTATCAATGGTAGATACATCGATTTTATCAACGATGAATTTTTTTCCAAGATAAAGTTTGCATATCACTAAAGTGTCTTTGATTAAGATGCTATCCACTGAGGCGGCAATATATCCTTTTGTATGTAATAAAACAGGCAGTCTTTTTAAATATTCTATCGCTTGATTTTGTGATGAAAAACGATCGATAATTTTTAAAGAAGAATTTGACATTGTTGATTCTTCATCTATATAACTGATTTTTAAATGAAACTGTTTAGATGCAAGATTATCTTGAGCCTTAACCGAAAAAGACAGAAGACAACACAGACATAAAAAACCGAATGATAAATTGATTTTTTTAACGCTAAATTGCATGTTCATTTTAATTTTGTAAATCTACAATCTTTGGCGGGTATTTATATTCATATTCCATTTTGTAAGCAAGCCTGTACTTATTGTAATTTTCATTTTTCTACCAGTTTGGCTAAAAAAAATGACTTTTTAAGCTCTTTAAAAAAGGAAATATCATTGAATTCAGACTTTATATCCCAAGAAGAATGCATTGATACCATTTATTTTGGAGGCGGCACCCCAAGTTTATTACTACCCAGCGAAATAGATTCCATTCTTAATGCTATTCAAAAAAAGTGGTTGATTTCTTCAAACGCAGAGATTACATTGGAAGCAAACCCGGATAATATTGATAAAAAAACTTTACAAAGCTGGCATGCAAATGGAATCAATAGATTGAGTGTAGGAATTCAATCATTTGAAGAAGAAGAATTGAGGTGGATGAATAGAGCCCATAGTGCAAATCAGGCAGTCAGATGTATTCATGATATTCGAGAATCAGCCATTCAAAACTATTCAGTTGATTTGATTTTTGGCAGCCCTTTATTAGAAGACAGTCAACTTAAAAATAATATCAAATTTATCATAGAACAAGATATCCCTCATATTTCTTGTTATGCACTTACGGTAGAGCCTAAAACAGCGTTAGCTGCTTCTATTAGCGCTCAAAAAAAACCCAATATCGATTCAGAAAAACAAGCTTCTCAGTTTTTATTGATTTCTGATTGGTTGTGCGAAGCAGGGTATGATCATTATGAAATCAGCAACTACGCAAAACCTGGAAAAACTAGCAAGCATAATAGTAGTTATTGGGAAGGAAAAGCTTATCATGGATTTGGTCCTTCTGCCCATTCTTTTGATGGAAAAAATAAAAGAAGATGGAACATAGCTAACAACTCTCTTTATATAAATAATATCATTAACAACACGCAGATTTTTGAAGAAGAAGAATTGTCAACAACAGCTCAAATCAATGAGCACATTATGATTGGACTCAGAAAAAAAGAGGGAATTAATCTGAACGTAATGGAGATTAAATTTGGGGCCACCATCAAAGAAAAATTATTGCATAAGTTGAAGAAATATATTGATACAGAAAAAATAATAATATCAAATCAAGAAGTTCAACTCACAAGAGAGGGTAAATTATTTGCAGATGGAATTGCGGCTGATTTATTTTTTTAGACTAAGTATTTTTCTATTTTTTCAAAACCTTTTCTGGGCTGTAATTGTTCCCATAAAATTTTATAAATGGTACTCGCAATCGGCATCGAAGCATTGTATTGTTGATTAATAAAGTGCATGCATTTGCAAGCATTATATCCTTCCGCAACCATATTCATTTCTAATTGTGCAGTCTTTACTGAATATCCTTTACCTATCATATTTCCAAAAGTTCGGTTTCTGCTATACAAAGAATAGCAAGTCACTAATAAATCGCCTAGGTATACAGAAGCTGCGTAGTTATTATGTGCATGGGAAGAACTCACTTCATTTTCATGGTCTATATATCCAACTTCCGCATTCATGATACCTGCTTTTCTTAAAAACCCAGCCATCTCATCGGCACTATTGGCAATCAACACACTCAAAAAATTATCGCCATATTCTAATCCATGTGCAATGCCAGCTCCTAATGCATAGATGTTTTTTAAAACGGCAGCATATTGCACTCCGATAATATCTTTATTTACTACTGTTTTAATATAATTGGTATTGAAATGCGTGGCTATTTCTTTTGTGTCAGTTTCATTTATACCAGAAAAAGTAAGATAAGATAGTTTTTCTGCCGCTACTTCTTCTGCATGACAAGGACCTAATACTGCAAAATAGTTTTGTATTTGAAAATCAAAATGTGTTGATAAAAAATCATTCAATAGAACATTTTCGTGTGGTAATATTCCTTTAATCGCTGACAATATTTTTTTGCCTGATAAAATATTTTTAGGTAGTGACAATAAAACTTCTGATACATAAGCAGATGGAACGGCAATCAGTAACACATCTGAATTGTGTATAACATCTTGTACCTCTGTAGAAAAAGAAATTTGTTTGATTTCAAATGTTGCGGCATTTAAATAATGAGGATTATGTCCCCTTGCTTTGAATTGTTGAATAGCCTCTTCTGTCCTGATCCACCAAGAAATTTGCGCTCCATTATCTGTCAAAATTTTTGCTAATGCAGTCCCCCAACTTCCACTGCCAATGATTCCAAATTTCATAATACACTATTAAATGATTAAAGTGATAATTTTTCTATGGCTAATACTGCAGCCTGATGTCCAGCATCCTTTTTATTAAATCCTTTTGCTTGAGCAATCACCTCTCCATCTACAGTAGCAGCAATGGTGAACAATCTTCTTCCTGACTCAACAGTTTCTTCCATTGTGATAAAATCAACAAGCTTGCCATTTTTGTTAGCCCAGCCGTATAATTTATTTTTAATATTGATTTCTATAGTTTCTAAATCCTCCATAAATAAATAAGGAAGGATAATATATTTTTCAACCCAATATTGAGTTTTTGCGTAACCTTTATCGAGATACACTGCACCAATCAATGCTTCCAGTGTATTACCAAAAATATGTGAAATCTTTAGTGCGTTATCAAGTTTATTGTAAAAAGTGATTTTTTTCAGACCCATTTTCAAAGCAATTTCATTTAGCTTTTGGCGATTGACCATTTTGCTTCTCATCTCTGTCAAAAAGCCTTCACCTTTATATGGGTACTTCCTAAATAAATAATGAGCAATTACAGAACTCAATACTGCATCGCCCAAAAATTCTAGCCTCTCATTATTTTCATCCGCTCCTTCGCGAACAGATCGATGACTCAAAGCTGTTTTGTATAAAGCAATATTATTAGGACTAAATCCAACAACATTTTTAAGTTGTCTTTTAAAGTCATTCAACTCTTTATTACGTGTGAAAAAACCGAATAGAAATTGCAAAATGTAGTTACTATTTTTTCGAAATTATACTATTTTCAGAAAACAGAGGGAAAAATGAATTATGCAGAGTATTTTTTTACTATTACCGAAGCATTATGACCTCCAAATCCAAAGGTGTTACTCAAGGCAGCATTTACTTCTTTGTACTGAGGTTTTTGAAATGTGAAATTTAATTTGGGATCTAAATCTGGATCATCTGTAAAATGATTGATCGTTGGAGGAATAATATTTTTTGTAACCGCCATAATGCAAGCTAGCGCTTCCAAGGCACCAGCTGCTCCCAAACAATGACCGGTCATACTTTTTGTAGAGCTGATATTTAAATTATAAGCATGATTACCGAAGACATTCAATATTGCTTTGGTTTCAGCAATATCACCCAAAGGTGTAGAAGTTCCGTGAACATTGATGTAATGTACTTCTTCTGGTTGCATACCGGCATCTAATAAAGCTGCTTTCATTACATTATTAGCCCCTAAGCCTTCTGGATGTGGTGCAGTAATATGATGCGCATCGGCTGTTGCTCCTCCGCCTGCTATTTCGCAATATATTTTTGCTCCTCTAGCCAACGCATGTTCTAAACTTTCTAATACAAGTACCCCTGAACCTTCTCCCATCACAAATCCATCTCTATCTTTATCAAAAGGTCTACTTGCAGTTTTTGGATCGTCGTTTCTTTCGCTTAATGCTTTCATCGCATTAAAACCGCCTAAACCAGCAGCGCTAATTACCGCCTCACTTCCTCCTGTGATGATTACATCTGCTTTATTCAAACGAATGTTGTCGAAAGCATCAATAATTGCATTTGTGGAAGATGCGCATGCACTAACTACGGCATAATTAGGGCCCCGAAATCCATGACGCATTGAGATTTGTCCGGCGGCAATATCCAATATCATTTTAGGGATGAAAAAAGGATTGAAACGAGGTGTTCCATCGCCCGCAGCAAAATTGAGTACTTCCTCTTGAAAGGTAATTAATCCGCCGATACCACTAGCAAAAATGACACCTACACGATCAGGGTTCACATTTTCTTTAGTAATATTAGCGTCTTTTACAGCTTCATCACTTGCGATTAAAGCAAACTGACAATAGCGATCAATTTTTCGAGCTTCTTTTTTCTCAAGATAGTTAGTCGGGTCAAAATCTTTAACCTCACAAGCAAATCGGGTTTTATATTTAGAAGCGTCAAATTGCTGAATGTAGTCGCAGCCACTAACTCCATTTTCTAAACTCTGCCAATATTCATTAACAGTTTTTCCAATAGGTGTTAGGGCGCCCAATCCAGTAACAACGACTCTTTTTAAATCCATACGATTTGCCTGTGAAAATTAAAAAAGATGGATTACTTGGAATTTGCTTCCAAATAAGAAACAGCTTGACCAACAGTTGTGATGGTTTCAGCTTGTTCATCAGGAATAGAAATATTAAATTCTTTTTCAAATTCCATAATTAATTCTACGGTGTCCAAGCTATCGGCACCTAGATCATTAGTGAATGAAGCTTCAGCAGTTACTTCTGCTTCATCAACACCTAATTTGTCAACAATGATTTTTTTTACTCTTGTTGCAACGTCTGACATGGTAGTAAGATTTAGTTAATACGGATGCAAAAATATACTTTTTGAACTAATTACAAACAAAAGTTAAAATTTCTATGATTTATTTTAAAATTATTCCTGATTTCTAGTAGTAACTTATACTTGCAACTGTATTATTTTTTGTATTTTTATTCAGTTAGTTATTTTTGCTAAATACAAGTCTAATATGGGATTAAAACAAATTGATTACGGAACAGCAGCCTATAAACAGATGGTAGATCTGAGAAGGAAAGTATTAAGAGAGCCGCTTGGGCTTACTTTTAGTCCCGAAGAGCTAGAAAATGAAAAAAATGACTTATTAATAGCAGCTTTTGAAGATGAGGACATTATTGGCTGTTGCATTTTAAGCCCAAAAGATACGCTTAGTATCAGACTAAGACAAATGGCTGTATCTAACAGTCATCAAGGGACAGGTATTGGTGCCTCCATTATGGCTTTTGCTGAAAATTTAGCCAGAGATAAGGGTTTTACAAAAATGATCATGCATGCCAGAGATACGGCAATAGGTTTTTATGAAAAATTTGGATATAGTGTAAATGGTGACGTATTTACGGAAGTAAATCTACCTCATCATATTATGGAAAAAGAATTGTTGTAAACGAAAGAACGATGCTCTTATCTACTTTTTTTGAATGTGGCTTCTAAAATAATTTCTAGCCTTTACAATGTCATCTTCCTCAAAACCATCTTTTGGGATTAAAAAAAAACTGGTGCTACTAAAATACAGGTGAAAAAAATATGGACTTTCCATCCAACTACTAAAGCTAGACCAATCCCAACTTTTTTCAGCTTTTGTATGTTGTAAAATAAATTGATACTCATTCATAGTTACTTTGAAAGAATCTTTAAAAGAGGCTGATTTTTTATAAATCATTCTTGGAAGGAAAAACCAAAACAATAACATCATCAAAAACCACAACATCGAACTCAATAAAAAAGCCGAAGGGGCAATTTTTTTCCAATAAAATAACCCTGCAGACAAAACGGCAAATACATTTACCAAAATCATCATGATTTTAATCTCTGTTCTACCAATGAAATGATATCGCAATGCCTGTATGGTTTTTTGTTTATGGTATTCAAAATAATGGGAACTAATCATATTCATATTTTCGAGAAGTGAAATTGATATAACAAATTAATTTTTTAAACTTTTTTCGGAAACACTCCAGCTTGCCAAAGATTCACCTTTTATTCCAATAAACTCAATCTTCATAGTCCTATCACCTTTATTACCAGAAAAAGATATTTTACCAAAATTTTGAGCTTCTACCAATGTATGGGGCTCACGATAAGGGTTATTGATCTCATTACCAGAAACTTTTGATACGCCTGCAGTGTAGGGAGACACCGTAATATCAAACAAGGGGTAGGTATTATTTCGTGGCATTCTCACTACTTCGCTATGATGCCTATCCCCGGTTAAAAACACCACCCCATCTATTTTTTGAGCAGTTAAAAAAGTAAGTAGTTGATTATACTCATATGGATAATGTTGCATGCACTCATATTTATTTAACGGATTTAACACCTGGCTTCCAGTCACGATAATTTTAAATGTGGCTTTACTAAACAAAAGTGCATTTTTCAGCCAATCCATTTGCTGAGGGCCTAAAAATGTTTTATCAAGATTAGGTCGGCCGTCAATTGTATCTAATAAATCCGACTCTGATCGAAAACTTCTGTCATCTAATAAAAATAAATCCACATCGCCATAATTAACTAATGAAT
This sequence comes from Chitinophagaceae bacterium, assembly GCA_947452965.1. Taxonomy (GTDB): domain Bacteria; phylum Bacteroidota; class Bacteroidia; order Chitinophagales; family Chitinophagaceae; genus Ferruginibacter. The sequence continues at coordinate 140,080 of CANGEW010000002.1, read as the reverse complement.
AAATTCCTTTCTCATTTTCACCATAAGATGGATTCAGTGTATAATTTTTAAAAATGGTTCTACTGGCATCTTTTAATAAGAAGCTTTTCCCTGCATCATTTGGACCATAATCATGATCATCCCAAATGGCATATTGGGGCATAGATGCCATAAAACATTGTAATATTTTTTGTGCTCTGTCATGCGAAGCTCGATAATTGAGTCCCCAACTCGTGTTATAATCCACTTCTCTTGTGTACCAATTATCACCTAACCAAACATGAAAATCAGCAGGCGTTTTAGCCATAGTTTCAAAAATGGTTGAATCTCCACCATATGGCTTTCCGGGACGATCATATTTTGCTTCATTAAAATAAGCACAGCTTCCTGTTAGAAAACTAAAATCTGGAGCGGGTTTTCTATACTGCCATAAGTCTTTTGTATTGAATTGTGTTTGAAAAGAAACAGGGAATATCTTTCCATCAAGTAAAATTTGATACTCATAGGTTGTGCCAAAATCTAAGCCATTTAATTCTATTTTAACCGGATTAAACGCTTGACCCAAAAGCCCGTTGTAACTTACCAACTCACGTTTTGAAGGAGAGGTAACCTTATTATATTGTACAGAAACATTTTTTACATTTGGAGCAACTTCCAACCAAATGGTTGCATTTCTTAACTCAACATTCCCAGCCCAGGGTCCGCTTATCAGTTTGGAGATCTGTTGTGCATCCACAGAAAAAAAGAAAGCACTAATGAATAAATGACAAAAAAGAAATAAAGTATGTTTCATTCAAAAAAATTTACTGCAAGTTATTGGAATTCTGTTTGGGTTCGTGTAATTTCTCGTTCAATACATGTCGATTGGCATCTCTTTGAGTTTTCTTTTCAAAATTTCTTTGCAAAGCATCAGTTAAGTTCACACCTGTTTGATTGGCTAAACATAGTAAGACCCATAATACATCGGCCATTTCATCAGATAACTCTTTGTGGGTATCTGATGATTTATTAGATTGTTCACCATATTTTCTAACCATAATCCTACTCAACTCGCCAACCTCTTCCATTAAAATACCCAAATTGGTGAGTTCGTTAAAATATCTCACTCCAATGGTTTTGATCCATTCGTCTACTTGTATTTGTGCTTCGGCTAAAGTTATCGTTTTCAACATAATTGATTTTAGTAATGGTAATGATTGTTCTATTCTTTTCTTTTGGTGTCTATAAAAATCGTGATGGGTCCATCATTCAATAATTCTACTTTCATATCAGCACCAAACGTTCCTGTATATACGCATTTTTCAAGATCTTTCTCTAATTGGTCAATCAATCTATGATACAGTGGCATTGCATATACTGGCTTGCTGGCTCTTATGTAACTTGGTCTGTTTCCTTTTTTAGTAAGTGCATGCAGCGTAAATTGACTAACTAGTAATACATCTCCATTACTATCCTTTACCGAAAGATTGGGCACTTTATTTTCATCATCAAAAATTCTAAGATGAATAATTTTATTGCTTATCCAAACCACATCTTCTTCTGTATCCTCATCTTCAATTCCTACAAAAATCAATAAGCCTGATTGGATAGCTGCTTTTTCTGTTTGATCTATGCTAACGCTTGCTTTTGTGACCCTTTGTATGACTACTCTCATTATATAACTATTGAAAAATCAAGCTAAATTAGCGCTAAGTCAATAAAATCAAAACTTTCTTATTTATTACAACTTTTTTTGAGTTTAAAAAAATTTAATATTTCCACAAAACGTGTAAAACTCTTCAAGATCAGCACGAATCTATATTCCAAAATTATACACATATTTTGTCCACACCTTGTTGATATTTAGAATCAAAAATCATGACCTACATCAAATATTTTCGTAGGCCGCGAGGGAAAAACAAAACTAACTTACTAACCCATCATTAAATATTGTTTCTATGCCAGCAAAAAAGCAAACCCCCAAAGCACTCAGCTTTGAACGCCAATTCACCAAAGAAGGTGTAAGTCCCTATGATATGTTTGAATACGATTATCGTACCTCTGTTATTAAGAACCCAAGCGGTGAAGTGGTATTCCAAATGGACAATGTAGAAGTTCCAAAGCAATGGAGTCAAATTGCTACCGACATATTAGCACAAAAATATTTCAGAAAAGCAGGCGTGCCTCAACCTGATGGTAGTATGGGCAGAGAAACCACTTCAAAACAAGTAGCACACCGTATGGCTCATTGCTGGAGAGTATGGGGTGAAAGAAATAATTATTTCGCTTCTTCAAAAGATGCACAGATTTTTTATGATGAGTTAGTCTACAGTATATTAAATCAAGCATGTGTTCCTAATAGCCCACAATGGTTCAATACAGGACTTCATGAAGTGTATAGCATCACCGGAAAGCCTCAAGGTCACTATTATGTTGATCAAAAAGACGGACAACTAAAAAAATCGACCTCAGCATACGAGCGTCCTCAACCACATGCTTGTTTCATCTTGAGTGTGGATGATGATTTAGTAAATGAAGGAGGTATCATGGATTTATGGGTAAGAGAAGCTAGAATATTTAAATATGGCAGTGGTGTTGGAACCAACTTTAGTAGCATTAGAGGCGAAAACGAAAAATTAAGTGGCGGCGGAACATCCAGTGGATTAATGAGCTTCTTAAAAATTGGCGATCGTGCAGCAGGAGCTATCAAAAGTGGTGGAACTACCCGTCGTGCTGCTAAAATGGTATGTTTGGATTTAGATCATCCAGAAATTGTAGAATTTGTTACTTGGAAACTAAAAGAAGAAGATAAAGTAGCTGCGTTAATTGCAGCAGGTTACCCTAGCGATTATGAAGGAGAAGCATACAGAACAGTTAGTGGACAAAATAGTAACAATTCAGTTCGTATTCCAAATTCATTTTTTAAAGTATTGGATGAGAATGGTGATTGGGAACTGAAAGCAAGAAGCAACGGAAAAACCATGAAAACGGTTAAGGCTCAAGAATTATGGGATCAGATAAATTATGCAGCATGGCGTTGTGCAGATCCAGGTACTCAATATGATACAACTATCAATGAGTGGCATACTTGTCCAGAAGGAGGACCAATTAGAGCATCTAATCCTTGCAGTGAGTATATGTTCTTAGACAATACCGCCTGTAACTTAGCAAGCGTAAATTTGCGCAGATTTTTTAATGAGTCAGATAATTCATTCGACGTAACAGGGTTTGAATATACTTGTCGCTTATGGACAGTTGTGTTAGAAATTTCTGTTTTAATGGCGCAATTTCCTTCAAAAGAAGTAGCACAATTAAGTTATGATTACAGAACACTTGGATTAGGATACGCAAATCTCGGAAGTATGCTTATGGTAAGCGGAATCGCTTATGATAGCGAACAAGCAAGAGGTATTGCTGGAGCGATTACAGCCATCATGACAGGAATTGCATACAAAACCTCTGCAGAAATGGCTAGTTTCCTAGGAGCCTTTGACAGATACAAAGAAAACAAATCTCATATGTTGCGCGTAATGCACAACCATCGTGCAGCTGCATACGATGCAACTGAAGCATACGAAGGTTTAGAAATTAAGCCACGTGGTATTGATGCAAAATATTGCCCTGATTATTTATTAAAAGCAGCCACAAAAGCTTGGGATGATGCAGTACAATTAGGAGAAAAATATGGTTACCGCAATGCCCAAACAACCGTGATTGCTCCTACAGGGACAATTGGATTGGTTATGGATTGTGATACTACTGGTGTTGAACCAGATTTCGCTTTAGTGAAATTTAAAAAATTAAGTGGCGGTGGTTATTTCAAAATCATCAACCAAAGTGTGCCTCAAGCTCTTCGTAATTTAAAATACAGCGAACAAGAAATTGAAGACATCGTAAACTTTGCCAAAGGACATGCAACTTTAAAAGGAGCACCATATATCAATGATGAAACCCTAGCAGCAAAAGGATTTTTGCCAGAAGAAATTGCAAAATTAAATGCTGCCATGGGAAGTGCATTTGAAATTGGATTTGTTTTTAACGTATTTACACTAGGAGAAGATTGCTTACAACGTCTTGGATTTACACCTGCTCAATACAACGATTTTGGCTGGAGTTTATTAGAAGCTCTAGGATTTACTGATGACGAAATTGAAGCAGCTAACATCTATGTTTGCGGAACTATGACAGTAGAAGGAGCTCCTCATTTGAAAGAAGAACATTTATCAGTATTTGATTGTGCCAACAAATGCGGACAAACCGGACAACGTTACATTCATGCTCATGGTCACATCCGTATGATGGCTGCAGCGCAACCTTTTTTAAGTGGTGCAATCAGTAAAACAATTAACCTTCCGAACGAAGCCACTGTTGAAGAAATTGCAGATTCTTACCGATTAAGTTGGGAATTAGGATTAAAGGCGTGTGCTCTTTACCGTGATGGATCTAAATTAAGTCAGCCATTAAGCAATAAGTCCGACAAAAAGAAAAAATCCGCAGATGGCGTAGAAGAAAATAGTGAAGCGGCATTGATAGATAGTACGTTTGTTGATATGGGTAAATTAACCATTGATGAACTATTAGAAGAAGTCAACAAACGTGTTCAAAACAGTGCAGATACTTCTTTAAAACGTCAATTAGCAATGATCGTTGAACGTAGAGCTTTGCCAGCAAAACGTAGAGGTTTTACTCAAAAAGCAAAAATCAATGGTCAAGCATTATTCTTACGTACCGGAGAGTACAATGATGGCACTTTAGGTGAAATCTTCATAGATATGGCAAAAGAAGGTGCAACTATGCGTAGTATGTTAAACTGCTTTGCAATAGCTATTTCTATTGGCTTGCAATATGGGGTTCCATTAGAAGAATATGTTGAAAAATTTGTATTCACTCGCTTTGAACCTGCTGGAAGAGTAGATCATCCAAACATTAAAACAACTACTTCCATCATAGATTTCATGTTCCGTTCTTTGGCATATGAATATCTTGGAAGAACAGATTTAGTCCATGTATTAGATACCCCTGAAGTAGGAAATTTAGGTAATGAAGATTGGGATGAAACAACACCCACCATCGGTGACAGAGCTCCTGAATTAAGTGAAGTTAGAGTAATGGGTACTACAGCCAATACTGATGGTACAAAGTCTCACAGAGAGGCTAGCCCGGCAAAAGCCATTTCCTCCTCATTAGATGCAATCAATGCTGCCAATAAATCAATGCAAGGAGATGCTCCAGCTTGTAACACCTGCGGACATATCACTGTAAGAAGCGGCACTTGTTATAAATGCTTAAACTGTGGCAACAGTTTAGGATGCAGTTAGTAAGTATCATTAAGATTTATTATTGTCAAATAAAGAGCCATCGGATCAACACCGATGGTTTTTTATTACAATTAAAACACTTCATGTCCTTTTGAACGTTCCAACCTTTCAATTATCTTTGTGCCATGGCAAACGAAATCAACAATTTTCAGGAAATTATTTCTCATTGTAAAGAATATGGATATATTTTTCAATCCTCCGAATTATACGATGGATTGAGTGCCGTATATGATTACGGACAAATGGGTGCTCAACTTAAAAAAAATCTACGAGACGAATGGTGGAAAAGCATGACACAATTGCACGACAACATCGTAGGAATTGATGCTGCTATTTTTATGCATCCAACTGTTTGGAAAGCAAGCGGACATGTTGATAATTTCAGCGACCCTATGATTGATAATAAAGACAGTAACAAAAGATACCGAGTTGATCATTTGATAGAGGCTCATGCGGAAACTCTTGAAAAGACATCTGCAGAAGCTTTAATCACAGAAATGGATCGTTTATTGGCATCCGATGATTTAGCTGGATTAAAAACACTCATAGAATCAAATAAGATAAAATGCAGCATCAGCAAAACATGCAACTGGACAGACGTGCGTCAATTCAACCTCATGTTCAGCACACAAATTGGAAGTGTTGCCGAAGAAGCTGATACCATTTATTTAAGACCTGAAACGGCTCAGGGAATTTTTGTTAACTTTTTAAATGTTCAGAAAACGGGAAGAATGAAAATCCCTTTTGGAATTGCTCAAACCGGTAAGGCTTTTAGAAATGAAATCGTTGCGAGACAATTCATTTTTCGTATGCGCGAATTTGAACAAATGGAAATGCAATTCTTTGTTAGACCCGGCACACAAATGGAGTGGTATAATTTTTGGAAAGAAACAAGAAAAAAATGGCACGAAAGCATCGGAATTCCTTCCGAAAAATTACGCTACCACGATCACGTGAAATTGGCCCACTATGCGGATGCCGCATTGGATATCGAATTTGAATTCCCATTCGGATGGAAAGAATTAGAAGGTATTCACAGCCGAACTGACTTTGATTTAACTCAACATGCAAAATATAGTAAAAAGAAAATTCAGTATTTTGACAACGATCTTAATTCAGAAGGAAAACCTTACGGAAACTACACGCCATTTGTTGTGGAAACATCTGTTGGATTAGATCGTTTGTTCTTAACAGTTATCTCTCTTGCCTATGCCGAAGAAAAATGGAATAAAGAAGATGGCACAGAAGATAGTCGAGTAGTAATGAAAATACCAGCTAAAATTGCACCTATTAAACTAGCCATTCTGCCGCTTTTGAAAAAAGATGGACTACCTGAAATAGCCACTGAATTAATGAACGAATGTAAACAACATTTTCATTGTTTTTATGAAGAGAAAGATGCTATTGGTAAACGTTATAGAAGAATGGATGCTATTGGAACCCCTTTCTGTGTAACAATTGATCACCAAACAAAAGAAGACAATACAGTCACTATTCGTTACAGAGACACAATGACTCAAGAAAGAATTCCAATGAGCGAAATAAAAAATTTAGTACAAAAAGCTTGTTGGTAAATGTACACTGATATTATGCTAAGGGATATCCTACCCATAAATTTCTAAATGGATATCCTTTTTTTCATAGCCCATTTTTACAATTCTATCCTTGGCTTCATCAATCATATCTTTCCAACCACACAAATAAAATTGTGCTGGTAAACTATTCTTACAGATTTCCTCATAAACATGATGCACATATCCTTCTCTACCTTCCCATACCTCTCTAGAAAGTGTTGGGATGTAATGAAAATTTTTCATTGATCCCTCCAAAGCTTTCATTTCTTCATAATACATCAAATTGTTCTTTTTTCTACAGCCATAAATTAAGTAAATAGCAGAAAAAGGAATATGTTCTCTTTGTATATAATGCAACATGCTCCTAAATGGAGCTATACCCGTTCCTGTACAAATAAAAAAAAGATCAGAGTCAAAAGGTTGTTTTAATGTAAAAATACCCTGAGGCCCTCTTAGAATCAGCTCACTTCCCACGGCTACCTTTTCAAATAAATAGGTTGTTCCTAATCCATTGGGATTTAAAACAATCAATAGTTCAATAACATTTGTACCATCGGGCCACGATGCTATCGAATAACTTCTCCATCTTTTAGTAGGCTTTTCATGTATCGGCAAATCGAGCGTTACGAATTGACCAGGTTGAAAATCAAATGAATTCAAATCAGGTATTTGTATCCAAAAACGCTTGGTGTCTTGAGTTTCATTTTCAATCTTAACAACCGTTCCTTTTAACCAAGGCTGTAATGCCATAATCATTATTTTTAGTAAGTTACAAAAAGTAGAATTAATATAAAATTTTGTTTGATAAAGTTATCTTTGTACTTCTAATTGACAGAGTGAATGAATTTGGACGTGTTGATGAATTTTTATAAAAATGACCCCCGCTGTTTTCAAATAGCGAATGGAATTACTTTTTCCACCCCCGAACATTTTCTTTTAGACGGCCTTTCCGGAAGTGAATTTGAGTTTGTATTAGGAGCTGTACAAGCTAATCAAAATACAGCAACACTTAATCATCTGGTTATTGTTAGAGATGCTGAAGAAGCCGCTTATGTTCACAACACATTAGAAAACATAACAGGGGCCTTGGATATTTTTTATTTCCCCTCATCTTTTAAAAATAAAAAAAACTACCAACTCCTCAATAGCAGTCATGTGATGCTTCGTACAGAAGCCCTTACTAAAATTGCTATGGGTGGAAATAAAAAAATTATTGTTACATACCCTGAAGCGATTTTCGAAAAAGTGGTATTGTCTAAATCTTTATCAGACAATATTATTAGTATCAAGCAAGCAGATGTGCTAGATGTAAATAAAATACTTGAGAAATTTATACAACACGGTTTTATCAGAACTGATTTTGTGTACGAACCAGGTCAATTTGCTGTCAGAGGTGGCATTTTAGATATTTACTCTTTTGGCAATGAAAAACCATATCGAATTGAGCTATTTGGAAATGAAGTCGATAGCATTCGGATTTTTGATCCCGAATCTCAATTAAGCGAAAGAAAATTACTTCAAGTAAATATCATTCCGAATGTGGAGACTCAATTTGATGCCGGCGAAAAAGTTTCCTTATTAGACTTTCTATCCGAAAATACAGCCATATGGATTAGGGATTGGAAATTCATAAAAGATAGAATTGAACAAGAAGAAGAAAATGTAGAAATTTTTTTGAGTTTGATCTCAAGCAAACCCAAACTTGAAGAAAACTTATCTGAACAAGAAAACATTCATTTTAAAGAATCCATTACGATAGACGATTTTGTTGCAGCAAATGAAATGGAACAACTTATTATTCGTAAGCATATTATTGAAATAGCCAACAAAACTGCATTTAGTAACTCCAACATAAAAACTATATCTTTTGATTCCAAACCACAGCCCTCTTTTAACAGACAGTTTGACCTTCTAATCAAAAATCTACAAGATTATGAAAGTCAGCAATACAATATTTTTATTTTTGCCGATAATCCAAAACAATTAGAACGTTTACATAGTATTTTTACCGATTTAAAAGCAGACATTCAAGTAACTCCAATACCTGTTTCCATTCATGAAGGCTTTATTGATGAAAATAACAAGCTCGTTTGTTACACCGATCATCAAATTTTTCAACGATACCATAAATACAAAGTAAAACAAGCCTTTAGTAAAAACAAAGCACTAACATTAAAAACACTTCGTGAACTTCAACCAGGAGATTATGTTTCTCATATTGATCATGGTGTGGGTGTATATAGCGGTCTTCAAAAAGTTGAAGCCAATGGTCGATTACAGGAGGCCGTTAGAATTCAATATAAAGATGGCGATTTACTATATGTGAATATTTCTTCCCTTCATAAAATAAGCAAGTATAGTGGTAAGGAAGGAAGTATCCCAAAAATGAATAAGCTGGGTAGCGACGTATGGAGCAAGCTGAAAGAAAAAACAAAAAAACAGGTAAAAGATATTGCATCCGACCTTATAAAATTATACGCTCAAAGAAAAAGTGAACAGGGATTTGCACATAGCCCCGATAATTACATGCAAACTGAATTAGAGGCAAGCTTTATCTATGAAGATACCCCTGATCAAGCCAAAGCAAGTGAAGACGTTAAGCGAGATATGGAAAAAGAATCTCCAATGGACCGATTGGTATGTGGTGATGTTGGTTTTGGTAAAACGGAAGTAGCCGTAAGAGCGGCCTTCAAATCTTGCTGCGATGGCAAACAAGCCGCCGTATTGGTCCCTACAACTATTCTTGCTTATCAGCATTACAAAACTTTCAAAGATCGGTTAAGAGATTTTCCTGTTACTGTAGATTTTATCAACCGTTTTAAAACCGCCAAAGATAAAAAAGAAACCCTCAAAAAACTTGAAGAAGGAAAAATAGATATTATCATTGGCACACATGCCATCTTGAGCAAAGATGTAAAATTCAAAGATTTAGGTGTAATGATTATTGATGAGGAACAAAAATTTGGCGTGGCCGCAAAAGAAAAACTCAAACAATTAAGAGCAACCGTTGATTCATTAACACTAACCGCAACACCTATACCAAGAACTTTACAGTTTAGTTTGATGGGTGCCAGAGATTTAAGCATCATTAATACACCGCCGCCCAACAGGCAACCTATTCAAACAGAAGTAACTGTGTTTAATGAGGACAATATTCGTGACATCATCTACTACGAAACAGAAAGAGGCGGACAAGTTTTTTTTATTCACAACCGAGTGAATGGATTAGCCGAAATGAAAAGTTTTATTCAGGGTCTTTGTCCGGATATCAGCATTGCTTTTGCTCATGGCCAAATGGAAGGGGATCAGTTGGAAGATACTATCCTCGATTTCATGGATAAAAAATTTGATGTGCTGGTTTGTACAAATATTGTAGAAAGTGGAGTAGACATTCCTAATGTAAACACCATCATCGTAAATAATGCGCATCAGTTTGGATTAAGCGATTTGCATCAGTTGAGAGGTCGTGTGGGCAGAAGTAATAAAAAAGCATTTTGTTACTTGGTGGCTCCCCCCATGAGCACATTACCTCCCGATAGCAGAAAGAGATTGAGCACTTTAGAGCAATACAGTGAATTAGGAAGTGGTTTTCAAATAGCTATGCGAGATTTGGATATCCGTGGCGCCGGCAACATGTTAGGTGGCGAACAAAGCGGATTTATTGCAGAAATCGGTTTTGAAATGTACCAGAAAATTTTAGATGAAGCCATTCGCGAATTAAAAAGAAATCAATTTAAAGACCTTTTTAAAGAAGAAATCAGCCAACAAGATGATTTTGTAAAGGACTGTAGTTTTGATACCGACCTGGAAATTTTAATTCCGGACAACTACGTTGAAAGCATTACAGAAAGACTAAGTTTATATTCTAGATTAGACAACTGCGAAACAGAATCAGATTTAATTGCTTTTCATAATGAAATGACTGATCGTTTTGGGCCTATCCCCCCTTCAGCAGAAGATCTATTCATCACAATTAGATGTAGAAAAATTGCCGTTGAATTAGGTTTTGAAAAACTTTTGCTCAGAAACGAAACCATGAAATGCTTTTTTGTAAGCAATCCAGACTCACCCTATTTCCAGAGTAATACCTTTAATGGAATCTTATTATTCTTGCAACAAGGCACGAATAAAGCTAAATTAAAGCAAGTAGGTAAAAATGGAATTTTAATAGTAGAGGACATAAAATCTATGTCACATATCTATCAATTTTTAGTACGTATGAAAGAATGTGTAGATGAAAATAACCCACGATAACATTAGTTATTAATTTTTAAAAAAATAGCCACTCATTACTGAATGGCTATTTTTAAGTAATACTATTGGAAATTACCAAGATTTCTTTGCAACTCCATTTTTTACTGCTTCTAAAGCTGCTGCTTCGCCAAGCATAGTTGTCATTTTGTTACCTTTTCCATCGTGACCCTGTGCCATGTATCCGCCACGGGCTGTTTTAGTTATAACTGCATCTTGCATGGGTACATTTTTTTCCTTTGTTTTCATGCAATAAGCGGTGATCATTTTTGACATTTGATTAAATTTTACGTGATAAAATTATGTTTCAAGCTTTCGCTAATCCTACAAGCTACTGAAATTCTTGGTTTTTCCAAAAAACATATTGAATTAACTCTCCACATGATGTGAATTACACATCTATCTTGGCATATTTTGCATGAGTTTCAATAAATTCTCTTCTTGGAGGTACTTCATCTCCCATCAACATGCTGAAAACGCCATCAGCACTGGTCAAGTTATCAATAGTAACTTGTTTCAATGTTCTGGTAGCCGGATTCATGGTTGTTTCCCACAATTGTTCTGCATTCATCTCTCCTAAACCCTTATAACGTTGAATAGTTACACTGTCTTCTTTTCCTTGACCTAGTTTAGAAACCCAACCTTTTCTTTCCTCGTCATTCCAAGCATATTCTTGATCTTTCCCTTTTTTTACCAAATACAAAGGTGGTTGAGCAATGTAAACAAACCCTTGCTCTACTAACTCTTTCATATAACGGAAAATAAAAGTTAGTATCAAAGTGGCGATATGACTTCCATCAACGTCGGCATCGGTCATGATAATCAACTTATGATAGCGAAGTTTAGAAATATCTAATGCTTTAGCATCTTCAGATGTTCCAATTTTTACACCCAATGCAGTAAACATATTTCTTATCTCCTCATTATCATAAATTTTATGTTCCATGGCTTTTTCAACATTCAGGATTTTACCCCTTAAAGGTAAAATAGCCTGAAAACTTCTATCGCGTCCTTGCTTAGCAGTTCCACCAGCCGAATCTCCTTCCACAAGGAACAACTCGCATTTACCAGGATCTTTCTCTGAACAATCAGCCAATTTACCCGGTAATCCTCCTCCTACTAAAACACTTTTTCTTTGCACCATATCACGGGCACGCTTAGCGGCTGCTCTTGCCTGTGCAGCCAGAATTACTTTTTGAATAATAGTTTTGGCATCGCGTGGATTTTCTTCCAAATAAGCTTCTAATACTCTACTTAAAGTTGTGTCTACAATTCCCATTACCTCACTGTTACCCAATTTAGTTTTTGTTTGACCTTCAAATTGAGGCTCAGGTACCTTTACAGATATGATGGCAGAAATTCCTTCTCTAAAATCATCCCCTTCAATAGCTACTTTGGCTTTTTCAAACATTCCTTGCTTTTCGCCGTAACTCTTAAACACACGAGTAATAGATCTTCTGAAACCCGCCACATGTGTCCCTCCTTCAATTGTATTGATATTATTTACATAACTGAAAATATGCTCTTGATAACTTGCATTATACACCATGGCCACTTCAACCGCCACGTTTGATTTTTCATCCAATCCTTCGCAAAAAATTGTACTAGGAATCAGAGGAGCTCTGTTAGCTGTTTTATCAATGGATTCAACAAACTCTACAATTCCTCCCTCACTATAAAAGGTTTTGGAATAAGTAACACCATTATCATCTTTCTCGCGTAAATCGGTTAATATAATGGTGATTTTTTTATTCAAATAAGCCAATTCTTTTAAACGGCCTTCTAAAATTTCTTTGTTATAAGTGGTAGTGATGAAAATACTTCCATCAGGCCAGAATTGAACACGTGTTCCAGTTTTGTCGGATGTTCCAATTTCACGAACAGAATATTGCGGAATACCCGTTGCGTATTCTTGTTCAAAAGTTTTTCCCTCACGATTAACCGTTACATGCAATTTGGTACTCAATGCATTCACACAACTAACCCCTACACCATGCAATCCTCCGGAAACTTTATAAGAACCTTTGTCAAATTTACCACCGGCATGAAGAACCGTCATTACCACTTCCAAAGCACTTCTGTTTTCTTTGGTGTGCATTCCGGTAGGAATACCACGACCATCATCCTGCACGGTGATGGAATTATCTTCATTAATCGTAACGGAGATATTTTTACAATGTCCTGCCAACGCTTCATCGATGGAATTATCAACTACTTCATATACCAAATGATGTAAACCTTTTACACCAATATCTCCAATGTACATGGCTGGTCTTTTTCTAACCGCCTCTAAACCTTCTAATACTTGGATGCTGTCTGCACCATATCCGCTATTGGGTGCCGATGGAACCGTTTCTAATTCTGTACTCATATTTATAAATAAACGCTTTTAATGAATAATATCATATTCTGACAAATATACCGAAAATAAAGGGGCTTTGGAGATTTATTTCAACGGTTTTTTACACCTTTTTTCACATTGTTTTGGGGAAAAATAATTAGGCGGTTTTGCAGAGATTGGGATGGGTATAAAATGGATATGACAGTGCCGTTTTAGGATTGTTTAAGAGTTTTCAAATATTGAACCTTTGGAACATGGAACCTTTTCAACCTTTGGAACAATCTTACACTGTTTCAGAAGTTAGAGAGATTAATATTTGGAACTTTGGAACATGGAACCTTTTTAACCTTTGGAACTTAACTCTTTTTCAGAGGTTCGACAGGTAAGAAGTTGAAGAGGTTAACTTTTGGAATATAAAACCTTTAAAACCTCACCGAAAGTGCTAAATTCCAATTTCGACCCCGCTTCGCGGGGTATTTTTCACCCTGCATATCGCTTACGCGAATGCAGGGAAATAGTCAAATAGACAAATAGGCAAGGGCCTGCGGCCTTAATCCCTGACTAAACGCACAGAAAACCCGTACGTCTTGTCGTAGCCGTAGTTCCTGGCCACATCAGCATAGTAGTAGTTCAGGAAGCGGGACCAGGCGAATGCTGTACCGTACTCTGTAGAACTCCACCAGACTCCGTAGTCGCCAACGTCGTCGAACGTCCCATCGTAGTTACGGTAGCCACCCGGAAGGCCTGCAAAGCCACTGCTATTTGTAGCTCCGGTATTAGGGCTTAGCCAATGACTTGTTCCGGCTTCCTTCATAGCACCGCCTGCTGTGGCACTTTGGGAACCACTTAATGTTGTATCTGCTGCAGGGTCAATACATTTTACCAGTTTGTTCCATTCTGCATCTGTAGGTACGTGCCACCCTATTGGAGCTAAACCTCTGGGGTCGTTCACAGCATACCAGTTATACAATCTTCCATATGTAGCAGCATAAGTGGCGCTATCATTATTATACCAACACCAAGCGCCTGTAGTCAAATTTTGCCATTGTGTAGCGTCAGTAACCTGGGGTATCACATCCCCATTTCTATATCTGCTAACGCTCAAATTCTGTGTGGTCCACGTTTGATTGCATATTGTTACACTCGATAAATTTGTAGTGCCTCCTGATGTGGTGGTTGTAAAATTTTGCTCAATTCCATATGATGTACCTGCAATATTGGTGGCGTAAGCCCTTACGTAATAAGTCGTATTTGGAGTTAACCCTGTTATATTGCTGGTATAACTGCCTGTTCCTGTACCATCAGTTGTTTTAGTGTTCAATGCTATTGTTGGTGATGGGCTTGTACTCCATACCACGCCCCTTGTGGTTACAGTGGCTCCACCATCAGCGGTTACGGTGCCTCCGCAAATAGCTGTTGTATTTGTAATAGAACTTACAGAAGCTGTAGTAACGGTTGGAGCTATAAATGGTACAGAGCCTAAACCTACTGCCATATTAATCCAATTGGTTCCATTATAATATTGCATTTCTCCGTAGGCACAATCAGTACAATAAATAATCAATCCTGCAGCAGGACTTACAATCGCATTACGCTGTGCATAGGTCATGCGTGGAGGTAATAAGCCCCTACTCGTTGACGTTACATCCAGTTGGGCAGAAGCTTCTGGGGTGTTAGTTCCAATACCAACGTTTTGGGCTGAAGTATATTCAAAAGTTAAAAGTAAAAACACAAAAAATAAAAATGATAAGTGCTTTTTCATCGAAGTATATTTTTGGCTAATATACATACAATTTTTACCTTATGTGCGTGTCGACACGAAACAGGCCAATATTTTCTTTTTTCAAAGGTTTGAATAGTAGTTTACTCTAACATCTTGAACTTTTGGAACATGAACCCCCAAACTCTTAATCCTTCAACCTTTAAACCAATTTTTTGTCCACCCCCCGCGTGTCGACACGAAATAGTACTAACATAATCATAAACTTCCCTCCCGGAAACTTTACAAATTAGGATTTATGCCAAACGCAATAGTATCTTTGTTACCCCAATGCAACAACTCCAAAACATATTAGATGTAGCAAATAACACACCTTTGTTAACCAACGAAGTAGACTTATTGCAAGATTTGGAACGAAACATTCCCGGATCCGTTAAATACAGCATCAAACGCCTTCGCAAACAGCCTCATTGGAACATTGAAAGCACTAGCATACTAAAATATCACTACAACAAAAACAAACCAGAGGAAAACTATCTTGAACTAAGATTCTGCGTATCGGGCAACTTCTATTGCCGCGAAAAACAAGCTGAGTGCGACTTTTGCAAATTCAATGGTTCAACGAACTGCATTGAAAAAATTGAATCTGTTGATGTCCTAAGTTTTACTTATACCCCAGCTTATCTTACACAGTTTGCAAAAGCCCATAAAAACGAAGACTCTGCATTTGAGAAAGTGGTTTCTTTTACCATGACTGATTCTTTTTCAAAAATTAGTCCCGTTTGCAGCAAAACCTACAGTGCCATTCAAGCCCTGTTAAATCATGATTATACAGATACGAAGGAAAATATTTTCATCAACGCACAAACGCAGATCATCCTGCTGTACGCTACAGATTGTATGCTGGGCTATAAGGATGAAACCCGTTTTAATTGTAAGTTTTTAACCAACCAAGAAGACCGTGAAAAAATCTTACAAGCCCGAGAAATATTGTTGCAACATATCGGAACGCCCCTTACCATAAAGGCTTTGAGTAGGAAAGTGGCTATCAATGAATGTTATCTGAAAAAAGGGTTTAAAGAAATCTTCGGAACCACCATATTTGATTTTTATCAAGGCCAACGCATGGAACATGCCAAGTATCTGTTGTATGACAAAGGACTTACCGTAACGGAAGTGTCAGAACTTTTGGGCTATTCCTCCATTTCTCATTTTAGCACTGCTTTTAAAAACCACACAGGCCTAAAACCTTGCGAATTATTGGTTAGATAAGTGCAGTTCATTTCTCAACAAGGTTTTCTAAAGCCCAACTCCCACTGAATTCATCAGTAATTCATTAACTTCGCGACTTTATTTTATCTACGTTTTACTATGGCAGCGAAATATAAAGAATACCAACAACTCAATCTCCCAAACATCAGTAGAGAGATTCTAGAAAAATGGAAGCAAGAGCAATCTTTTGAAAAAAGCATCAGCTTACGAGAAGGAAAAAAGCCGTTTGTTTTTTTTGAGGGACCACCTAGTGCCAATGGTATGCCCGGTATTCACCACGTTATTTCACGAACACTGAAAGATATGGTATGCCGTTACAAAACGATGCAAGGATTTCAAGTGAAAAGAAAAGGAGGATGGGATACTCATGGATTACCAGTTGAATTAGGCGTTGAGAAGCAACTGGGTATCACCAAAGAAGATATCGGAACTAAAATTTCTGTTGAAGACTATAATAAAAAATGCCGCGAAGTGGTGATGCAGTTCAAAGACAAATGGGACGATATCACGCAAAAAATGGGCTACTGGGTTGATTTGAAACAACCTTATGTAACCTTTGAAAATAACTACATCGAATCACTATGGTGGTGCTTAAGCGAACTGTTTAAGAAAGGTTATCTATATGAAAGCGTAAGTATTCAACCCTATTCACCTGCTGCTGGAACCGGACTTTCCTCTCACGAACTTAATCAACCGGGTACTTATAAAGATGTAAAAGATACCAGTGCCGTAGTGATGTTCAAAGCCGTGAATATTTCCATGAGCATTGCTTTGAGAAACATGTTAGGCGCCAATGCAGAACAAGATTTTTATTTAATGGCATGGACAACCACCCCATGGACATTACCTTCCAACCTAGGTTTGACGGTTGGTCCTGAGATCGAATATGTTTTAGTAAGCACTTTCAATCCATATACCTTTTTACCAAACAATGTAGTTCTTGCAAAAAGCCTCTTAGGTAAACATTTCAAATCTGAGGGAGAAAATGCATCTTTTGAAAATTATAAAGAAGGTGATAAATTGATTCCCTGGAAAGTCGTAAGTTCCTTCACTGGAAAAGATTTAGAAGGCTTATCGTATGAACAATTACTACCTTTCGAAGCCAATACCTTGGCGAAAATTTTGGAAGAAACGCCTGAAGCAAAACCATTTAGAGTAATCACGGGTGATTTTGTTACTACAGAAGATGGTACAGGTATTGTTCACACGGCCCCGGCTTTTGGAGCTGATGACTATAAGGTTGGTAAGAAAAACAATATTGGTATTTTAACATTGGTTGACAAACAAGGAAAGTTTGTAGATGGTCTAGGTGAATTCAGCGGACGTTATGTAAAAAATTATAAAGACGACCCCAATTATGTAGATGTTAACATAGACATCTCTGTTAGATTGAAAAAAGAAAATAGGGCTTTCAAAGTTGAAAAATACGAACATAGTTATCCGCATTGTTGGAGAACTGATAAACCCATTATTTATTATCCGCTTGACGCATGGTTTATCAAGACAACCGCTGCCAAAGAAAGAATGGTTGAATTAAACAAAACGATTCAATGGAAGCCGGCAAGTACTGGAACAGGTCGATTTGGTAACTGGCTGGAGAATATGGTTGATTGGAACCTTAGCCGTAGCCGCTATTGGGGTACTCCATTGCCCATTTGGAAAACCGAAGACGGAACAGAGCAAGTTTGCATTGGCTCTGTGGAAGAATTGAAAAAAGCTTTGCAAAAGTCATATGCTGCAGGGTGTTTTACAGTTGATAGCAATACTAACGTTGATGCATACATTGATCACATTACATCCGATCTGCATAAACCCTTTGTAGATAATATTGTTCTGGTTAGCGATTCGGGCAAGCCTATGAAAAGAGTTCCGGATTTGATTGATGTTTGGTTTGACAGTGGCGCCATGCCATATGCACAATGGCATTTCCCTTTTGAAAATAAAGAAACGTTTGAACAAAATTTTCCTGCAGATTTTATTGCCGAAGGTGTAGATCAAACAAGAGGCTGGTTTTACACATTACATGCACTAGCCGTTCTGTTATTTGATAGCGTTGCCTACAAAACAGTTGTAAGCAATGGTTTGGTACTGGATAAGGCAGGTAATAAAATGAGTAAAAGATTGGGCAATGTGGTGGATCCTTTTGAAACCATCAATCATTATGGAGCTGATGCTACACGCTGGTATTTAATTACCAATGCTTCACCATGGGATAGTTTAAAATTTGATGAAGAAGGTATCAAAGAAGTTCAAAGAAAGTTCTTTGGAACACTTTACAATACGTATCAGTTCTTGGCGCTATATGCAAATGTAGATGGGTTCAATTATAACGAAGCTCCTATTCCTTTACAAGATCGTCCGGAAATTGACCAATGGATCATCTCTTCTTTGAACAGTTTGATTAAAAATGTAACAGAAAACTTAGATGCTTATGAACCTACGCAAGCAGGCAGAGCCATTGAAGAGTTTGTCGATTCTCAATTGAGCAATTGGTATGTACGTCTCTGCAGAAGACGATTCTGGAAAGGTGAATATGAGCATGATAAAAAATGTGCATATCAAACACTATATGAATGTTTAGAAACTATCAGTCAGTTAATGGCACCTATCGCACCATTTTTTGCTGATTGGCTATTTGAAAATCTAAATGCCGTTTCAGGCAGATTCGACAAAGAGTCGGTTCACCATACCGATTTTCCTAAGAATCATCCAAGCGCAATCAACTTGGCTCTGGAAAAAAGAATGCAATTAGCACAAGATACTTGCTCATTAATCTTGTCTATTCGTAAAAAAGTGAATATCAAAGTTAGACAGCCATTACAAAAAGTATTTATTCCAGCTATGGATCACGAAATGGTGCAAAACATCAAATTGATTGAAGACATCATCAAAAATGAAACCAATATTAAAGAAATTGAGATTTTGGATGCCAACAACAATTTCATTAGAAAAAAGGCAAAAGCTAATTTCAAAACCTTAGGAAAAAAACTAGGCCCAAAAATGAAATGGGCTGCGGGCGAAATTGAAAAATTCAACAACGCACAAATCGAATTGGTACAAAAAGGAGACTATATTTTGAATCCATCCCAGGTAGAAAAAGGCGAAGAACCCATAGTTATTAACATTGAAGACCTTGAAATTATCACGGATAATATACCCGGATATGAGTTGGCAAACAGAGGTTTTTTAACGGTCGCGCTAGACATTACTATTACACAAGTGCTTCAAAATGAAGGAAATGCGAGAGAGTTTGTAAACAGAATTCAAAACATCAGAAAAGAAAACGGATATGAATTAACAGACAGAATTGTTGTTCACATTAAAGAAAATGATGAATTGAGGGACTCTTTAATAGATTTTAAAGAGTATATTTGCCAGGAAATTTTAGCTGATGAACTGGAGTTTTCTCCGGTTTTGGCTTCGGGGACATCTATCGAAGTAAACGATGTTACCCTTACTGTTCATGTAAATAAAAAGTAATTTGTTATGGCAACCAAAAAACCTGTAAAAAAAGTGGCCGCCAAAAAACCTGCTCCAGTTAAAGCAAAAGCTAAACCAGCAGCAAAAAAAGTCGTTCCGGCAAAAAAAACAGCAAAACCAGTTGTTAAAAAATCTGCTGCAAAAAAAGCACCTGTAAAACCTGGGAAAGCCACACCCAAAAAAGCTATTTCAAAACCAGTCGCAAAAAAAGCTCCCATAAAAAAAGTGGTAAAAGCACCAACAAAAAAAATAGCTCCTAAAAAACCGGTTGCCAAGAAAGCGGTTCCCGTAAAAAAGGTAGCAAAAGTAACAACTAAAAAAGTGGTGGCTACAACTAAGACAATCGCAAAAACAATTGTCAAAAAAAATGTTTTGAAAAAAGCACCCATTAAGGCTGCTAAACCAGTTGTGCCAACCAAAAAGCCAGAAGCAGTCAAAAAAAGAGACGAAATTGATAAAGTAGTAGTAAAACCAACACCGCCAGTATTTGTAAAAAAAGTGGTGGCAAAAAACCCTAAAGACATAAAAATCACTCCAGCAAAGCCAGTAGTTGTTCCAAAAATTAACACTAAAAGCTCTAGAGCATATCAACCCGATTTTACAAAGTCAGTATTGGATCGTCAAAAAAATGATCCAGGTGCTCCCATTGTAAGGTATTCGGATTCTGAATTGTTTGAATTCAAAGAACTAATTCTTAGAAAGTTGGAAGCTGCCAAAAAAGAACTTCACTACTTGCAAGGTTTAATTACAAGAAAAGATGAAACGGGAGGAGATGAAAGTGAAAATAGATACATGACCATGGAAGATGGAAGTTTGAGCATGGAAAGAGAGCAATTAGGTCAAATGGCAAGTCGTCAAATTACTTTTATTGATCATTTAGAGAAGGCTTTGATGAGGATAGAAAACAAAACTTATGGTGTTTGTAGAGTAACTGGGAAATTAATTGATAAAGCACGATTAAGAGCCGTTCCTCACGCTACATTAAGTATTGAAGCAAAAATGAGTAATGTAAAATAACATTCAACTTATCTCATAATAAAAAAGAGGATTTCTAACCAGAAATCCTCTTTTTTGTTTGAATGCATTTATAAATGCTGCGATTTATCACAAATGGCTTTAATTGAAATTGTAATAAGATCTTTTCAAACTACTTACATTTGCATCAGATAATAATATATTGATTATGATAGAAGGAAAAAGACAGAAACAAGTTGCAGCCGTTTTAGAAAAAGAGCTGAATGATATTTTTCAAAGACTAGGGCTATCTATGATCGATGGTGGAATGATTTCCATCTCAACTGTAAAAATTACCCCTGATTTATTTGATGCTAGAATATATTTAAGTTTCTATAAAATAAATGATTCTCAAAAAACACTAAAACACATCCAAGAAAAAGCTTGGGAAATAAAAAGAGAATTAACCACAAGAGTAAGACATCAATTACGATCCATGCCTCAGCTAAATTTCTACATTGATGACACATTAGATTATGTGGATAAAATGGAACAACTTTTTAAAGAAATTAAGAAAGAGGAAAAAAAATAATCAACCAACCTTTTTGAACAAATGTATTTGACTTTTGCATGGAGGTATTTTAAAGCTAAAAAATCTGCAAATGCCATAAATATCATTGCTTGGGTTACTACATGTGTTATCGCATTCGCTACATGTTGCCAAATCCTTGTATTAAGTGTGTTTAACGGATTTGAAGACTTGGTTCAGTCGTTATATGCCAGTTTTTATACTGACATGAAAATTATACCTGTAACAGGTAAAACATTTATTTTAGATCAAACAAAATTCAAAAAATTAAAATCTATAACAAACATCGATTGTGCTTCTCTGTTAGTTGAAGAAAAAGCATTATTACAAAATGGAGAATTACAATCTGTAGTTCAGCTAAAAGGAGTAGATTCTTGTTTTAAAAAAGTAACAAACATTGAATCAAAAATCATACGCGGTTCTTTTGATCTAGGAACAGTGGAAAATCCTACAATCGTAATAGGTGCTGGCATACAAAATGCTACAGGTATACAATTAGATAGTACATTAGAACCCGAAATATTAACTTTGCTCTCTCCCAAAAAAGATGCAGTAAGTTCTGATGTTACCAACGCTATTAGCGAGACGACAATCAGGCCCTCCGGTTCTTTTTCCATTCAACAAGATTTTGATAACACATACGCCATTACGAATGTAGAGTTATTAAAACAACTATCTGGATTTTCAGAAAATGAGTTTTCTGCAATTGAAATAAAATTAAAAAAAACAGAAGAGCAAAAAGCAACTCAAGTAGCTATTCAACAGATAATGGGATCCAAGTTCAAAGTATTGACTAGATATGAGCAAAATGAGAGCTTATATCGAACAATGAAAACTGAAAAATGGGCCATTTTTGCTATTCTAACGTTAATACTAATTATCGCAGCCTTTAATATGATTAGCGCGTTAAGTATGTTGGTGTTAGAAAAAAAAATGGATATTGCTATCCTCAAAAGTATGGGTGCCACCAAAAGAATGACAACAAAAATATTTCTAACGGAAGGTCTTTTACTTGGATTAATTGGTACTTTAACTGGAGTTGGCTTTAGCTTACTCATTTGCTATGTCCAAATGAAATACAAATTAATAAAATTGCAAGGAGGCACCTTCCTAATTGATTATTTTCCAATTAAAATAGTTGGGATAGATGTGCTGTTGGTTGTTTTCACTTCAATTGTAATTACATTGGTTGCCTCGTGGATTCCTTCAGTAAAAGGATCAAAAGAAGTATTACAACTAAGATAATATTAATAATCGCCTAATGTTTCTGATAGTTCTTCTAAAGCAAGTTTCAATTGCTCGTCATTGGGCGCAATTCCATGCCACTCATGTGTGCCTTCCATAAAGCTAACTCCTTTCCCCATGACAGTCTTCATAAGAATAACCACAGGCTTTCCTTTACCAAGCATGCTTTTTGCTTGAGTCAATCCATTCAAAATTGATTCCATTTCATTGCCATCCATTTCTAATGTTAGCCAATCAAATGCTTCAAATTTTGCTTGTAAGTTACCTAGTTGCATAACCTCATTTGTGGAACCATCTATTTGTTGACCGTTGCAATCAATTGTTGCAATTAAATTGTCAACTTTTTTATGTGCTGCAAACAAAATAGCTTCCCAATTTTGACCCTCATCAAGCTCACCATCTCCATGAAGCGAGTATACAATTTGCGGATCGTTTTCTAATTTTTTTGTCAAGGCTGCACCAATGGCAACACTTAAACCCTGGCCTAAAGATCCACTAGACATTCTTACACCCGGTAAACGATCATGGGTAGTTGGATGGCCTTGTAAACGGCTATTAATTTTACGGAAAGTTGCTAACTCAGTTACATCAAAGTATCCACTCCGAGCCAAACAACTATATAGAAGTGGAGAAATATGACCATTACTTAGAAAAAAAAGATCCTCACCTCGTCCATCCATACTAAAATTAGCATTGTGTTTCATAACATTAAAATATAATGCTGTCAAAAAATCAGCACAACCTAGAGAACCGCCAGGATGTCCACTTTGAACGGCATGAACCATTCTTACTATATCTCTTCTTACCTGACTAGCAATTTTTTGTAAATCTTGCATAAAATTTGTTAATTTTTATCAATCACAAACCTAATTCAATATATCCCAAAGACCAAAAAATGATAAGAATTAGGGTTATTTTATAGAAAATGGATGAAAAAATTTCATTAACTTAGCGATTCTAAAAATCACATTTAGTTCATACTAATATTGCATTTTTTAGAAAAGCATTAATTACTAGCTACTTAAATTAATTAGGCTATATGGATTATATTATCTTGTCAATTGTTCTTTCTTTCACGATTGTTTTCTTTGCCATACCTATAATTATTCAAATTGCAAAAGAGAAAAAGCTTTTTGACCAACCAGAAGAAAGAAAAATCCACAAAATGGTAATCCCTACGCTTGGGGGGCTAGGAATTTTTGCAGGGTTTATCATGTCACTATTACTAAGCGTGCCCCAATCTGGTAATAACTCTTTACAATACTTCATTGCAGCATTTGTAATTATCTTTTTTCTGGGTATAAAAGACGATTTACTCATTATTTCTGCAAGTAAAAAATTCGTTGGACAAGTAGTAGCAGCTATCATTCTTATCAAATTTGCAGGAATCCAAATAAACAATATGAATGGCCTTTTCGGAATTTATCAAATTCCAGAAAGTGCTAGTTTTTTATTGTCTTTATTTACCATAGTTGTAATTACCAATTCATTTAATTTAATTGATGGGATTGACGGATTAGCAGGTAGTATAGGTGTATTATCGACAATTATTTTTGGTAGTTATTTTTACACTATTGGAGAGCAATTTTTTGCGATAATGGCGTTTGCTTTGACAGGAAGCCTGATGGGATTCTTGATTTACAACTTTGCACCTGCAAAAATTTTTATGGGAGATACCGGGTCCCTCATTGTTGGAATCATAAATTCTATTTTAGTAATAAAATTTATTAGCGTCTCACTAACTCCAGGTGTTGCTTTACCTGTTTCTGCCGCACCTGCTATAGGTTTTGCAATCTTAATTTTGCCCTTGTTTGATACTTTGCGTGTGTTCGCTATAAGAATATTCAGTGGTAGATCTCCTTTTAGTCCTGATAGAAATCATATACATCACAAAATTCTGGATTTGGGTTTATCTCATAAACAAACAACCTTTGTTTGTTTATCTGCTAATATTTTCATTGTTTTATTTTCTTTTTTCATAAAACAAATAGGAACAACATATCTACTTGGTTCAATTTTAATGTTATGCGTAGCTTTTATTGGAATCATAGAGTTTGTTAAGAAATCCAAATTAAACAAAGCCGAAGAAACAAGAGTGAAAACAGAGCCATTTTCAAAATCGGAATCATACCTTAGTTTTACAAAGGATACGATAGAGATAATATAATTATCAAAATCAAGTTACTTTATTTTTGCTTTTTATCTTTTTATTTTATAAAATAATTTATGTCTGACGTTATTCAAATTCTTAGTGATAATTCTGCCTCAATGAGTAGGGCCATCCATCATCTTGAAAGTGAACTAACAAAAATTCGTGCTGGGAAAGCATCACCTGGGATGTTAGATGGAATTATGGTGGATTATTATGGCAACCCGACTGCCCTGAATCAAGTGGCAAATGTTACCGTATTAGATGCCAGAACTATATCCATTCAGCCTTGGGAAAAAACCATGCTTCAAGCAATTGAAAAAGGCATCATGGCTGCTAATATTGGAATAACACCCCAAAATGATGGTAACACAATTCGTTTATTCTTACCCCCCCTAACTGAAGAGCGTAGAAAAGAATTAGTAAAACGTTGCAATGGAGAAGGAGAAAACGCCAAAATTGCCATCCGAAATATAAGAAGAGATGCAATTGAACAAATCAAAAAATTACAAAAAGATGGACTAAGTGAGGACGCCTGTAAAGATGCGGAAAAAGAAGTACAAGAGGCAACAGATAAATTTATTGCACTTGTTGAAAAGCATTTAGCAGCAAAAGAAAAAGAAATTATGTCTGTCTAATTTTTAGCACTCTTATTTAAATAGCTTTTCCTTTATTTTAGTTTAGTTTTTTATGCAAGTTGCTAAAGAAACCCTTTTTTTATTATTTTCTATACCTCTATATGCAATTCTTATGGGTATTGAAATCATCTTAAGTAATTATCAGCATAAAAAATATTATAGCTTTAGAAGCACCTTAGAAAACGTAGTACTTACATTACTTAACGCATGTCTTGATTTTGTTTTACGATCTCTTTTTTATGTTGGAGTTTTATTATGGTGCTTTAAACATTCTTTCTATCAAATACACAATCCTTGGATCTATTGGGGTTCTTTGTTTATTTTAGAAGATCTTGCATTTTATCTTGAACATCGAGTAGACCACTATTGCAGAGTTTTTTGGGCGGTTCATGTCACACATCATTCTTCTGAAGAATTTAACCTGACAACAGGATTTCGTTCTTCTGTATTTCAACCTGTATACCGATTTATTTATTTTATCCCTCTCACTTTTGTAGGTTTCAATCCTATCGATATAATTTTCATGTATGCGGTTACACAAACCTATGGAATTTTAGTGCATACTCAATATATTAAAAAAATGCCAACATGGTTTGAAGCAGTTTTCGTAAGCCCCTCTCATCATAGAGTTCATCATGCAAGTAATATTATTTATTTGGACAAAAACATGGGGATGTGCCTAATTATCTGGGATAAGATTTTCGGTACTTTTCAAGAGGAATTGGATGAAGAACCTGTTAGGTATGGCTTAACAAAACCGATTGTTTTTTCTAACAATCCCTTTCGATTAATTTTTCATGAGTGGCAAGCCATCTGCAAGGATTTGTCTAAAAAAACAAATGTATTCACTAAGCTCAAATATTTGTTTATGCCTCCTGGTTGGAGTCACGATGGATCAAGCCAAACAGCCAATGAATTAAGGAAGAATTTATACAAATAGCTTATTACAATTTTAACTATTTTTATTTCATGCAAATATTTCCTGTTTTAGATAAAACAGCTTCTGAACTTTTTTTAAATGTTCCTTCTCTCATTTACGCAAATGATCCACTATGGATTCAGCCCTTACGTAAAGATTTGGAAGAAGTTTTTGATGTTAAGAAAAACAAAGCCTTTCGCTTTGGGAAAATACAAAGATGGGTGTTGTTAAATAATCATAAGAGGCCCATTGGAAGAATTGCAGCGTTTGTCAATAAAAAATACAAAAATAAAGGAGACGAATTTCCTGTAGGAGGAATTGGTTTTTTTGAGTGTATTGATAATCAGGATGCAGCGGATTTATTGTTTGACAATGCTAAACATTGGCTACTTCAAGAAAAGATGCAAGCCATGGATGGACCTATCAATTTTGGGGAAAGAGATCGATGGTGGGGACTAGTCACAGAAGGATTCAGCTCTCCTCTCTATTGCATGAATTATAACCCACCTTATTATAAAACACTCATAGAATCTTACGGATTTTTACCTTTTTATGAACAATGGTGCTTTGGGATGAACCCTCATAAAAATTTTCCAGAAAAAATCATTGAAAGACATCGAATCATAAGCAACGACCCTAATTATATTGTTAGGAATATCGAGAAAAAAAACCTCAAAAAATATGCTGCAGACTTTACAGAAATCTATAATAAAGCTTGGGCAGGCCACGGAGGAATGAAACAACTTTCGAATGAGCAAGTATTATTAATGTTTAAGAAAATGAAACCTGTAATAGATGAAAAAATCATTTGGTTTGCTTATCATCATGACATTCCCATAGGAATGTTTATCAATATACCCGACTTAAATCAATGGTTTAAACATCTTCATGGAAAATTTGGAATTTTTCAAAAGTTTTACTTCTTATGGCTTACCGTTTTTCAAAAAAATACCAAATTCACCGGAATGGTTTTTGGGATCATTCCAGAATACCAAGCAAAAGGAATAGATGCCTTTATTGTAGGAGAAGCAGCAAAAACAATGGCTACTAAAGCTAAGCACTACACCACCTTTGAAATGCAATGGATTGGAGATTTTAATCCCAAAATGATAAATATGGCAAAAAGCTTGGGAGATGTGTTTATAACCAGAAAACTAACTACTTACCGATATAATTTTGACAGAAATATCCCCTTTCAAAGACATCCGATAATTTAATAGCTGGTTCATAATAAATTGATGACAACTTGCTAACTTTAGTTTAGTTTAGCAGTATTAATTTGATATGGAAAAATTTATCGTTTCTGCCAGAAAATATAGGCCCCAAAATTTCAGTACAGTAGTGGGACAATCTCATATTACCACTACACTTAAAAATGCCATCAACAATAATCAATTGGCACATGCTTTTTTATTTTGTGGTCCAAGAGGAGTAGGTAAAACTTCTTGTGCTCGTATTTTAGCTAAAACCATTAACTGCGAAAAAAGAACAAAAGAAGGAGAGGCTTGTAATAAATGTAATAGTTGTGTTTCTTTTGATAATGGAAGTTCATTTAATATTCATGAACTTGACGCCGCCAGCAATAACTCTGTTGACGATATAAGATCTCTAGTTGAACAGGTACGATTTGCACCTCAAGCCGGAGCCTATAAAGTATATATTGTAGATGAGGTTCATATGCTCAGTCAAGCTGCTTTTAATGCGTTTTTAAAAACTTTGGAAGAGCCTCCTCCGTTTGCCATTTTTATTTTAGCAACCACCGAAAAGCATAAAATATTACCCACCATTTTAAGCCGTTGTCAGATATTTGATTTTAAGCGTATAACAACCAACGATACAGTTACACACCTTCAAGAAATTGCCGCAAAAGAGCATATAACAGCAGAATCTGCTGCCTTGCATGTAATTGCACAAAAAAGTGAAGGCTGTATGAGAGATGCGTTGAGTATCTTAGATAAAATAGTCAGTTTCACAGAAGGAAAGTTAACTTACTCCAATACACTAGAACATCTGAATATATTAGATGAAGATTATTATTTCCAATTAATTAGTCAAATGCAAAAGCAACAATTTGCAGATGCTATGCTTCTTTTTGATGAAATTAATCAAAAAGGATTTGAAGGAGATACTGTATTAGAAGGGTTCGCTGACTTTTTAAGAAATCTTTTGGTTTGTAGAGATCCAAAGGCTTCTGTTTTATTAGATGTAGCGGATGATTTTAAAGAAAAATTTGTCGAAAATGCCAAGACCATTGATTATGGCTGGTTAATTTCTGCATTACATATTATTAATGACGCTATTATCAATTACAAGCAAGCAAGAAATAAAAAACTACATGTTGAATTATTGCTAATCAAACTCTGTTATTTAAACCAAGCCATACAACTAACAATACATGATGGAGCTGTAGAGAAAAAAAAAATAACTGATACTAGCAAAGCTGTTCAATTTAAATCAGTGGGATTTATCCCTATTGAACCTATTAATCAACCGCAAAAAAATAATATAAAAGTTACACATATCAATGCTACTCTCGTCATTGAAAAGCCGAATTTGACTTCGGAAAAAAAGAAAGAGGTACGTAATGAAACCACAAGTGCTCCAATCACAAACACAACTCAATTAGGTTCACTTCAAAAAATAAGAGAGAAAATTGCACTACAAAATAATGCTGTTAATGCAGCCAAAACCTTGACAGATAATCTGTTAAAAGAAGCCTGGGAGAGTTATATTGAAAAATTAAGAGAAAAAGGAAATCACTCTGCTGTTACCAATTTTATTTTTGCTCAATTACGAACAATTGATGATATTTCATTTGATATTGTGACAGAAAGTAACATTCAAATGAAGTTTATTGAAGCAGAAAGAGCACCCCTGATTGACTTTTTTCAAAAATTCTTTCATAACCGACAAATCAAATTTCAAATCATTTTAGAAGAAAAAGAAAATTCGGATACTGTAGTTCAGCCAACTATTAATAGCAAGGAATTATATAAAATATTGTCTGAAAAACATCCACATTTAAAGGATTTGAAAGAAAAACTAAAATTAGAGGTCGGATATTAAACAGTTTCTAATGTAATAGTCATTTTTGAGAGAACTTTGGAAAACAACTCGTTGATTTTCCTGATTTTATATTATTTTCGTGCATCAAATTAATAACTATAAATAAAAGATATGGCAGAGGTAATTAGAATGCCCCGTTTAAGTGACACGATGGCTGAAGGAATTATTGTTTCTTGGAATAAGAAAGTTGGCGATAAAATAAAGCCTGGTGATGTTTTAGCGGACGTTGAAACTGATAAAGCAACAATGGAGCTTGAAAGTTACAACGAAGGAACACTCCTATATATTGGTGTAGAAGCGGGTAAAGCTGTTAAGGTTGATGGGATATTAGCAGTTGTTGGTAAAGAGGGAGAAGCATACGAATCGTTATTAGTAGAAGTGGTAGCCCCTGCTGTTGCTGCTTCAGATACTAAATCAGCAAATACTTCAGAAAAAGAGATAACAACAGCACCAACTGCATCAACGCCTGTCATTGACTTTTCTGATGAAAGAATAAAGGCTTCTCCTCTAGCAAAAAAAATTGCAGCAGATAAAGGAATTGATATTTCAAAATTATCAGGTAGTGGTGATGGTGGTAGAGTTATAAAAAAAGATATTGAACAATATACCCCAACAGCATCAAAATCAGAATCTACACCTGTATTTAACTTTGTTCCAAGCACAGAAGAAGGTTTTACCGATATTCCACTTACACAAATGCGCAAAACAATTGCACGCAGATTGGGTGAGAGCAAATTCAGCGCGCCACATTTTTATCTTACCATGGAAATCAACATGGATAATGCAATGGCTGCTAGAACTTCTATTAATGAAGTAAGTCCTGTTAAAGTATCTTTCAACGATATGATCATTAAAGCTGCTGCAATGGCACTTCGTCAACATCCTGACGCTAACAGCAGTTGGATGAACGATTTCATTCGTCGAAATCATCACATACATATTGGTTCTGCCGTTGCTATGCCTGAAGGACTAATAGTACCCGTAATCAAATTTGCTGATCAAAAATCCTTATCTCAAATTGCTACAGAAGCAAAAAGTTTATACGCAAAAGCTAAAGATAAAAAATTACAACCTGCTGAATTTAGTGGCAATACGTTTACTATCTCTAATTTAGGAATGATGGACATTGAAGAGTTTACTGCCATCATTAATCCACCAGATAGCTGCATTTTAGCTGTTGGAAGAATTAAAGAAGTTGTAATCAAAAAAGGAGATGGTTTTGCTGTAACGAATGTAATGAAACTTACATTAAGTTGTGATCACAGAAGTGTAGACGGAGCTGTAGGAGCTTCTTTCTTACAAACACTCAAGAAATTTATTGAGAACCCTGTTACAATGCTAGTGTAATCTTCACATACAATATTTTATGGCGGAAAAAATTCCGCCTTTTTTTTTATATGGAATTAAGAAGCATTATCTTATTTGATGGCAATTGCATTTTATGTAATAGTGCTGTTCATTTGATAATAAAATTTGATCCCAATAAAAAATTTTTGTTCGCTGCTTTACAAAGCGCTATAGCAAGTGAATTATTATCAAAAAACAGTGACTATATAATAGATAAAACCAATTCTATTGTTTTAGTAGAAGGAAACAAACTATACTTAAAATCCACTGCAGTTTTTCGTATTATTAAATCACTCGCTGGCCCTATTAGATTATTGTATTTCTTTATTGTGATTCCAAAATTCTTTAGAGATTTTATTTATACAATTATTGCTAACTATCGATACACATTATTCGGGAAAAAAGAGACTTGTATTTACTCGTCTCTAGGCTTTCAAGATAGATTTCTATTATAAGTATTAACAATTCGCGCAAAATTCCTTCAAAAAAACCGAGTATATCTACGATTTGACTACTAAGTAGTTTTACTAAATTTTTATTCCTCTACGAGTAAAAACGCCCAAAAATGGGTGTTTTGGGCATTTTTTAAAAATTAGATATACTAATCTAATTCCATCTACGTTATAGTAATGTATCCGAATCCAATTTTAAAAAACAACCTATGAAAACTTTAATAAACCTATCATTCATTGCAATAAGTTGCCTGTTGTTTTCTCAAGCATGGGCTCAAAAAGAAACTAATAATGTAAATAGTTTTTTTAACAACGCGCCTGCTCGTTTTGAACTCTCTACAAAAAATCTAGAAAATTTGATGGCATTGACACCAGGCAATACGTCAATTATCACTTTAGATAATAATTTCTCTCAAAAAGGAACTGTATTATCGAATACGATGAAGTATGAGAATCTGCAAAGTGTTCTTATAAAATTTGAGGCATTAGATAACACCTTATTACAAGTTTCAAAAATCACACTAGCAGATCATTCATATAAGTATGTTGGAAGAATAATGAATAACAATGCTGCAGATGCCTATGAATTAATAAGCGAAAAATCAGAAAAATATGCTTTCAAAAAAGTAGAAATGAAAAATGTTTTACAAGATTGTAGCTATCAATAAACAGTCTTGATTTACTAAGTATCAATCCATCCAAAATCCTACCCTATGAAAAATTTTACAAAAATCGTTTGCTTTGCAATTGTAACTTTCATGAGCTTAGCAGTAAACGCATTACCTAAATTAAGCAGTTACCCATCAGCAACCGCAACGATATTTTTAGACTTTGACGGCCATTTAGTAAGTGGTACTTTATGGAATGGGGGTTCAACTTTTGCATGTGCACCTGCCCCATTAACTGATGATCAAATTACAGCAATCTTTAATAGTGTATCTGAAGACTTCAGGCCTTTTAATGTAAATATTACCACAGATTCTGTGATGTTTTCTAGAGCACCCATTACACAAAGAATCAGAATGATTGTAACTCCAACTAGTAGCTGGAGAACTGGTGTTGGCGGAGTTTCATATATTGGATCATTTACATGGGGCGATGACACGCCAGGTTTTATTTTTACAGATAGACTCGGACCTAACAATGAAAAATTTATTGCAGAATGTTGTAGTCATGAAATTGGACATACCCTTGGCTTATCACATCAATCAAAGTATGATAACAACTGTAGCTTAGTTGAAGTATATAATACTGGAGATGGAACTGGTGAAACAAGCTGGGCTCCAATTATGGGCAATAGTTATAATAGAAACATGACGGTTTGGAATAATGGACCGACACCTTCAGGTTGTGGTAATTTACAGGACAATTTGGGAATTATTACAAGTGCCAATGGATTTACTTATAAGGCAGATGATTATAGTGATGAAACAAATGAAAATGCATTTACCCCAAATTTGAGTTCTGGTACTTTTTCAAATACTGGTATTATTAGTACAAGCACAGATAAAGATGTATTTAAATTCAATATTAGTAACCCAACAAGTATTCGATTAAATGCTACACCTTATTTAGCTGCAACCAGCTTTTCTGGTTCTGACCTTGATATTAAAATTTACTTATTTGATGGTGCACAAAATTTGTTAAGAACATTTGATCCTATTGAAACCATGTCTGTTTCCATAGACACAACACTCGGTCAGGGCACCTATTATTTTGTAGTAGACGGAACAGGAAATTCATTTACTAGCAACTACGGAAGTATAGGCAGTTATACACTTACTGGCAATATTGCAGCTGCATTAGCCATTCATGAAATAAAATTAAATGGAACAAAAAATCATAATCAACACTCTTTGAATTGGAATATCATTTCAGATGAACCAATCAAATCACAAATCATTGAATATTCAGATAATGGTGAAAATTTTCAGCCACTTGCATCAGCAGAAACTGATAAAAGAAATTATAGCTATTCAATTTTAGAGAGAACGACCAGATATTATCGTTTAAAAATCACTTCAAGCATAGGTGAAATCGGATATTCAAACATTATAGTGATAAGGGGTTCAAATCTCAATACGAAATCTTTTGAAATGAATAACATGGTAAACAGTCAATTGACTATCACTGCAACAGAGACTTTTCAATATAAATTGTTTGATGCAAATGGTAGATATATACAAACAGGAAAAGGGAATGCAGGTATGAATAATATCAATATGTGGAATGTATCGAATGGAATATATTATATACAAATGATAGGAATGAATAATAACATTCAAACCGAAAGAATTGTAAAACAGTAAGGTAGGTTTATGAGTAAGTTGGAGGATCAGCTGTAGGGGCTGATCCTTTTTTATTTAACATTAAAGACCTAATTGCTCGTTTACTTCTTCAATATGAGCTAGTATCTTATCCTTCCCGTGTTTTTTTATGGCGCTTGTAACAAAATGCTGGGGTAAAAACTGCCATGTTTTTTTCATGGCCTCTAAGAAATCTTTTACATTTTTGCTAACAGTACGTTGTGTTTCCTTATCACTTTTTGTAAAAATTAAACAAAAAGGAATTTGCCATTTTTTTAATTGTTCTAAAAAATTTAAATCAATTTTTTGTGGACTGTGACGAGAATCAATCAATACAAAAACCATGGTTAAATTCTCTCTTTTTCTTAAATAATTCTCAATCATTTGCTCCCATCTTCTTCTACTTCGTTGACTTACAACAGCAAAGCCATATCCAGGTAAATCCACTAGGTACCATTTATGTATTTTATCACCTGCCCCTACTCCTGTAATTTCAAAATGATTAATTAATTGTGTTTTTCCAGGTGAGGCGGATGTTTTTGCTAATTTGTCATTATTACATAACATATTAATCAAGGAAGACTTTCCTACATTGCTTCTTCCAATAAAAGCATACTCAGGCTGTGTGGGTTTTGGACATTTGTCAAGGTCAGGACTACTAATTAGATATACAGCATTCTTTATACGCATCTTATTATTTTGTTAAACAAAAATAGTTTAATAGATTCAATATGCATACAAACTATTGTAAAGACTTAAAGAGTGTATATTTGCATATCATGAATGCATTTGATCACGATACTGTAGTTCCATATAAAGATTCTGTGCTTAGTAAAAAAAAGCAAGTAGAGTCTATGTTTGATAATATTGCCGGAAAATATGATTTTTTAAATCGTTTTCTGAGTGCCGGTATTGATGTTCGTTGGAGAAAAAAAGCATTGTCACAATTAAAAGCAAATGCGCCTAAAAAACTATTAGACGTAGCAACTGGCACTGCCGATGTGGCTATTTTGGCTCAAGCTTTTTTAAATACTGAACAAATCATTGGGATAGATATCAGTGATGGGATGATGGAAGTGGGGAGAAAAAAAATACACGAAGCGGGGTTAAGCAAGTTTATTACGCTTCAAAATGGGGATAGTGAAGACATTCAATTTGCTGATAATACATTTGATGCTGTTACAGTTTCTTTTGGAGTAAGAAATTTTCAAGATTTAGAAAAAGGATTATCTGAGATTAATAGAGTATTGAAACCATCAGGAAAATTAGTAGTGTTGGAGTTTAGCAAACCCTCTCATCCAATAATAAAAGTAATTTATTCGCTTTACATGAAAGTAATTACTCCCAATTTAGGCAAAATTTTTTCCAAAAACAAGCAAGCTTATGCTTACTTAGACGAATCGATACAAAAGTTTCCAGAAGGACAAAAATTTATTGATGTATTGGAGCGAGTAGGATTTAAAAATAATTATAGCAAAAAACTTAGTTTTGGCATATGCAGTATTTATTGCGGGGAAAAATAATCATTCTTTCAACATTCATTTCTCTACTTCCCTTTCTAGGAAGTAGTCAGATATATAATGATTTGAACTTACCTGATCACGATTACAGAAAATTTCATTTTGGCATTAAATTAGGCACGAATAGAGCATTTTATCATTTTAACTACAATCCATTATTCATGGCTTCGGATAGCATACAAGTTGTTGAAAGCTTGCAAAGTAGTGGCATTAATTTAGCGTGGCTTGTCAATATGAGATTAGGTGAGCATTTTGATATTAGAACTTATCCTTTAGATTTAATTTTCACTGAAAAAGCATTAGAGTATCATTTAAAATATCCAAACAAACTGTTAGGAGAAGATTCTATTACTACAAAGACTATTCAAGGAATCACGATGGCATTGCCACTAGAACTAAAATTTTCGAGTGATCGAATTAATAATTTTAAGGTTTATTTATTGGCAGGCGCAAAGATGGAATATGATTTTGCTGCAAATGCTGGTGAAAAAAATGCCGACCAACAAATAAAACTAAATAAAATGGATTACGGCGTAGAAGCAGGTATAGGCTTTCATTTCTATTTTCCCGTTTTTGTGCTCTCTCCCGAACTTAAAATTAGTTGGGGACTTAAAAACTTACATAGCAGAGATGAGAACTTGAAATATTCGAATATCATAGACGATATCACTTCAAGAACGATTTCTTTCTCAATAATTATTGAGTAAGAGAATCAATAATCATATACTCTTCTATTTAAATTCATTCTTAGACCAATATTAATAGAAGTGCTATTATTGGGATCTGATTGTGTTTGGAGCTTATAATTTCTGTATTGAATACCGCATTCCAAATAAGTATTTTGAATGATTTCATAAGCAACATTTAAAGAAGCATTGATACAAGTAGCTTTGTCACCACTTCCAATATAAAAATCATTTTCACCACTTCTTGTAGTATAGTCCTTAAATATATTTCCACCAAAATTTGTATTAACGCTATCCATACCTTTTGTGTAAAAAATTAATTTAGCATCAATATTTAATTTGGGATATGGTTGATAATTTACAATACTGATAATTTCATTAAAATTCGCACCCAAAGGATGCGCTAATGGTTGATTATAATGGGTGTAGTTACTAATTGAATCTGAATGAGTATAAGTAAATGGTCTTACACGGTTCCATTCTAGTTGAAGATCTAAATTTTTTACTCCAAGAACATCAATATACTTTGCACCTAATTGAAAACCATATTTATTTGCCCAGTTAGTAGGTTCGTCTTTTATTCTTGAAAGAATAAATTCGTCTAATAAAAACTGTCCATAAAACTGAAATCTATGCAATGCATTGGCTTTGAAATCCATACCCGCTAATGCATTATCTGGGCTACCCACAGAACCTTCAATGTGTCTATAAAAAATAATTGGATTCAGATACTGAAAATCAAAATGATCTTTTCTACCAAATACAATTCCTTCAAATAAACCAATATTCAACCACTTGGTAACGTTCATACTTAAATGATGAATGGCTGCATATTTTCTGCTAATGAGGGAATCTCCTTTTTTACTAAACTGAGGCATGAGCTCCATGAATAAGTTTTGATAGTTGAGTTTCCAGATTTTTGTATTGATTTTAGTGAATAAGTAACTATTTCCACAATCACTCAAGAACAAGCTTCTATATCCATCTCCAATAAAGTTCTTGTCGTGTCCTATTTGAAAATTTATATACTTGGTAAAATTGAAAGTGAAATATCCTCGAGCATCAAAATAATCATTTGCAGTGGGGTCATCCTTATAGTCTTTATAAAATCCTACACCAGGAACTGCTTTATATGTTGCAATTTGTTGCTGAAAATAAGAGGGCCCTCTTTCCTGATTATCAGTTATAGAAGCAGCAAAACCTATTTTATTCGCAATTATTCCTCTTATGGTTACCCCTCTTGAGTGTAAAAAAAGCTTTTTATTGGTATTATTTTCTTTGCCATATTCAATACCAATTACAGGATTTACGACTAAGAAGAAATCCTTTTGATTAACCTCAAAAAGATTAGACTTGGTGATATAAAAATTTTGTAAAAGTGGCTTTTTATTATAAAAGAAACTATCAGTGTTAGAATACCACTCTTTATTATTCATGAATAAACTTTTCAATTGATATTGGTCTACTTTCGATAAATGAAAGGCATGACTCGTATCAAAAAAAGTTGCTTCATCAACAATACTTTTTCTGGAGTAAGGTTTGATTGCAGAAAAATTAAAATTCGTAAAGTCTTGGTTTTTTATTTCTAATCTATCAACAAAATGATACTCTTTTGTACCCTCTGTTATGAAAGTTGATTGTGCAAATACATTTATAGGTAGTATAAAAACAATAACTTTGAGTAAATAATATCTTAAACGCATATTTCAGTTAATAATTAACAATTACAACAATATGAAGGTATGAAAAAATATCTTTTTAAAAATATTTCAATAGTAAACGAAGGCGAAATCAAAACTTGTGATGTTTTGGTAAAAGGAGACCGCATTGAAAAAATAGACTCCTACATCACTGTTGATAGCAATTTTACAGAAATAGATGGGACTGGACAATATCTTTTTCCCGGAGTAATAGACGATCAAGTTCATTTTAGAGATCCAGGATTAACACACAAAGCTTCCATTTTTACAGAAAGTCGTGCTGCAGTAGCCGGTGGTGTTACCTCTTTCATGGATATGCCCAATACGATACCCAATGCATTGTCTCATGCACTGCTGGAAGAAAAATATCAGACAGCCTCGCAAACTTCTATTGCAAACTACTCATTTTTCATGGGTGTTAGTAATGACAACTGGGAAGAAGTATTAAAAACAAATGCCTATAAAAAAGACATATGTGGAATCAAAATATTTATGGGTAGTAGTACCGGAAATATGCTGGTAGATAACTTTAATACACTAGAAAAAATTTTTAGCGAGAGCGAATTACTCATTGCTACTCATTGTGAAGATGAAACCATCATTATTCAAAATTACAATCATCTACACGCCAGCAAATTTGATTTAGAACCCTCAGATCATCCGATTATCCGTGATGAAAACGCTTGTTATGAGTCTTCTTTGCGAGCTATAAAAATGGCTCAAAAATATAACACAAGATTACATATACTGCACATAAGCACAGAAAAAGAATTACAACTTTTTGGAAACTTGATGCCAATTAAAGAAAAAAGAATTACAGCGGAAGTGTGTGTGCATCACCTACATTTTACGAGCGATGATTATAAAGAATTAGGATACCAAATAAAATGCAATCCTGCAATTAAAGGCCCTCATCACAAAGCTGCACTTTGGAAAGCATTGTTAGATGACAGACTTGATATCATTGCGACCGACCATGCACCCCATTTACTTAGTGAAAAAGAAGCGCCATATGAAAAAGCACATTCAGGATTACCTTTAGTACAACACTCTTTGTTATTGATGCTTTATTATCATAAAATAGGAGTGATTTCATTAGAAAAAATCGCTCAAAAAATGAGTCACGCTGTGGCAGATTGTTTTAAAATAAAAGACAGAGGATACATAAGAGAAGGATATTTTGCCGACTTAGTGATGGTGGACTTACAAAATCCTCAGCAAGTAACCCAACAAAACATATTATATAAATGTGGTTGGAGCCCCTTCATGAATTTCACTTTCCCTGCATCCATATCAAAAACGATGGTGAATGGCAATATTGTATTTGAAGACAATAAAATTATTGATTCATACAATGGATCAAGATTGCAATTTGATTTATAGTATCACAGGTTTAGTAAAATCAACTATACTTTATCGTTATATTCTTCTATATATTTTGTGATTTTCCCCTCATCCAATTCAAACTTGCATTGATATTTACATATGCTTGTAAAAACTTTTGGAAGTGCGATTTATGGTGTAGACGCCATTACTATTTCCGTTGAGGTAGATGTAAATAATCAAGGTAAAAATTATTTCATAGTAGGACTGCCAGATAATGCAATTAAAGAAAGTTTACAACGGGTTGAAAGTGCAATCAAGAGCAATAGATATTATATGCCTAGGACAAAATTACTGGTAAACTTGGCGCCTGCTGACATAAAAAAAACAGGAACAGCATTTGATTTACCTATTGCAATCGGTACATTAGCAGCCACTGGTCAATTAGATAATCCAGAAAAATTATTGGATTATGTAATCATGGGAGAATTAAGTTTAGATGGTAACATCAAACCGATAAAGGGAGCTTTACCGATTGCGATGCAAGCAAAAAAAGATGACTTTCATGGGCTTATTATTCCTATTGCCAATGCAAAAGAAGCTGCCATGGTAAGCGATTTAAATGTTTATGGGGTATCTCATTTAAATGAAGTGGTAGCTTTTTTAAAAAATTCAGATTCTATACAGCCGACATTTATGGATAGTTCGCTTGAATTTTCTCAAGCACAAACTAATGATGAGGTAGATTTTTCAGATGTAAAAGGGCAACAAAATATCAAAAGGGCATTAGAAATAGCTGCAGCCGGTGGACATAATGCCATTTTAATCGGTCCGCCGGGTGCAGGTAAAACAATGTTAGCCAAAAGAATACCAACCATCTTACCGCCTCTTTCTTTAGATGAAGCATTGGAAACGACAAAAATCCATAGTGTTGCTGGGAAACTTTCTGAAAATGCTACAATCATTTGTAGGCGACCATTTAGAAGTCCACATCATACTATTTCAGATGTTGCGTTAGTAGGCGGAGGGGGACATCCACAGCCTGGAGAAATATCTTTATCGCATAATGGTGTATTATTTTTAGATGAATTACCAGAATTTAAACGAACCGTTTTAGAAGTGATGCGACAACCCATGGAAGAACGAAAAGTCACCATTTCCAGAGCAAAAGTAGCAATAGATTTCCCCGCCAGCTTCATGTTAATTGCCAGTATGAACCCCTGCCCTTGTGGTTATTTTAATCACCCAGAAAAAGAATGCACCTGTGGCCCGGGAATGGTTCAAAAGTACTTGAATAAGGTATCGGGTCCATTGTTGGACAGAATTGATTTACATGTAGAAGTAACGCCAGTAGCATTTGATGCCTTATCTAACAACGAGAACGCAGAAAAAAGTGAAAACATACGCCAACGAGTAATAGCTGCAAGAAACATACAAGCAAAAAGATATAAAAATCAAAGTACTATTTTTTCGAATGCACAGATGAGTAGTAAACATTTGAAAGAACTTTGTATGTTAGATGATGTAGGGAAAAAATTATTAAAGACTGCTATTGAAAAACTAAACTTATCTGCCCGGGCTTATGACAGAATATTAAAAGTTAGTAAAACCATTGCAGACTTAGAAGGCAGTGACCATATCAAAACCGCTCATTTAGCAGAAGCCATTCAATTTAGGAGTTTAGACAGAGAACATTGGGGATTCTCATAATCATTTGGCTAATCAACTATGATTTGTGTGGTGTACTTTGTATTATCTACAAAGATCAACAATTGATAAAAACCCGCGGGCATATGCTTGTCTAACATTATATCTATGTTATTCTTGTTAAGTATAGGTGTATTGAATGTTTGTAAAAGTCTTCCATTTATGTCATATGCTTCCAATTGTAAGGTTGTATTAATGGATTTATTAAAGTAAAGGTGTAAAGTTTTCTCTTTTATTGGATTAGGATATATTGTAAAGAAAGGGGAATCTTTTTTAATAAAAATATTTGTTACGTTACTATATTTTTTTAAATCAATATTTCCTTCAAGTGCATATACTCGATAATAATTCATTCCAGCTGTAGGAAATGAATCGCAATATTGGTAATTCAGTACATTTTTAGCTATAACATTTCCTATTTGATTAAAATGGATTCCGTCAGTGCTTCTTTCTATAATATAATGAGAGACATTTATTTCATTGACAACTTTCCATGAAAGAGATACCGTTTTGTGATTTGTTAGTGTAGATTGGAGTGAAATCATTGAAACTGGAAGTGAAACAGGAGATTGAAAAACGATATAAAACCTGTCGTTAGAGGCGCTTGCCGAGTCGGAATTTACTGAAAATTGGATTGAATTATTAGATTGTAAATCAATATTGGTTTGTGTATGTAAGTATTTATCTATTAAAATTCCTTGTAAGCCATTTGTATTTATATTTTGAGGAGTAAATTGTAATAAGTAGGTTTTTTGTTTTAATTGTGATAAGCTTACATAAATAGTATCTGTTTGTTGAATTTCTGCCCTACGTTCTACCACTAAATATTTATCTTGATTTACAATAGAAATATTTTCTCCGGAATTGGTTAGTTTGATTGCATCATCAATATCAACTTGATTTGAAAAATCAGATTCAAACTCTAACATAGTGCCATCTAACAAGATAGAATCGGTCGAGCTAATTACATTTAAATTTACATTCAATCTTTGCCTTGATGAATTGCCAGATCTGTTAAACAAAGTTGAGGTGACCTCAGATTTTGCGTTTTCTGAGAATCCAATCGTTCCGGTACTTCCGGTAGCATGAACGAAAAAGGCTGAGCCTGATTGAATCAAGCCAGCAATATCATTACTGGAGAAACCTCCGCCACCTGGAGTAATATGATACGTTCCATTTCCATTGGAAGTAAATGTTTGATAGCCTCCATAACCATACGGAGAGGAGGGCGCAGAGGTTAATTTAGGATCCCACAAATAAAAAATATCTTGAACTCCTCCACTACGAGTCAATTTTGAAAAATCAATGATAGAGGCATAGGGATTTCCAATAGATTCATATTTATCGGCACTAACTGAAACTGGAGTAATATTGGCTGTTGCATTGCTATCTAATAAATAACCACGTGATCGTAGTATAGTTGGTGTGGCTGCCTGAGCATAATTTGTAACTAAACGATTACCTCTAACAAAAACCATGTATCCTTTACTGTTATATAACAATCCTGTTGTATTACTTACACCATTCCATTGATTAGTAGTGGCATTATAATATTTCATGCTTGGGATTGGCGAGGTAACATCAAAGCCAACAGAAGTGGCATTAGTAACATTACTTGAAATCTGAATGCCATAACCAGGAAAAGGGTTGTCTGCTGAAGAAGTGGCATTTTCTTGCCAAGCCGCTTTTATACTTTGACCATCATTGTTAGTAGGTGTGCTTAATAACTGCCAAGATTTACTATGATGTCCGGCCCCTACTCCTGTAGCAATATATCTTTCTACAACAAACCTTCCACTATCATATGCTACACTTCCACCAGTGCCAATTTTACCGAAGTTAGCGGTAGCATTGGAATCGGAAAGCAACGTAATATCTTTATTATTCAATTTTAATACCCCTGATCGAACATTTAATGCAGTGCCTACTTTAACAGGGTTGCTTAACGTTACTAGATTGGTAGGCGTTGTTCCTGTGTTTTCTATTTGTAAAATTCCTTTTACCGTATCTGGTAAACCAAGACCAGTTATTTGATTGGAGGTACCATAATAATAATAATTTCCACCTTTACCATAATTCCTACCTGTCATTTGAATATTTCCTGATGAACCAGATAAAGAAATTCCACCAACTGAACCAATATACAAACTACCGCCTGTATTTAAATAAAAAGCTCCGGTTCCAAACAAACGATTTGATGATGTTTTTAAAACACCATTCACTAATATTGAACCAATATTGATAAACTTATCAGATGTTAATACAGCTTTAGTATTGCTAGCAATGGTGAGCGTACCGCCAGTTGCAAGTTCAATTTTTCCAGCCGCATCTGAGAGAATTGCTGTATCACCATCTATTACAAAATTTCCTGAACCACTTGTTTGGGTAATGGTGGCAACTCCAGTTATTCCATTTCTAAAATACTTAATTCCCGTATTAGAAAAAGAAACAGATTGAACCGCATTAAATACTCCGTTAAATCTAGTATTAGTAGCACTTCCAATATTGGCAACTCCAATAGACACTCTGAAAATGGGAAGCTCTGTTGAAAGAGCATTGGGAAAGTAAATGGCTCCATTAGAACTAAACTGACTTGATGAACTCCAATCAAAAACAGCTCCTGTGGCGAAATACACATTTGATAACTGAGCAAAATTATCACTATTCCCCGGAGAATTATTTGCCAGTACTTTCACTACACCACCATTGATAATTTGAGCAATCGTACCTGAAGCGAAAGAAGGTTGTCTTCCAAATAATTCATAGGTTCCAGCTACAACTAAATCAGCTCCTGTAGTATCTGATATATTTAAAGAAAATGTAGCAGCAATGCCTACACTATTATCGTAAGTTAATATGCCACCCGATTCTATATATAATCGCTTTGCGGAAACGTCAGCAGAAATAGTAACGGTGTCACCTGTACGAATATTGACTGCTTTGGCAGAAGAGGTTGGATAAACTATTGTATTGCACCAATGACTACTATCTGATGAAGCTTGCCAAATAGAACTATCTGTCCAATTGCCTGTCATTTTTGATCTAAAATAACTACTAGTGTTTCTTGATTGGCCGGTAACATTTACATTATCTAATGCAATAAAAGGGAAATTTCCTGCACCACTTCCGGAAAAATCATAAAACCTAAAAATAACGGATGAATCGTTTATTGTAGAAGGTAATTTATAACTTAAATGCTGATTATTAACCACATTATTAGTAGCATTATAATCTGTTGTATTGTTAGATAACTCTTGAAAAGTAGAACTATTAATGGTTTTATAGAAAATTTTAAAAGTAGACGCTTTGGAGCCTGTAGAATTATTTATTGTGCTAACATCCATGACCAAAGAATCTGCAACTACTCCATTAAAATCAACTAAAAATTCTATCGCCACTTGGCTACTTACACCAGCAAGAAATTTAATATTGCCTGTTCCTTTTTGAATTCCACTCGTAGTAC
Organism: Chitinophagaceae bacterium; assembly: GCA_947452965.1. Taxonomy (GTDB): domain Bacteria; phylum Bacteroidota; class Bacteroidia; order Chitinophagales; family Chitinophagaceae; genus Ferruginibacter. The sequence goes on along the minus strand of CANGEW010000002.1, from coordinate 96,102 downwards.
CTGTGTTAAAGGTCGCAGAAGATACATTAATTAATGTACCTGCTGCAGTGGTACCTGTACCTCCAGATGTTGCTACAGAACGCCATCTATTGGCTCCATATCCACTTGCAAAATTGTTTGTCCAATTTGCAATGGAATCAAAATTTTCTGTGTAGGATAAGCCAACTTGACTCGCCATAGGAACAGGCGTTTGACAATAATTCTTATTATAAAAAAATAAACACACCAATAGAATGATTGATACTTTCAGTGCCATTATTCTATTGTAAAAATTAAACATCAAAAAGATTTTACCGAAAATACAAAAAAAAATAGCTTTTATTAATTATGTTTTTTGAACCTGTTTTATGATTATCATCAATATTTTAAATTGTATGAATAAAATAAGTTCCAAAAAATTAACCGACCTTGCATCCCTTACAATGAATCCGAATATAGAATATTAAAAATAAAACAAATAAACTTTTTATACTGTATCAAAAATGAAGATTTTAGCAAATTATTTAAAGCCTCATAAGTGGTTGGTAATCATAACCCTCCTACTTGCAGGCATCAATATTGGTTTCTCACTTATAGATCCAATTCTATTAGGAAAACTGGTCAATTTAGCAAGCGATTACCAAGCTAAGCCAGCTTCATATTCACAACATCATTTTTTTTGGGCTTATGAACAAATCAATCGAAAGAATCATATTTATCTTCAATTAGGCGTTTTTTATATTTTGCTCTTTTCCATTACAGTTGCAATGGTAAGCAGAATTGCCAAAGCTTTTCAAGATTACTCTTTAAACCTCATTATTCAAAAATTTGGTGCGAAGGTTTTTACAGATGGCTTACAACATGCGATGAAATTGCCGTATCAAGATTTTGAAGATCAGCGAAGCGGAGAAACATTATCCGTATTAACAAAAGTTAGGGCTGATGTAGAAAAGTTCATGATTAATTTCATCAATATCTTATTTGGAGTAATTGTTGGGGTTGTTTTTGTATTCGTCTATGCCGCTTTGTATATCAACTGGAGAATTCCTTTAGCCTATTTATTGGGGATTACTATTCTTACTTTTATTACTAACAAGCTGAGTAAAAAAATAAAACTTATTCAAAAAAATATTGTGGGCGAAACAACTGCTTTAGCTGGCTCAACCACAGAATCTTTGAGAAACATTGAACTTGTAAAAAGTTTGGGTTTAACCAATCAGGAGGTAGAGCGTTTAAATAAAAACACGTATAAAATTTTAGGTCTTGAATTAAAAAAAGTAAAAAGAATCAGAAGCATCAGTTTTGTTCAGGGCACATTGGTAAACACGCTCCGTCAGGTAATTTTATTTATATTAATGTGGCTCATTTTTCATAATGAAATGGATGCAGGTCAATTGGTTACTATGCAAATATTTTCATTTTTTGTATTTGGGCCTTTACAGGAAATTGGCAATATTTTACTTTCCTACAGAGAAGCCGAAGCCTCTTTAAACAATTTCGACAAGTTAATGAAAAAACCTCCGGAAGCGGAACCTGTTAATCCAAAAAATTTAGGAAACATTGAAGCTTTAACTTTTACAAATGTTTCTTTTAAACATCAAACTGCGATTCATAAGGCTATTGACGATATTAGTTTTGATGTAAGGCTTGGAGATACCATTGCTTTTGTTGGACCCAGTGGTAGTGGCAAATCCACCTTAATGAAATTATTAGTGGGTTTATACAGACCCGAAGAGGGAAAAATTTTATACAATGGACTAGATGAAACAGAAATAAAATTTGATGATCTAAGAAGTCAAATTGGATTTGTAACGCAAGACACTAATTTGTTTAGTGGTAGTATTAGAGAGAATTTATTATTTGTTAACCCTACTGCAAGTGAGTCGGATTTACATGAAGCCTTACAAAAGGCCTCGTGTGACAATTTGTTGTCAAGAGCGGAAAAAGGTCTTGATACAATGATTGGCGAAGGCGGACTCAAATTAAGTGGTGGAGAAAAACAACGGATTTCAATTGCCAGAGCCTTATTAAGAAAACCACAAATTCTGATTTTTGACGAAGCCACCTCTGCTTTGGATTCACTTACGGAAGAAGAAATCACTAATACGATTATTGAAGTATCCTCATTAAAAGATCAAATCACCATTTTAATAGCTCATCGATTAAGTACAATCATGCACGCAGATAGAATCTATGTTTTGGAGAAAGGGAGTATAATCGAAACAGGCGCCCATCAAAAGCTTATTGAAGAAAAAGGTCTTTATTATGCGATGTGGCGTCAACAAATTGGTGAAAGAAAAAAAATAACGACCAGTTAATATGAAATCTAAACCCAATTATTATCTCAGCATTTTAAAAATGCGTTGTCCTAGGTGCAGAAAAGGTCAAATGTTCATTGACAAAAATGCATACAGAAGACTTTCTTTACAGCATATTTTTGGGATGTACGAACATTGTCCTGTCTGTCATCAAAAATATGATATGGAGCCTGGATTTTGGTACGGTACCGGTTATGTTAGTTATGCGCTTGCAGTAGCCATTTCCGTTAGTACGTTTGTTGCATGGTGGGTATTAGTAGGGATTTCTACGGAGGATAATCGTATATTTTATTGGTTGATTACAAACACCGTCACTTTGATTGTTTTGCAACCTTGGATGATGCGATTAAGCAGAGTGATTTATATACGGTTTTTTGTTCGCTATGATGAGGAATATGAAAAACATGCCCCTAAAGAATTTGAATAAATTTTTATTTCCATTCAAAACTCAAAGGCACGAGAAGTTTTACTCCAATATTTCTTCCCACATTGAACACTCCTCTTCTACCTGTTGCGTTATTTGTGTCGGCATATTTTAATCTGCTTAAATGATTTTGATAAGCCACATCGGTAATATTAGATGCTGTTATAAATAAAGAAAACAATGGATGACTTTTTTGGTTACAAATATCTGCGCCTAATCCTAAATTAAAAATCGTATAACCAGATGAAGCAGATTCTGTATTATAGGCCGTAAAAGCATTATTTTGATCGAATGTATTCTCCATTTCAATTTTAAAGTAAGCGTTTTGTAATAGCTTACTCAATGATTTTCTATCGGCACGAATTTCAGTCAACAATTTAGGTGCTGGAATAAAAGGTAAATTATTTGATCCTTCAATTGATTCTTGAAAATAACCACGAACATAGGAAAATGTATTTTCAACATGTAGCCAATCCAATGGATGCGGGTGAATGTCTAGTGTAACTTCAACACCCGCTACATTTGCTTTTTGTTGATTAAATTGAAAGGCACTTAAACCATTGACCATAGAGTCTGCCCCGGAAGCAATTTGTAGCTTTTGATAAAAAATAAAATTATTGAATTGATTAAAGTATCCGGCCAAATTAAAAGAAAAATGCTCATAGTTTAATTCTACAGATGCATCTATTTGAGTACTGGTTTCACTTTGTAAGTTTTTATTACCGTATTCATAACGAATGGTTCCTTCATGAGCACCATTAGCGGCAAGTTCAGGAATACTTGGGGCCCTGTATGCACTTGCTAGATTTAGTTTGGCATTTATGTGATTATTAAACGGATAGGTAACTCCCACACTTCCCGAAAAATTGCCGAATTGTTTTGTAAAAGCTTCTCCTTTGTCTAATCCTCCTTCTTTTAAAGCTTGTACTTGAATATTTCTTTGATCAAATCGAATGCCACCACTAATATTCAATGTATGATACTCCTTCTGTACAAAAACAAATACTCCAGCATCCGATAATAAATAATCAGGTATCAGTTGCTCTAGTCCGAGGTTTACATTAGATTGATTCATACCATTGATTCCAAATGAGGTTTTAAATCCGTTTATATCTTTGCAATGAAACTGAGCCGCATAGGTAATAGTTTTCATATCAAAATATAGTGCTCGTTCTGATGTGTTGTCAGGATTACCAAACTCCTCTCTTTGATTTTCTTGCCAACCTACATTTATAGAAAGATGATTGGCTCCGATTTTAATAGCATTATCTGTAGCTATTTTAAAATGACGAATATGTTGATAAGGAATATTAGGATTAACACTTGTAAAATCGGCATTAGAAGCAATCGTATCTGAAATTTGTGAAATAGACTTTACAAAATTTCCTGTTGTGGAATCTCTTTTACCCTCTACCAATCCCGCTTTCATATCAAAATTACTGAGTAACAAATGACTATATCCCCAACTTGAGTTGTATCCTATATAACCTCCTGCATTGTGTTCATTAAATTTGGAATTAAATACATAACCATCATATTTATTTTGATAATCGGTTGCTGCTTTTAGGGTTCCATATAGATTCCAATTGATTCCGTATTTATTGCCTGAAATATTACCATTCACGCTCCGTAATTGATTATTGGATTGATAATTAGAACCGATATTTGATTTTATGGTATTATTGGGAGCGGGTACATTTGAAATGATATTGATTACTCCCGCCATGGCATCGCTTCCATACACTAAAGAAGCAGGTCCTTTGAGTACTTCAATTTTATTAACGCTGGCTTCATCAATTTCAATGCCATGTTCATCACCCCATTGCTGACCTTCCTGCCGAACACCATCATTTACTGTTAAGACTCGATTATATCCTAATCCGCGTATGATTGGTTTTGAAATGGCGGGTCCTGTTGAAATAGATGATATGCCTGCTTTTTTTGTAATACTTTCAATGATGTTCATTGAGGAAGTTTGTAACAAATCTTGTTTTTTCATTACAGACACCTGAAACGGAATATTTTTTAATTGAGTAGCTTTTGTTACTCCTGTTACAACCACCGCATTATTTTCAACAATAGTAGGTTGTAGTAATATTTCTTTTTGTAGATCTCCATCAATTGAAATTGAAAAAGCTTGAGTTGAATAGCCTATATGCGACACTTCTACCAAATGCTTGCCATCACTCACATGCATCAAAATAAAAAACCCTTTTTTATCTGTAATACTTCCTAGTTTAACATCTGAAATATAAACAGAAGCGCCTTCAATAGGGTTGCCCGTTTGCGCATCTTTTACAATCCCACTAAAAGCACCTTTTATCCGTGATTTTGAAAACACAGCATTTGCATTAACTAGCAAAAGAAGCACAACAGCAATTCGAGCGAAAAAATTCATAAAGTTATTATTGAAACAATGTTGCAAATGTATTGAAAAAGGAAGTGGATAGGATAGAAAAAAACAAATCAGATGTTAAATATTATTAAAACCATTCAATTGCATAATTTTACAATCCATGTACCATCTCATTCGGAGAATATTATTTTTATTTGATGCAGAGAAAGTTCATTATTTCTCCATGAACTCGCTTCGGCTGATTCTTTCAGTTCCGTTCTTTAAAAAAATAGTTCAGCGACACTGTTCATTCCCCTCTACTCCAGTTCGTTTATTGAATCTTGAATTTAAAAACATAGTTGGACTTGGAGCAGGATTTGATAAAAATGCGATTTATCTTACTGAGTTAGAAAGTGTAGGATTTGGCTTTGTAGAAATAGGTACAGTTACTCCATTACCACAAGAAGGAAATGAAAAACCTCGGTTATTTAGACTGCCAAAAGATAAAGCCCTGATTAACAGAATGGGTTTTAATAATGAAGGAGCGGCAACCATCAGTTCCAGATTAGCCAATTGGCGAAAAAAAAACCCAACTTCCCGATTGATTATTGGAGGAAACATTGGAAAAAATAAAATAACACCCAATGAAGATGCCTGGAAAGATTATCAAATTTGTTTTGAAGCCCTGTATAATCATGTAGATTATTTTGTTGTAAATGTGAGTAGCCCCAACACTCCAGGGCTTAGGGCATTACAGGAAAAAGATAGCCTTCGAAAAATTTTTAAAGCCTTACAAGAAAAAAACCATTCTCATAAAGCAATTTTATTAAAGATTGCACCCGATCTATCTTTAGAACAAATTGATGATATCATTAAGTTATCCGAAGAAATTAATCTGGATGGTATTATTATATCGAATACTACCATTAATAGGCAAGGATTGCAAAGCAATGAAAACACTATTACACAAATAGGTGCAGGGGGAATCAGTGGCCTACCTTTGCAAAAAAGAAGTAGTGAACTAATTCAATATGTATTTCAAAAAACAAATGGGAAATTATTCATAATGGGAAGTGGTGGGATTTTTTCTGGAGCAGATGCAAAAGAAAAAATTCATGCAGGTGCATCATTAATCCAAGTATGGACAGGATTTGTATATGAAGGACCCACAATTGTAAAAAAGATTTTACAGCAATTAAATTAACAAAAATGAACTATCTATTTACTACGGAGAGTTTTATAAGCCTTGTTGTACTGGTTATATTAGAAGTTATTTTAGGTATCGATAATGTAATATTTGTAAGTATTATTCTAAACAGACTACCATCTAATGCAGAAGAAATAAAAGTTAGAAGAATTTGGATTATAACAGGAATTATTACACGAAGTTTTCTTTTAGCTGGTTTAAGTTGGCTATTGCAACAAAAAGGAAACATCCTGTTTACAATTTTTGAAAAAGGATTTGATTTAGCAAGTATTGTAATGTTATTAGGGGGTTTATTTCTGATTTATAAGTCTGTGATGGAGATACATGCAAAATTAGAAGGAGAAGACCCTAACTTACTACAAGAAAAAAAACCTTCTATCAGTATCATGAATGCAATTGGCCAAATTATTCTTATTGATGCTGTTTTTTCTTTTGATAGTGTCATTACTGCAGGCGGCACAGCAAAACATCTTGAAGTAATGATAGCAGCTGTTGTAATTGCTATGATTGTGATGTTTTTATTCAGTCCAGCTATTTCAAAATTCATTCATCAGCATCCCACATTAAAAATGCTGGCACTTTCTTTTTTGGTTATGATAGGATTAAGCCTTGTAATTGAAGGATGGAATGCCAGTAAGGCTGAAGAACTACATTTAAAAAACTATATTTATTTTGGAATGGCTTTTTCATTTTTAGTTGAATTACTGAACATGTTAATGAGAAAGCGGATGAACAATAAACGCATTGTAGTATTAAATGAACCTGTTCTCAAGGAAGATTCAGAATAAAAAATAAGTTATTGCTGTAGCAAAACAGCCGCTACCACTCCAGCTGTTTCTGTTCGTAATCTTGTTTCACCTAAAGAAACTGGAATAAAATGATTGGAGACAGCCATTTCAATTTCATCGCTTGAAAAATCTCCTTCAGGACCAATTAAAATAATGCTTTCACTATTTTTAGGATAAGATAAAATACTCTTTTTACTTGGGTTGTTTTCACAATGGGCAATAAATCTATTAGAGATTGTACATTTTTCAATACACTCTTTATATGACAAAGGCTCATGCAACTCAGGTAGCCAGGTTTGTTTTGATTGCAACATAGCACTGGTTAAAATGCTTTTCATTCTATCAATTCTAACATGTTGTTTTTCCGTTCGAGCGCAAATAAGTGGAATAATAGAAGCGACGCCTATTTCAGTTACTTTTTCTAAAAACCATTCAAAACGACTTGTATTTTTAACTAAAGAAATGGCTATAGAAGTTTTTTTAATAGGAGCTTCTATTTGTTGAATTGTATTGACTTGTACAATACAATTTTTTTTATGATCGTCGATGATTGATGCTGTTACAATCGTGCCTTTCCCATTTGTTAGTTGTAAAGATTCACCAGCACTCATTCTAAGCACTTGAATAATATGTTTAGAGCTTTCTTCATTTAATGAGATGGAAGAAGATTGGGTATCAATTGTATGTACAAAAAAAAGTGGTAGTGACATGTCATTCATTAAAAAGGTGATTCCTCATCATAGGTTTCATCATTCATTTTGCTACCTTTTTGGATATACATCCGCGCCTCATTTCCACCTGTTTCAGATACTGGCTTCCAGTTACCTTCTTTTGGAAGACCCGATGCAAACCCTTCAGCACTATCATCCTCAATAAATTTTTGAATATGTAACAATGCTTTGAGTTTGATAGTTTCTAAACTACCATTTCTGTGTTTGGCGATTTTTACATGAGTTTCACCTTTATTGTTTTCTCCAAATTCATTGGCAGAAATATCATAGTATTCGGGGCGATACAAGAACATAACCATATCGGCATCTTGTTCAATAGCACCAGATTCTCTCAAGTCACTCAACTGTGGCATCTTGTTGCCCTCTTTTCTTTTTTCAACCTCACGACTTAACTGAGAAAGGGCAATGATAGGTATTTGCAATTCCTTTGCTAAACTTTTTAAATCTCTAGAAATTTTACTGATTTCCTGCTCACGATTACTGTTTCTATCGGCACTACCACTCATCAGTTGAAGGTAATCGATTATAATCAATCCTACGTTGTGTTTGTTTTTTAATCTTCTACATTTAGCTCTTAATTCAAAAATATTCAAAGCCGCAGAGTCATCAATAAAAATAGGTGCCTTACTTAATTTTTCGATTCCTCTTTTGTAAAGTTGTTTCATTTCATGCTCTTCCAATCTTCCTCTCGAAATTTTTTCGAGCCAAATTTCACTTTCTGCACTCAGTATACGCTGAACTAATTGTGCACTACTCATTTCCAGACTAAAGAATCCTACTGCAGTAGGTTTGGTTGGATGCATGGCCGCGCTTCTTGCTAAGTTTAACGCAAATGCCGTCTTACCAACAGAGGGTCTGGCTGCTAAAATAATTAAATCTGTAGGTTGCCATCCGTAAGTTACTTTATCTAATGTAGGAAAACCACTGGGAACACCTGTAATATCTTCTTGTCTATTGCGCATATCTTCAATTCTCTCAATGGTTCTCACCAAAACAGAACTAATGCTATCAAAATTTCTTCTTAAGTGATTATTTGTAATGTCAAATAACTTGCTCTCTGCTTCATCAAGCATATCAAACACATCCGTACTGTCTTCATACGCTTCACCAATTATTTCACCGCTAATTCTAATTAACTCACGCTGAATGAATTTTTGAACTACTATTCGCGCGTGTGCTTCTATGTTAGCAGAAGAAACAACCACATTAGTGAGCTTAGTGATGTAATAAGGACCACCCACAAATTCAAGATCTTCCCTGATTTTTAATTCTTCCACAACAGTTAACAAATCGATAGGTTGCAGTTTCACGGCAAGCGACTGCATGGCATTGAATATTTTTTGGTGCGTTTCCAAATAGAAACACTCTCCTTTTATAATTTCAATCACGGTATCAAAAGCCCCTTTTTCAAGCATAATGGCACCCAAAATGGCTTCTTCTAACTCTAACGCTTGTGGGGGCACTTTACCAAAAACCATCGATCCCAATTCTGCGGTTGGCTTTTTAGAAAACTTTCTATTAGTATTTGTTTTTGAAATATCCATCCTGTTTGTATGTTAAAAAGTAAAATCAATGTTCAAAGCAGTCTAAGTTAATTTCAAAACAACGAAATGAGAAATCATTGTTCTAAATAATCAACCCACTTCACAGTTCTCCACTTTGAATTCACATACAAACATAGCTTATCCACAGTTTACTAACAATATTATTCATGGCTTTATTCAAATTTTACAATACTAATTTGAATTATCAACAATCTTGTAGCATATTCCCCTACTTTTTTTTCACGTAAAGCGTAGAAATTAAATATGGCTTGGATCAGAATTTATACTATTTCGGTGTAAAAACTATCTTCTATTGTTTAAAAGAAAGTAATAAAAGTGCAAAAAACTATCTTTGCAAAGAAAATAGCAAACAATTCATGACAATTTCATATAACTGGCTGAGCGAATACCTTCCAAAGAAAATAGATCCGACGTTACTTTCTACTATTTTAACGTCTATTGGATTAGAAGTGGAAAGCATGGAAAAATTCGAATCAGTAAAAGGAGGATTACAGGGTTTATTAGTTGGGGAAGTGATCTCTTGTGAAAAACATCCGGAAGCCGATAAATTAAAACTTACTACTGTAAATATTGGACAAAGTTCTCTACTCAATATAGTTTGTGGGGCACCGAATGTAGCCGTTGGACAAAAAGTTATTGTTGCAACAATAGGAAGTACCATCTACCCTACTCATGGTGAGCCTATTACTATGAAAAAAGCAAAAATTAGAGGGGCTGAAAGTGAGGGTATGATTTGCGCTGAAGATGAGATTGGATTAGGCGATAGCCATGCCGGCATTACTATTTTACCAAGTTCTACCATTCCTGGTACTCCTGTAAAAGAGCTGTACAATCTTCAGGAAGATTATATTTTTGAAATTGGATTGACTCCCAACAGAATGGATGCCATGAGCCACCTGGGCGTTGCGCGCGATGTTTGCGCTTACTTATCTTATCATGAAAACAGCCTACAAAAAGCAGTACTTCCCTATTCAAAAAAAGCGGATACCCATTCCAACGAAAAGTCAAGTATAGAAATCATCATTGAAAACGACTTAGCGTGTAGCCGTTATTGTGGGGTACTGATTCATGATGTGAAAGTAATGGATAGCCCTGACTGGCTTCAACAGAAACTAAAAGCAATTGGACAAAAGCCAATCAATAACATAGTAGATATCACGAATTTTATCTTACATGAATCGGGACAACCTCTACACGCATTTGACGCTACTGCCATCAAAGGAAATAAAGTAATTATCAAGAATGCGACAGAAGGATTATCTTTTAAGACATTAGACGAAAAACAAAGAAAATTATCTACTGCCGACCTAGTAATTGCGAATGAAATGGAACCTATGTGTTTAGCAGGTGTATATGGTGGCTTACATAGTGGTGTTACGAATCAAACTACAAGTATATTTTTAGAAAGTGCTTTTTTTGATGGCGGCACTATCCGAAAAACATCTCTCCGTCACGGACTAAGAACCGATGCAGCAACAAGATTTGAAAAAGGTGTAGATATCAGCAATACAAAAAATGTGTTAGAGAGAGCAGCCTTACTAATCCAAGAGATTGCTGGTGGTAGTATTTGTGGTAGCATTACAGATTGCTATGCAAACCCTAAGAAAAAAGAAACCGTCACTCTTTCGCACTCATTCTTAAAAAAATTAAGTGGCAAGCATTATGACATGAACAATGTTGCTACCATTTTACTTTCTTTGGGATTTGAAATCACACAGCAATCTAATGAAGTTATCGAAATGCTTGTGCCTTTTCACAAATCCGATATTCATATTCCTGCAGATATTGTGGAAGAAATCATGCGTATTGATGGACTTGATAACATTGACATACCATCAACTATTACAATAGCGCCTTCGATTGAAAAGGAGAACCGAAAATTCTCATTAAAAGAAAAAATTGCCAATTATTTGGTGGGGCTTGGATTTCATGAAATATTTACCAACAGCATCACCAATAGCGCATTTTATTCTGAAGAGATTTTGCAATCATCCGTAAAAATGATGAATAGCTTGAGTAGTGAGCTAGATATGCTTCGACCTGAAATGGTTCAAAGTGGATTACAATGTTTATCTCATAATATCAATCGGAAAAACAACGACCTGCAATTTTTTGAAATTGGTAAAACTTACTCAAAAAATGAAGCTGCGCAATATTTTGAAAAAAATCACCTGGTTCTATACATTACAGGAAATGTAAATAAACCCAACTGGAAATCGCCAGCTCAAAAAGTTGATTTTTTCTACACGAAAGGCGTTGTAGCAAATCTGTTTCAAATTGCAGGCATCAAAAACTATCAATTTTCAAGTGATACCCCTTCACAGATGACCTTAGGCTGCACTATCCTTCTTAATAAAAAGAATATAGGAGTGATAGGGGAATTATCTCCAAGTCTATTGAAAAAATTTGATATTAAACAGCCGGTATTCTTTATTGACATTGATTTTGATGCTGTGTTAGAACAAAAAGTGAAGCCTATACAATTCAAAGAGTTACCAAAATTTCCTCTTGTTAACAGAGACTTAGCCTTAGTGGTGGATAAAAAGGTTTCCTATTCTCAAATAGAGCAAATAGCTTTAGCTAATAAAATTGAACAATTGAAATCCGTTCAATTATTTGATATATTTGAAAGCGAGAAGCTGGGTGCAGATAAAAAATCTATGGCTGTTAGTTTTACTTTTTTAGATGAGACAAAAACTATGACAGACAAAGAGATTGATGCACAAATGCAACAAATCATTTCAAATTTTGAAAATAAATTACAAGCAGAAATAAGAAAATAATATTTGGAACAAGTTGCTACACATATTGCTAAGATTCAATCCAAGCTTCAAGACTTGCTAAAAAAGTATGCAGGACTTCAAAAGCAACATGCTCAACAACAAGAACTCATACAAGAATTAAAAAAAGAGCAAGAAGCCAACAAACATAAAATTCGACAATTAGAAGAACAGCAAATGATTTTAAAATCTGCTGCCGGAAAAATGAATGAAGAGGACAAAAAAATGTTTGAAAAAACGATTGGTACCTACATAAAAGAAATCGATAAATGTATCGCAATGCTCAGCGAATAAATGAATCAAACATGGCACAAGAACTCATTCCCATAAATATTGTTATCGGAGATAGAACCTATCGGATCAAAACAAGTCCTTCTGATGAAGAAGCGGTTCGAAAAACAGTAAAGATGATCAATGATAAAATCATTGAGTTCAAAACGAATTTTGCAGGGAAAGACATGCAAGATTATATAGCCATGGTGATTATTTGGTTTGCCACCCAAAATGTAGCAGGCGCCTCATCTATGGATCTTGACAAAATCACCGAAAGCTTACATAAAATGGAGGCTTTACTTGACAAAGTATAACAAATTACCCTACACGTAGTTACATATTCGTTTCATACGAACAATCTTCCAACAAAAAGACTATCTTTGTAACTAGTAGTTTGCACAAAAAACTGTGTTCAACTGCTAATTATTATTGTGAAAACGCAAAAAAAATCAACATTAAATGGAACTAATAAGCATACTTCCTATCATTATAGGTGCAGCCTCTCTAGTTGTAGGCCTTGTTCTGGGTAAATTCGTATTTGCCAAAAACACTAACAAAATTGTAGAAGACGCCAAATCAGAAGCAAAAAAAATCATCGCTGACGGTCAATTTCAAGCTGAAACCTTAAAAAAAGAAAAACTTTTAGAAGCGAAAGAGAAGTTTGTTCAAATGAAGGCCGATCATGAAAAGGACGTATTACAACGTACTCAAAAATTGAGTGAATCTGAAAACAGAGCTAAACAAAAAGAACAAACTTTAAGTCAGAAAGAAGCTGCTGTAGAGAAACAGTCAAAAGAAAATGAATCCATCAAAGAAAATTTACAACGTCAAACTGAAATTGTAAATAATAAGAAAATTGAATTAGAAAAACACCAGGAAGAGCATATCAGAAGGCTAGAAAAAGTAGCCGGTTTATCTGCAGAAGATGCTAAGAATCAATTGATTGAGAGCCTAAAACAAGAGGCGCAAACAAAAGCCCTAGTACTACAACAGGAAATTATTGAGGATGCTAAACAAAAGGCAAATAAAGAAGCCAGAAAAATTGTTATTCAAACCATACAAAGAACAGCGGCAGAACAAGCTATTGAAAATTCTATTACCGTTTTCAATCTTGAAAGTGACGAGATAAAAGGGTCTATCATTGGTCGTGAAGGAAGAAACATTAGAGCTATTGAAGCCGCTACTGGAGTAGATTTGATAGTAGACGACACTCCGGAAGCCATTGTATTATCTTCTTTTGATCCCTTACGTAGAGAAGTAGCTCGTCTTTCCTTACAACGTTTAGTGGCTGATGGTAGAATTCACCCGGCACGTATTGAAGAAGTGGTGGAAAAAACTAAGCGTCAATTAGATGATCAGGTTATGGAAATTGGAGAACGTACCGCAATGGAATTGGGTGTTCATGGACTGCATAAAGAATTAATAAGAATGGTCGGAAGAATGCGCTTCCGCTCGTCATATGGACAAAATTTGTTGATGCATAGCCGCGAAACAGCCAATCTTTGTGCCATCATGGCATCTGAATTGGGAATGAATCCTAAATTAGCAAAAAGAGCGGGTTTACTTCATGACATTGGAAAAGTGCCGGACGAAGAAACAGAATTAAGTCATGCCTTATTAGGGGCTAAATTGGCAGAAAAATATGGTGAAAACCCTGCGGTTGTCAATGCAATTGGCGCTCACCATGATGAAATGGAAATGAAATTTGTGATATCTCCAATTATTCAAGCTTGTGATGCGATTAGTGGTGCAAGACCTGGTGCTAGAAGAGAAATCATGCAACAATACATCCAGCGTATTAAAGATCTGGAAAATTTAGCTATGGCGTATCAAGGAGTAGAAAAAGCTTATGCTATTCAAGCGGGACGAGAGTTACGTGTGATTGTGGAAGCCGATAAAGTTACTGATAACGATAGTGATAAATTGAGCTTTGAAATAGCGCAAAAAATCCAAACCGAAATGACCTTCCCTGGTCAAATCAAAGTAACGGTAATTAGAGAGAAAAGAGCTGTGAATATTGCCAGATAAGGGCCTAATCAGTTGTATTTCATTTAATTGAAGCAGTAATAGTTAGACGGCAAAACTTGATATGATAAGATTAGATGAAAAAAAATGCTTTTTATCTTTACACTTTGAAGATTATCCCTTACCTTTGCCGTCCCTTAAAAAATAAAGAATATGAACGCAATCGATTTTGTTCATGAGCAATTGACTCAAAAAGCAACACTTCCAGCTTTCAAAGCAGGTGACAACGTTACCGTAAATTATAAAATTCAGGAAGGAAATAAGGAGCGTATCCAAAGTTTCAAAGGAGATGTGATCAAACGTCAAGGAACGGGCGCTACTGCAACCTTTACAGTTCGTAAGATCAGTGATGGAGTTGGTGTGGAAAGACTTTTCCCTGTATACTCTCCTAATATCGAAAGCATTGTACTTAATAAAGTGGGTCGTGTTAGACGTGCTAAATTGTACTTCCTTCGTGAAAGAAGTGGTAAGAGTGCACGTATTAAAGAAAAAAGAATGGCAGTTGCTGCAAAAGCATAGTAATCTAAATCTATTATTAAAAAGCGATGACCTTGTGTTATCGCTTTTTTGTTTTGTACAATAGGGATTAAACCTATGTAACTTTAACCCAATCTTTCGGAAGTCAATGATATTTTAATCAAAGTTTTTTTCTAATTTTGAATTCTAAATAATAATGTTATGGGAGATTTATTTGCAGGGCAACACATGTTGCTAATTTTAATAATTGTACTACTTTTTTTTGGTGGAAAAAAACTACCTGAATTAATGAGAGGATTAGGGAAGGGTATCAGAGAATTCAAAGATGCGAAAGACAATGTAAAAAGAGAAATTGAAACACATGTGAATGACGAACCTTCTCAATCATCATCGAGAATTGATTCTGGTGCAAAAAGTTAACCAATCACAACTAACTATGCAAAACCTCGTTATTCACTGATACGAGGTTTTCTTTTATAGGAACTATTCTATTTATCTTCTTTTGTTTTTTAATGAACCTCTTCAAAAAAAAAGAACCTTCAGGAACTAAAAAAGAAATGTCTTTCATAGATCATTTGGATGATTTGAGAAAACATATTTTTCGTTCGGTTATCGCCATTGTAATAGGTGCATTGCTGATTGCCTACTACAACAACTTTGTTATCAAAAAAATATTAATGGGCCCCACCCATTCTGATTTCCCTACCTATGTTTACTTATGTAAACTTGGTCATTTACTCGGATTTAGTAACACACTTTGCCTTGAGGAAATTCATGTTAAAATGCAAAGCAATGCCGTAGCAGGGCAATTCAACGTGTTTATGAACATTGTGTTGATTGGAGGTTTTATCGCAGCATTTCCATATATATTTTGGCAATTTTGGAAATTTATTAAGCCTGCTTTAAAAACTAACGAATTAAGAAAAACCACCGCTGTAATTTTTTGGGTATCCTTACTTTTTTTTATTGGTATTTTATTTGGATACTTCATTGTGGCACCTTACACTATTCATTTCTTTGCAAACTTCACTTTAGATGAGAATATCGAAAATATTTGGACCATCGCGAGTTACTTTAATACAATTGTGCCATTGATTATGGGCTCGGGCATAGCATTTCAACTACCATTAGTTTTATTTTTTTTAGCAAAGATTAATGTGGTATCTACAGCTTTTCTAAAAAAATATAGAAGACATTCCATTTTAATTATTGTTATCTTAGTTTCAATCATTACACCACCGGATATGCTAAGCACAATCATTTGTAGTATTCCATTGGTGTTATTATACGAAATCAGTATTTTATTATGTGCAAGAGTAGAGAAACAACAATTAGCAGCTGAAAAGCAAGAATGGAGTTAATCATAAAAGTAAAACCCTCATAACTTTTGTTTTCATATCGCAACATATCATCTTATCATCAATATCTTTCACAGAACGATCAGGGTTGTGAAACCGCTGTTCGATATTATCTTAATAACATTTCTGCACAACAGCATTTAAATGCTTTTGTAGAAGTGTATCATGAAGAAGCCATCAAACGTGCTCAAGAACTTGATAAAAAAAGAAAGCAACAAAAGAAAATTGGAAAATTACATGGAGTAATTATCGCAATTAAAGATGTGATTTGCTATAAAGATCATACGGTAACTGCTGCTTCATCTATTTTGAAAGGATTTGTTTCAATGTATAATGCTTCTGCTATTCAATATTTACTGGATGAAGAAGCTATTATAATTGGCAATTGCAATTGTGATGAATTTGCCATGGGTAGCAGTAATGAGAATTCTGTTTATGGAAATGTATTGAATGCATTTGATACAACTAAAGTGCCAGGAGGATCTTCTGGAGGAAGCGCTGTGGCTGTTCAAGCTAATATGTGCATGATAAGTCTCGGTAGTGATACAGGTGGCTCAGTAAGACAGCCTGCAGATTTTTGTGGTATCATTGGACTTAAACCTAGCTACGGAAGTATTTCTAGATATGGTCTGATTGCCTATGCGTCTTCGTTTGATCAAATTGGAATTTTTGGAAAGTCTATTGAAGACGTAAGTATAGTTTTAGAAGTAATTAGCAAGCCTGATTCATATGATAGTACGATGAATCCCACTCATCATTTATCTGGTATCTCTAATGAAATATCTCAAATCAATAATAAAAAATATAAAATTGCAGTCTTAAAAGATGTAATGCAACATCACTCATTAGATAATGAAATTAAAAGTGGAGTTGAAGCAACGATACAGCAATTAGCAAAACAAGGGCATATCTGTAAAGAAGTTGATTTTGATTTATTAAACTTTATTGTACCCACCTATTACATATTAACAGCTGCAGAAGCCAGTAGTAATTTATCGAGATTTGATGGAGTCAGATTTGGACACCAAACCTCAACATCCATTTCTGATATACAAGATTTTTATACAAAGAACAGAACAGAAGGTTTTGGAAAAGAAGTAAAAAGAAGAATCATGTTAGGAAATTTTGTATTGAGCAGTGGTTATTACGATGCGTACTATACGAAAGCACAACAAGTAAGAAGATTGCTGGTAGATAAAATGAATCTGCTATTTAAAGAATTCGATGCCATAATTTTGCCTACTAGTCCAACAACAGCATTTAAAATTGGAGACAAACAAAAAGACCCGATTTCAATGTATTTAGCAGATATTTTTACTGTATTTGCTAACCTAACAGGAGTCCCCGCCATTGCATTGCCTCGTTATACGCATTCTAATGGAATGCCCTTTGGAGTTCAATTACTAACCAAGATAAACGACGAGAAAAATTTATTAGGATTATCCAGAATTATTTTGAACGAACTATAATGTACCTCAAACATGCTATCTACAATAATGAAATTTTTTCTTCTTATAATGTTCCTCACAAATATTTCGATTTTTTCAAAAGGAGAAAATGTATGGAATGACACACTAAAAAAAGAAGAATCAAAAATACTATTAAACGTTATTGAATCAAAAAGTACTCCAACAAAAGAAGAGGTATTAGCCATTAATGAGTTTACAAAGTATGGATTTAAAAATTTATTTACACAATTTCATTATTCTCCTGCATTACCTTACTCAAATCAGATAAATCCCAATGCGGAATTTTTTATGAGAGATTATTTGCATGTTCACGAAAAGCAATTAATTAAACTGAAAAGTTTTGCCATCCCTTACTTTGATTTGATCGATAATATTTTTGCTCAATACGGTATTCCTGCCGAATTAAAATATCTTGCTGTTATTGAAAGCTCGCTAAAAACGAATGCTACTAGTTGGGTAGGTGCAGCCGGACCTTGGCAATTTATGCCCGAGACAGCCAATAGATATGGATTAATAGTAAAAAATGGAAATGATCAAAGAAGAGACTATTATAAGAGTACGCATGCCGCTGCCAGAATGCTTTTATCACTTTATCAAGAATTAGATGATTGGTTATTAGTGATTGCTGCTTACAATGGAGGATTAGGAAGAGTTAACAACGCCATTAAAAAAACAGGATCTAGAGATTTTTGGCAACTACAATACCATTTGCCTTTAGAAAGCAGAAATCATGTGAAGAAGTTCATTGCTACCCATTATGTAATGGAAACAAATTCAACGAGTGTTTTTTATGAACATAAAAAAAATAACGAAAATGCCATTAATAAGCCTGACACAAGCTACACAAGCAGTATCATTATTTCAGGTAAATATATTGCAGCCGTGATTGCCAAAAACATTGCAATGGAAGAATCATTATTTGAAAAATACAATCCGAAATTTGACAAAAATATCAGCACACAAGATTCGGTAACTCTTTTTTTGCCAAAAGAAAAAATGGAAATGTTTTTGTCAAAAAAGTATGAGATACTAAAAGAATGTATTCAAATAATGATTGGCAATCATCCTTAAGATTACTGAATAACCAACCGCCTGATGGCATCTACTTTCATGATGCATTCTTGATATTCTTCTTCTGGTTGACTATGTATAGTGATACCGCTACCAACTTTTATTGAAATAGTTTTTTGGATTTGATTATAAATGATACTTCTGATTACCACATTAAAATCAAAATCGCCATTCGGTGTAATATATCCGATAGATCCTGAAAAAAGTCCACGTGGGCTTATTTCATATTGCTCTATTAGCTCCATTACCCTTTTTTTTGGTGCTCCCGTCATGGATCCCATAGGAAAACAAGCTTCTACAATGCTTGACCAGTGTGTATCTTCAGAAACTTCACCTTGAATGGTACTTATCATTTGATGAACCTGAGGAAAACTGTATACACCAAATAATTCTTTTACCTGAACCATTCCATCCATACAAATTTTTCCAAAATCATTTCGTACTAAATCTACAATCATCACATTTTCACTTCTATCTTTCTCACTTTTTAATAAGTTATTTTTTGAAAGTTCATCTTGCTGGTGATCATCAATAAATCTTTTCGAAGTCCCTTTAATAGGTTGGGATATAATTGTTGTGCCTGTTTTTTTTATAAATCGTTCCGGACTGGCACATAAGCAATATTTATCTTTTAATTTATACAATGCAGCAAATGGATTAGGAGAAATCTTTGTGAGTTGCTTATATAAATAGAGCGGATTGATGGTTGCATCATTTGCGAAAAAACTATGACAAAAGTTGATTTCATAACAATCTCCTCGTTGGATATGTTTTTGAAGTTGGGTTATTGTTTCTATATATTTTTCTTTTGAGACCTCTTCTTTAAATTCAACATTATTACTATTCAGATGAGTAAACTCATCTGAATAGTTTTCAATCTCTTTAAAGATAACTTCAGGGGAAAGAGTGGAAGAAATGATGGTGACCTGTTGTTCTTTTATTTTAATAATATACTGCGGCACAAAAAAATATCCTGCTGGAAAGTCTTGTAAATCTTTTGTAGCGGAAGGATAATTAAAATGGCCGAACAGCCATTCAGCATGCTTAGTATGAAATTCTTTTATGTCTTGAAATAGCGAATGGGCATGTAACTCGATTGATTGCTTTACACCAACGGCTAATAAGCCATCAAATGATGGAGTTTCAAATTGGTAGTGGTTATTGTCTAAAAAACAAAAAGTGTCAAACTGGTTAACCCAATTCAACACTTTGTATTTAAAAGCTTTTGTGTTCTCTACAAAAAAAATTTCGTTCTTAGATTTCACTAAAAAAATTAAAAGTCATCATCAAAATCGTCTCCCATATCATCATTAAATAATCCTAAATCTTTAAAATCATCGTCATCATCAAAGTCCTCTGATTTTTTTGATTTTTTGGGTGAACCACTAGACTTTTTTGATTTAGGTAAATCAAATTCTTCAAAGTCAGGATCCCAGTTATCTTCTTCCTCTACATTTTCCCAATCATCTTTGATATCTACATCCTCATCGTCATCATCGTCGTCTTTTGATTTTTTCTTAGCCGATGATTTGGGTTTAACCTCTTCTTCATCGAAATCATCGTCCTCTTCTTCTGATTTAGATTTAGTAGATGATTTCTTAGTAGCAGTTTTTTTAGGAGCTGCTGCTTTCTTAACTGGAGTTGTCTTTTTGCTTTCAGATTTTGATGCCATAACTATTCGGGATTAATAGTGTAAATTTTCCACGACTTTTTTAATTAGCCAAATATTTTTAATTTTTTTTTTTAGATTTTTTAATTTATTGACACAAGTTGTTCTCTTCCAGGTCCGTTGCTAATATACGAAACCGGCACACCTAGAAACTGATTGATGTGATTGATATAAGTTTTCATTTCTTGAGGCATATCAGCATACGCTGACACTTTTGATACATCTGTATTCCATCCTTTAAAACTTGTATAAGCTGGTTCAATAGAAAGTCGATTCATCTGATAGGGTACTTCAGTAATTTTTTCGCCATTTAATAAATAACTATCGCATACTTTTAATTCTGTCATTGAATCCAAAATATCTGCTTTTGTCATTACAATTTTAGTAACGCCATTAATCATACAAGCAAAATGCAATGCTACTAAGTCAATCCAGCCACAACGTCGTGGTCTACCCGTTGTACTACCAAATTCATTTCCGGCTTTTCTTAAAAAATCTCCTGTTTCATCAAGCAGTTCAGTTGGAAATGGACCGCTACCTACTCGTGTACAATATGCTTTTGTGATACCAATGATATCTTTTATTTTTTGTGGAGCAATTCCTAATCCCGAACATACTCCTGCTGATGTAGTATTGCTACTTGTTACAAATGGAAAGGTTCCAAAATCAACGTCTAACATACTTCCTTGCGCACCTTCCGCTAGCACTTTTTTTCCGTTATTTAATAACTTATTGATAAAGTATTCTCCATTAATAATATTCAAACCTTTAACAAACTGGATACTTTCAAAAAACTCTTGTTCCCACTGAGTAATATCTTCTTCAAAATTGAAATTATTAAGTAACTGGAGATGTTTATTTTTTAATGATTCATATTGTTGTAAGAAATCAGGTTGTAATAAGTCGCCCACTCGCAATCCATTTCTGCCGGTTTTATCCATATACGCTGGACCGATACCTTTTAAAGTACTTCCAATTTTATCTTGACCTTTAGATAATTCACTGGCTTTGTCAAGTGCACGATGCGTTGGAAGAATTAAGTGGGTTCTTTCGCTGATGAATAGATTTTTCGTAACGTCTACTCCAAATTCAGCTACGGCATTACATTCTTTTCTAAGTGTCACTACATCCAATACAACGCCATTACCAATTAAATTGATTTTATCTGCATGAAAAATACCAGAAGGTATTTGGTGTAGTACAATTTTCTTATCTCCAACATACAAGGTATGTCCGGCATTGGGCCCGCCTTGAAATCTTGCAATTACATCATAGTTTTTTGCAAAATAATCTACAATTTTTCCTTTGCCTTCATCTCCCCATTGCAAACCAAGAATTACATCAACCATTGTTAAATTTTTTTATTAAAACGAAATTAATTTGAAAATAAAAGATAGCCTAATTAAATCTAGTAATTAAGCCACTTTCAACATACTTAATTTTGAAGTATTGAACTTCTTTTCGGCATACTCTAATGTGACATGGTATTCGGTTACTTTTTGTGAAGGAAGTTCATACATAGCATCGGTTAAGATGCTTTCGCAAATACTTCTTAATCCACGAGCACCTAATTTATATTCGAGTGCTTTTTCTACCATAAAGTCAAAAACCGTCTCTTCAAAATGCAATAAGATCCCTTCCAATTCAAATAACTTAGTAAATTGTTTGATAAGTGCATTTTTTGGCTCTGTAAGAATGCTGCGCAAGGTTGTTGCATCTAATGGATTCAAATAGGTTACAACTGGAATACGGCCTAAAAGCTCCGGAATTAATCCAAACTGTTTTAGGTCAACCGCATTTACAAATTGTAATAAATTATTGTTTTGTAAAGCCTGTAACTCTTTATTTACATTAAATCCTATGGAATTGGTGTTAACTCTTCTTGCAATGATTTTATCTACTCCATCAAAAGCGCCGCCACAAATAAATAATATGTTATGAGTGTTGACCTTAATTAATTTTTGATCGGGATGCTTTCTGCCTCCTTGTGGTGGAGCGAGTACCTCACTGCCTTCTAACAATTTTAAAAGTCCTTGCTGAACACCTTCTCCGCTTACATCTCTTGTAATGGAAGGATTATCGCTTTTACGAGCAATTTTATCTATTTCATCAATAAAAACAATGCCTCTTTCTGCAGCAGCTACATCATAATTACAAGTTTGTAACAACCGACTAAGCATACTTTCAACATCCTCTCCCACATAGCCAGCTTCTGTAAACACTGTAGCATCTACAATGGCAAAGGGCACATTGAGCATTCTGGCGATTGATTTGGCTAGTAACGTTTTTCCTGTTCCCGTTTCACCCACCATTACAATATTACTCTTTTCAATTTCTACGCTGTTATCGGTTTGTTGTTGAATTCTTTTGTAATGATTATATACAGCTACCGCTAATACTTTTTTAGCATCATCTTGACCAATTACATATTCATCTAAGAATTTTTTGATTTCCATCGGCTTTTTAACCGTAAGGTTAGAATTCGCTGATTTATTGGAAGGTGAATTTTTTTGAGTTACTTCTTGATGAACAATTTCTTGAGCATGTTCTACACAATTTTCGCAAATATGACTATCGTTCCCAGCAATTAAAATTTTAACGTCTTCTTTTCCTCTGCCACAAAAAGAGCAATGAATACTTTGTTGCTTAGCCATAAAATGTAGATAAAATAAATTGAGGCTCAAAGATAATAAACATCGTTAAGAGAAATGCTTTAATAAGGATATAGTTACATAAAAAAATCCCGCATTTGCGGGATCTCATTTAAATTATAATTTTTGTAATAATTTATCTACAATTCCATAGGCAATGGATTCTTTTGCATCCATCCAATAATCTCTGTCAAAATCTTTCATCACTTTTTCATAGGTTTGTCCGCAATTATCTGCCAACAGTTTTGCGCCCATTTCTTTGGTTTTTTGCATCTGGATAGCCATAATTTCCAAGTCCGCACTGGTTCCGCGTCCGCCACCGCTTGGCTGATGTATCATTACTTCACCATGAGGGAAAATAAATCGTTTTCCTTTGGCACCACCACTTAACAAGATACTTCCCATGCTAGCTGCCATGCCCATACAAACGGTACTTACCGGAGAGCTAATCATTTGCATGGTATCGTAAATGACCATTCCGCTGGTAACTATTCCACCAGGACTATTTATATAGAAAGTGATTTCTTTTCCTGGAGCAATTGCTTCAAGATACAATAACCTGTCTGTAATTTCTTTTGCGCTTTTATCATCTACGGCACCCCATAGGAATACTTTTCTTTGTTCAATAAATTTTTTGTCGAACATCCATCCGCTCATCATTTTTTCCATTGGATTTTCGGGTAAAGCTTCGGGAGTTTCTTCTTCAAAACGTATTTTATTGTAGTTCATAATAACTGTAATTGCTGTGATTAATCTTTTTTATTTTTTCTTGGGTTCATGATCAAAACTTCATCCACCAAACCATACTCTTTTGCTTCAGTAGAAGTCATCCAGTAATCGCGATCACAATCTTGTGCAACTTTTTCAACCGGCTGATTTGTGTGATGAGCAATAATGTCGTATAATTCTTTTTTAATCTTACGAATTTCATTGACAGTAATTTCAATATCAGTTGCTTGTCCGCCTGCGCCAGCACTAGGCTGATGCATCATGATGCGACTGTGTTTTAAGGCAGTACGTTTACCTTTGGCACCGGCACACATTAACACTGCACCCATACTTGCTGCCATACCTGTACAAATGGTCGCGATATCGGGTGTAATGAATTGCATAGTATCATACATACCTAAGCCAGCGTATACGCTTCCACCTGGGCTATTAATGTACATTTGAATATCTCGGGTACGATCAGTACTTTCTAAAAAAAGTAATTGCGCTGTAACGATATTTGCTACTTCATCATTGATAGGATATCCTAAAAAAATGATTCGATCCATCATCAAACGACTGTACACATCCATCACGGCAACATTCATAGGACGTTCTTCAATAATGTTGGGAGTTAGGTTGGTTACATTGTGATCGAGGTAGCTATGCAAAGTGTTGCTACTGATTCCTTTATGCTTGATTGCATATTTTTCAAATTCTTTTCCAAAATTCATGAGTGGTAATTAATTGATCTTGAATGTAATGAGTTGCTAAGATATTGATTCTGCGTTGAAAGAATCATGATAAACATCCTGTAATTTATTTTTTTTTAAAATAATATTTAGTCTCTGCTTCTACTGGTGTAAATTAAGATGTATTGAACCAACATGGCTATGGATGCCAAAGCAGAAACTACATAAGTTAGTGCGGCCCATTTTAAGGCATCTTTTGCTTTTTCTTTTTCTTGTGGTGCTGTAATATTTGCAGTACTTAACCATCTCAATGCTCTTGCAGAAGCATCAAACTCTACCGGTAAAGTAATCACAGAAAAAAGTGTAGTCACAGCAAATAGAATAATTCCAATTAATAAAACGGTGGAATTACCACCGCCAAAACCCATAAAGCCAATGCCTGCCATGATTACCCACTGCGATAAGGTACTGCTAATTTGTACGGCTGGGACAATTTTACTTCGTAGCATCAACATTGAATAGGCTGTAGCATGTTGTACGGCATGACCGCATTCATGTGCGGCTACTGCTGCAGAGGCAATGTTTCTTCCTTCAAAAACATCTTTACTTAAATTGACTGTTTTATTGACAGGATTGTAGTGGTCTGTTAAACTACCTTCTACACAAGTAATGGTTACATCATAAATTCCGTTATCTCCCAACATTTTTTTTGCCACTTCCTCTCCGGATAAGTTGCTGATAGTAGGAAGGGTGCTATATTCTGAGAATTTGTTTTTTAAGGTAGATTGAACGGCTACGCCAATAATCATAAAAATCACTGAGATAAAGATGATTCCAATTGTCATACAGTTTGTTTTACACTTTATCTGACAAAAATCATTCCGAGAAAAAGGACTGACAAAATTGCAAAACGTAAGTTAGATACATAAAAAAGGAGTGAATTGCTTCACTCCTTAATATTAAGATGTGGGTTGTACTTATTTGTACTGAGCGCTTAATCCATCTGCCAATGTGGTCATTTTTTTCAAGCTTTCATCAGCTAGTACACCTTTTTTAAATTCTGCTAAAATTTCGGGGTGTTTGTTTTCCATTTCAAGTAAGAAATGTTCTTCAAACGCTTTTACATTTCTAACAGCCACGTTTTTCAACAAGCCTTGCGTACCTAAATAAATAATAGCGACTTGTTTTTCCACTGAAAAAGGAGCGTATTGGGCTTGTTTCAAAACTTCCACGTTTCTGGCACCTTTATCGATAACATTTTTAGTTGCGGCATCTAAATCTCCACCAAACTTTGAGAATGCTTCCAATTCACGATATAGGGCCTGATCTAATTTTAATGTACCCGCCACTTTTTTCATGGATTTGATTTGTGCATTACCACCCACACGACTAACAGAAATACCTACGTTAATTGCGGGACGAATACCAGCGTTAAACAAATTACTTTCAAGGAAAATCTGTCCGTCGGTAATAGAAATTACGTTAGTTGGGATATACGCAGATACGTCACCTGCTTGAGTTTCGATGATTGGTAATGCTGTTAGAGATCCGCCTCCTTTTACCAAATGCTTGATAGATTCAGGTAAATCATTCATTTGACGGGCAATATCATCTTTCGCGATTACTTTAGCAGCTCTTTCCAATAAACGACTATGTAAATAGAAAACGTCTCCAGGATAAGCTTCACGACCTGGGGGACGACGTAACAACAAAGAAACCTCACGATATGCTACTGCTTGTTTAGATAAATCATCATATATAATCAGAGCGGGTCTTCCTGTATCACGGAAAAACTCTCCGATGGCCGCACCGGCAAAAGGCGCATAGAATTGTAAAGGAGCAGGATCAGACGCAGAAGCCGCTACAATAGTAGTGTATTCCATTGCACCATTTTCTTCCAAAGTTTTCATGATACCTGCAATGGTAGATGCTTTTTGTCCGATAGCTACATAAATACAATAAACAGGCTTACCTGCTGCGAAAAATTCTTTTTGGTTAATGATGGTATCAACAGCAATAGCTGTTTTACCGGTTTGACGATCTCCGATGATCAACTCACGTTGACCGCGACCAATGGGAATCATCGCATCAATAGCTTTGATACCAGTTTGCAATGGTTCTTTTACAGGCTCTCTGTAGATAACCCCTGGAGCTTTGCGTTCCAATGGCATTTCATATAATTCACCTTTTAAAGGGCCTTTACCATCGATAGGTTCTCCTAAAGTATTGATAACACGGCCACTCATTCCGTCTCCTACCTTAATAGAAGCAATCTTTGAAGTGCGTTTTACTTTATCCCCTTCTTTAATTTCACTGCTATCTCCCATCAATACCACACCCACATTATCTTCTTCTAGGTTTAATGCAATGGCTTTTACTCCGTTTTCGAACTCTACTAGTTCACCTGAGCGAACATTGTTCAGACCATATACACGAGCAATTCCATCTCCTACTTGAAGCACAGTACCTACTTCCTCCAAACTAGCACCCACATTGAAGTTGCTTAACTGTTGACGAAGAATCGCAGAGATTTCGTCGGGTTTAATTTCTACCATAAATATGAATTTTATACTTAATGAGTTGGCTTACAGAACGAAGGATATCGACTCTTGAAAACCATCTACTTTAATTTTGGCGCAAAGGTAGGCTTGGAAGGTCTAATCACAAAAAAATTCTACAAGAAGTTAATATTCCATTTAATCCATATAAATTGAAGTCTTCAAAAAAAAATTGTAATTTTCGCCTCTTTTTTACTGGAAGAGAATCAACTATTATCATAAGAACCAACACACATGAAAAAATCATTCGTTGTACTCAGCTTTTTTTTAAGTTTTTTACACTCCAATGCCCAGATTGACAATGTGGCCATTGCCCAACAATTAGTGGAAAAAAATGCAAAATCAATCGGATTATTTGGGCAGGATGTAAATAATGCAATAATCAGCGATAGTTATTTTGACAAAACATCAGGATTAAGGATGGTGTACCTACAACAATCATATGTAGGCCTGCCTATTTATAATCAATTACAAGTATTAGCCTTTAAAAATGATATACTGGTTTCAAAAACAGGAGTAAGATTAACTGGAGTAGAAAAGTTAGTAAAAGGTAGTAATGCTATACCCACTATAACCGCTGAAACAGCTGTAATTACTGCACTTAGGGATAGAAATATCTCTTTTCATACAAAGCCTTTGGTGATAGGGAGTGAAAAAAATGGGCATTTAATTGTTTTTGATAACATGGGAATTGCACATCAAAATATTACTGCAGAGTTGATGTGGGTGCCTGTTGAGGAGGGAAGAAAAGTAGTACTTGCCTGGCAGATATACGTATTACCCCTTTCAACATCAGATTATTGGATGGTTAGAGTAAATGCTAAGGATAATTCTATCGTAAATGTAAACAACCTAACTGTTTATTGTAATTGGGATAATCCGGCTAATAAAAATAATAGTAACTCCAAAAGTGATGTCTCGAAAAAAAGCAGTTCAACAACAAAGCGATCTATTTTTGACTTTTTTAGTCCTCATACTCAAGCCAATTCTCAATTGTCTCCTAGTTCTTTTGATAATGCTACCTATAGAGTAATTCCTTATCCGTATGAAAGTCCTTCTCATTTTAATAATACTACACAACTGGTAACTAACCCATGGGATGCAGCTTCTGCAAACGCGGCCTCGTTGAAGTGGCACAACACAAGTGCAGCAATAAGCTTTAATTATACTAGAGGAAACAATGTGTGGGCCAGAGAGGACAGAGATAGCAACAATACAGGAGGTTTGCCGGCAACTTCTAATTCGGCCGTTGATCCATTGGACTTTAATTTCACACCAAGTTTTACGGTGGCCCCTACGCAAACATCTCCCGTAAAAAATCAACAATTCAACATCACTAACTTATTTTACTGGAATAATATAATTCATGATCTATCCTATGCCTATGGATTTGATGAGCCGGCTGGTAATTTTCAGGCTAATAATCAGGGGAGAGGTGGGTCTCAAAATGATTACGTAATTGCGGATGCTCAAGATGGACAAGGAACAAATAACGCAAATTTCTCCACACCTGCAGATGGAAGTACTGGAAGAATGCAAATGTATTTATGGAGTGGCTCGCCCCAAAAAGATGGGGACGTAGACAATGGAGTCATATCTCATGAATTCGCGCATGGTATTAGCAATCGATTAACCGGCGGGCCCTCACAAGCCGGATGTTTAAGCAATGCAGAACAAATGGGTGAAGGATGGAGTGATTATTATGGATTAATGTATACACAAAATTGGGCTACAGCCACCTTAACATCGGGATACGATGCCCCAAGGCCTGTAGGCACTTACGTTATAGGACAAACGCCCACTGGAGCAGGGATTAGAAGTAAAAAATATTGTACAAATTTCACTATAAATAATAAAGCGTACGCAGCATCTATTCCAGCAGAATCACATGATAGAGGAGAAATCTGGTGTGCCACTTTATGGGACATGACTTGGAATATTATTAATCAAGTAGGAACAATCAATCCGAATTTATATGATGCAGATGGAGGGGGTGGAAATACCATTGCTCTTAAACTCGTAACAATGGGTATGAAGCTTCAGCCTTGCAGTCCTGGTTTTATTGATGGCAGAGACGCAATTCTTCAAGCAGATCAGCTTCTATATAATGGCGCCTTCAGTTGTGCTATCAAAGAAGCTTTTAGAAGAAGAGGAATGGGACCCTATGCCTCTCAAGGTTCATCTGAAAGTGTAACCGACCAGGTAGCAGATTATTCTTCGGGAAAAGCTACTGTTCTATTAACTGAATCAGTAAATCAAATTCCTGAAGGACAAGAAATAACGTTTACAAATATTGTATCTGCTGATCTCTGTGGTGATATTGTCAATTTTACATTAAGAGATACCTTACCCACTAACGTTACTTATGTGAGTGGAGGTAATTATACTGCTTCCACAAGAGTTGTAAGCTTTCCGGTAAATATCCTTCCTGGACAAACCCAACAATATTCTTTTACTGTTAGAGTGAATGCCGGAAGTTATTTCCCTACCGTAACCCTATTAGAAGATAGCGTTGAGAATCAAAGTTTACCAGGCACTTTTACTCCTACTAGCACGACTGCCAATGTATGGTCGCTTTCATCAGCTAGAAGCTATTCACCCATCACTTCTTATTTTTCGTCAAACACAGACGTTCAATCGGATCAAAGTTTAACACTAACCAATTCTATTGCATTAGGAGCTACTCCACCACCCCTTACCTTCAGACATTTTTATAATTCAGAGTACCAATACGATGGCGGCGTTCTTGAAATCAGTACGAACGGAGGAAGTACATGGACTAACATGCAAAACTATATTGTATCTGGCGGGTATTCCGGCACTATGGACGCAAGTACATTATTAGCAAACAAAAGAGCATGGACTGGTAACAGCGGAAAATTTGTGAAAACAAAAGTTAATTTAACTTCTTTTGCTAATCAAAATATCAAAATTAGATTTAGATACACCTGCGATGTAGGTACAAACATAGAAGGATGGTACATTGATGATATCGCTATCAAATCACAACCTTTAGTTGAGATGCAAAGTGTACTATTCAATTCATCTAATGTTAAAGTAGTATACGCTGATACTTTTGCCTATATCACACCTGCTTCCAGCTGTGTGAATGCATCTATTGTTTCGCAGCCAAGTAATGTAACCGTTTGTGAAGGAAGCAGTACTTCTTTTAGTGTGACAGCTGCTGGTGACAATCGACACTACCAATGGCAAGTAAGCACCGATGGTGTCAATTATACAAATCTTGTAAATGACACTTTGAACAGTTTAACCATTTCGAATGTTTCTTCCTCAATGAATAATAATTTATACAGAGTTGTTGTAAGCAATAATTGTCCCTCTTCAGTCACTTCATCTTCTGCAAGTTTAACCGTTAATCAAATTTCGCTTATCACTTCTCAGCCGGTCAGCCAAAATGTTTGTATCGGAAATACTGCTACGTTTTCTGTAACAGCATCCGGCACTAATACCTACCAATGGCAAGTAAGTACAAATAATGGAGTGTCTTTTACAAACATTACTACTCCTTCGGCGGTAACCAATAGTCTAGTTATTTCCAATGTGTCAAACACAATAAATAATAGCCAATACAAAGTAATTATAACCACCACTTGTTCCGGAATATTATCTTCCAATATTGTGAACCTAAATGTATTCGGACCAACTAATAACAGTTATGTGCAAAATGCATGTGAATCTTATACATGGCATGGAGTTACCTATACAACAAATGGAAATTACACTTACAGTTATTTCAACAATAATGGTTGTGCTTCTGTAGATACTTTACATTTATTTATAAATAAAACATCTAGTATTAGCAATATTTCTGTTTGTCCCAATCAACTACCATATACATGGAATGGAATTACATTTACAGGAGCAGGAACGCAAACCGCTCATCTAACAAATTCTTTAGGTTGTGATTCCGCTGCCACAGCTAATCTTACGGTTTCAAACATTGTTACCAGTACAACGAACATAAGCATTTGTCCGTCTGCGTTACCTTATACCTGGAATGGAAATTCATATTCTACTAGTGGCACGTATACGTATCAAACAATTAATGGAGCGGGTTGTGACTCTGTGGCTACTTTAAATTTAAACATAAAGCAAAACAGCGTAAGCAATAGTAGTATTAGTTTATGTCCGAGTAATTTACCTTATACTTGGAATGGGTTGATCTTTACAGGTGCCGGAACACAGACAGCTCATTTAACAAACGCTGCAGGATGTGATAGTGCGGCAACATTGAATCTAACAGTAAAAGCTAACTCATCAAGTACACAAACAATAAGTGTTTGTCCGAGTGAATTGCCATATCGTTGGAATGGGCTAATCTTTAACAGTGCTGGAACACAGACAGCTCATTTTTCAAATGCAGCAGGATGTGATAGTGCGGCAACATTAAATCTAACAGTAAAAGCTAACTCATCAAGTACACAAACAATAAGTGTTTGTCCGAGTGAATTGCCATATCGTTGGAATGGGTTAGTCTTTAATAGTGCTGGAACACAGACAGCTCATTTATCAAACGCTGTGGGTTGCGACTCCGCTGCCACTTTAGCCCTAACAGTAAAATTAAATAGCTCCAGCACTCAAATGATTAGTATATGCGCATCACAATTGCCATATTCATGGAATGGACTAACATTTACAAATGCTGGCACACAAACCGCTCACCTTACCAATGCTGCTGGTTGTGACTCCGCTGCGACCTTACAAGTGTTATTAAATGATAACGCTAGTAACTCCCAATTAACTATATGCAGAGGACAATTACCGTTTATTTGGAATGGACTAACATTTACTAACGCAGGGATACAAACAGCTCATTTAACTAATATAAATGGTTGTGATTCCGCTGCAACTTTACAGCTTATAGTTGCTGCAGTATTAACTAGTACAACCAATATAAGCATTTGTCCGTCTGCTTTACCTTATACCTGGAATGGAAATTCATATTCTACTAGTGGCACTTATACATATGCAACGGTTAACACTGCGGGTTGTGACTCTGTCGCTACTTTAAATTTAAACATAAAGCAAAATAGCTCTAGTAACACTATTATAAGTGTTTGTCCAAGCGAGTTACCTTATACTTGGAATGGGTTGATCTTTACAGGTGCCGGAACACAGACAGCTCATTTAACAAACGCTGCAGGATGTGATAGTGCGGCAACATTGAATCTAACAGTAAAATCTAACTCATCAAGTACACAAATAATAAGTGTTTGTCCGAGTGAATTGCCATATCGATGGAATGGGCTAATCTTTAACAGTGCCGGAACTCAAACAGCTCATTTAACAAACGCTGCAGGTTGTGATAGTGCGGCAACATTAAATCTAACAGTAAAAGTTAACACATCTAGTACTCAAACTATAAGTGTTTGTCCGAGTGAATTGCCATATAATTGGAATGGGTTAATCTTTACAAGTGCCGGAACTCAAACAGCTCATTTATCAAACGAAGCACATTGCGACTCCGCTGCCACTTTAACCCTAACTGTAAAAGTAAATAGCTCCAGCACTCAAATGATTAGTATATGCGCATCACAATTGCCATATTCATGGAATGGACTAACATTTAATAATGCTGGCACACAAACCGCTCACCTTACCAATGCTGTTGGTTGTGACTCCGCTGCGACCTTACAAGTGTTATTAAATGATAACGCTAGTAACTCCCAATTAGCTATATGCAGAGTACAACTACCGATTATTTGGAATGGACTAACATTTAATAATGCTGGCACACAAACTGCACATTTAACAAATATAAATGGTTGTGATTCCGCTGCAACACTTACATTATTAATCAATGACAATTCAAGCGATACAACCTTCAGTATTCTCAATAGCCAACTTCCGTATCGTTGGAATGGATTAATTTTTTATTCGGCAGGTACACAAACCGCACATTTAACAAATATTCATGGATGTGATAGCTCTGCAACACTAAATTTGAAAGTGATTGCTCCAAATATTGTTTATCCCAATCCCACACCTAATGGGCAGTTTAAAGTTAATTTAAGTTCATTAGGATATTCTGAAAGCACAGATTTTGTAAGTAAGAATATTCAGATGTGTGTATTTGATTTAATGGGTAGAATCATACTAAAACAAAAAATCACTTCTCTCGAAACAAATGTCAATTTAGAAAACTGTTCTAATAGTTTTTATTTCATTAGCATACAATCTGCTGATGGTAGTATTAAAATAGTCAAAAAACTAATAAAGGGGTTTGAAGTAAAAAAACCTTAACAAAAAAGGCTGTCATGAATGACAGCCTTTTTTTATGTGGAATTTCCACCAAAAGGAAATAAATTTATACAATAATTCAAAACACATGTATAGATATTTTTTCTTTTTGCTAGTTTTTACCTCATTGCAAAAAAACCTATTGGCCCAAACAAAAAGCTTCATTGATCAGCCATATGTAGAAGTGAATGGCAGTAGTGATACGTTAGTAACCCCTGATGAAATTTTTATCAAAATCATACTTTCCGAAAAAGATAGCAAGGATAAGATTTCTGTGGAAGATCAAGAGAAAAAAATGATTGGAGCTTTTAAGCAGCTGTCCATAAATATTGAAAAAAATCTTACCAATAGCGACATGTCGAGCAACTATAAGTTTCATCGATTTAAAGAAAAGGAAATTTTAAAAACAAAAGAATACATACTGAAAGTAAGTAGTGCAGATTGGGTAAACAAAGTGTTTATTTCACTAGAAAAAATAGGGCTTTCTAATGCTTCTATCTATAAAGTTCAAAGGTCAGATATTGAGAGTTTGAAAAATATATGCAGAATGAATGCCATAAAAAAAGCACAATCAAAAGCAATTGCTTTAGCTACACCACTGCATCAAACGATTGGTAATGCCATACTAATAACCGACAATGAGCCATCTATTTATTATCCGGTTTTTAGGTCAATGTCAGTGGGTGCGGTTGCTGATAACAATGAAGAAAATAACGAGCCCAATATTGAGTTTGAAAAAATAAAAATTGAAGCGAGTGTTGCCGTTAAGTTTATTCTAAAATAATAAAAATGAGTATTATAAATTCTTTTATTGAAAAAAGTGCTCAAAAAAGTGCAGATGTTGAACATCGCAGAAAAATCAATTTCAACATTGGAAAATACAATGATGCAGTTGTAAATGGTAAAAAACAATTTGAAGATATTGAACTAGCCCGCAGACAAGCCAAAAACATTAAGTGGAAAGCAATAGAAACACTAGACCAACAGCTAGAAGAATTTGAATTGCAATTCTCTAAACGTGGAGGTAAAGTTATCTGGGCAGAAAATAGCGAACAAGCTATTAAAGAAATTATTGCCATTTGTAAAGAAAAAAAATGCAAAACGCTCGTAAAGAGCAAAAGCATGGTGACTGAAGAAATTCATTTAAATACATCATTAGAAAACAATTCCATTCAAAGCATTGAGACAGATTTAGGTGAATATATTCAACAACTAGACGGAGAAGCGCCCTATCACATCGTTACGCCAGCCATGCATAAAAGCAAAGAAGATGTAGCAGCACTTTTTGCAAACAAATTAGGAACGAAACCAAATTTAAGTCCTGAAGAATTAACATTAGTTGCAAGAAATATTTTGAGAGAAAAATATGTTGAAGCAGAAATTGGTGTTACAGGAGCTAATTTTATTATTAGCGATATCGGAGGAATTGCTATAACAGAAAATGAAGGCAATGCAAGACTCAGTTGCAGTTTTCCCAAAACACATATTGTAATTGTTGGAATTGAAAAAGTTATCCCTTCCATTGAACATCTTGGATTATTTTGGCCACTGTTGAGTACGTTTGGTACTGGGCAGCAAGTAACTGTTTATAATACTATTGTGACAGGGCCTAAACAACCTAATGAAACAGATGGCCCTACAGATATGTATGTAATTCTTTTAGATAATGGGCGTACAAATATTCTAGCAAACCCAAAGCAAAGAGAAAGTTTGTATTGCATCAGATGTGGTGCTTGTTTAAATGCTTGTCCTATTTATAAAAATATTGGAGGCCATGCATATGGTGCTACCTATAGCGGCCCCATCGGAAGTGTAATTACACCTCACTTAAAAGGTTTAGAAGAGTATAAACATTTAAGTTATGCCTCTTCACTTTGTGGAAACTGCACTGAAGTGTGTGCCGTAAAAATTAATTTACATGAATTACTTTTAGAAAACCGACAAGAAGCTGTTGAGGAAGGCGCTTATGATTTGAGTGAAAAAGCCGCCTGGAAAATTTGGAAATTGGCAAATATGCATCGAAGATTGATGAATATGAGTAATGGAAAAATAAAAAGTAAAGTAATCAATAAGCTAATACCCACTTGGGGCAACAATAGAGCTCCATTAGAATTCAGTAATAAAACTTTTAATCAGCTTTGGAAAGAACGTTTGAAATAATAATCAACTTTTCAATTAAAATAAAATGATTATCGCTATCCTATCATCATGCTATTAGTATATACAGAAAAAATTACTGAGCGTTTACAATACATCTGTCATTTCATTCTGAAAGAGCAGTTTGGCGTCGATTTTACTATCACCCAAAAAATAGAGGATTGTCATTCATCAAATAGATTGATAATAAACTACAGCAACAAAACATTTACACAACCGAATTGTAAAATAAAACCACATAGTTTACTTTTTGAAGAAAGCATAAAAGAGCTAACTATTGACTGCTTTGAAGGAAATTCATACCTCGCATTCTTTCAAACAAGAGATTCGGATTTTGCATTTGATATTTTTGCAGCCGCCTTTTTTTTATTAAGTAGATACGAAGAATATTTACCCCATACCAAAGATGTTTATGGAAGATATGCTCATGAGAATTCTGTTGCATTTAAACATAATTTTCTTCATATTCCTCTTGTAAATATTTGGCTAAAAGATTTCGCTAACTATTTAAAAAAAATGGATGCTACCATTCCATTTCACGAGCCTAACTATAAAACAATTATTACGTATGATGTTGATATGGCCTGGTCGTTTCAACATAAAGGATTCATAAGAAATCTTGGAGGATTTTTTAAAAAACCCAGTTGGGAACGCTTACAAGTATTAGCTCGTATTCAAAAAGATCCCTTTGATAGTTTTGAATGGATTCATTCACAACCAGAAAAAACAAAATCTGAAAAAATATTTTTTTACCTAGTTGCCATTGCAAGATCAAAATATGATAAAAACGTTTCTCCACTTACAAAAGCGATGAAACAATTAATAAAAAAAGAAAGTAGGCTCAACCCAATTGGCATTCATCCCTCATGGAATAGTTATAACAATGAAAAATCATTGCGCGAAGAAAAAAATATTCTGGAGCAAACACTTGAGAAACAGGTTATTCATTCTAGACAACATTACATCAAATTTGATCTTCCCAATACCTTTCAACAATTAATTGACATAGGTATTCAAAACGACTTCAGTATGGGGTATGGAAGCATCAATGGATTTAGAGCTTCTGCCGCCTCTAGTTTTTTTTGGTACGATTTAAAAAATGAGAAGACAACATCTTTACGATTATACCCATTCTGTTTTATGGATGCGAATTGTCATTATGAGCAGCAACTAAATACCCAACAAGCTTTTGAAGAACTCACTCACTATGTGAATCTTTGCAAAGAAAATAATGGATTATTTATTCCAATTTTCCATAATAATTTCTTGGGGACCAGTCAAGAGTTTATAGGCTGGAGAGAATTATATCTAAAGTTTTTAAAAGAAATTGCTTAGATATTAATGCTTAAAATGTCTTTTTCCAGTAATGACCATCACTAGATTTTGATCTTTACAATAATTCATAGAATCTGCATCTCTTATAGATCCACCGGGCTGAATGAAGGCTGTCACTCCTGACTTATGTGCCAATTTTACACAATCATCGAATGGGAAAAATGCATCACTTGCTAAAACCGCTCCTTGTAAATCAAAATTGAATTGATGTGCTTTTTCTATTGCATGTTTGAGTGCGTCAATTCTACTCGTTTGTCCACAACCTTTTCCGATAAGTTGTCTGTTTTGTACTAAAGCGATGGCATTGCTTTTTAAATGCTTGCAAATAAGGTTGGCAAATTTTAAATCGATTTGTTGATTTTCTGTAGCCATCTTTCCTCCTACTTCATTCCATTCTTGATAATTTCCCGCATCTTGTTGTTGAACCAACACACCATTTAGCATTGATTTGAACTGATGTATAGGTAAAGCTGATGGTTTTAATTGCAATAAAATACGGTTCTTTTTAGATTGTAATAAAGCGAAAGCTTCAGGATCAAAATCTTGAGCAATTAAAATTTCAAAAAATAAATCATTGATTCCTTTTGCAGTATCCATGTCTATTTTCCCGTTGCAAACCAACACTCCACCAAATGCACTTTCTGGATCACCTTGTAGCGCTTTTTCCCAACAAGTTATCATTGAATCTGACTGCGCAATACCACAAACGTTGGTATGTTTAATGATAGCAAATGTTAATGAATCAAATTCATGAATCAACTGAATAGCCGCTTCTACATCTACTAAATTGTTATAAGACAGTTCTTTTCCATGCAATTGTGTGAATATTAAATCCAAGTTTCCATAAAAACTTGCAGTTTGATGGGGGTTTTCTCCATATCTCAAAACTGATTTGTTTTGATTGAATGCAGTGCTAAGCTCTGTTTGATTAAAATAATTTGATATGGCTGTATCATAAGATGTACAAACATCAAATGCTTTGATTGCTAAAAAACGTCTTTGTTCCAAACTTGTTTTCCCTTCTTGTTGTTGCAAAATATCAAACAAAAATGCATACTCTCTTTTTGCCGCTATCACCACAACATCTTCATGATTCTTAGCGGCTGCTCTTATCATGGAAGGACCTCCAATATCAATCTTTTCAATAATCACAGACTCGTCTTGAAGATTTTGTTCTTGATAATTTTTTACAGTTTCCTCAAATGGATACAAATCAACCATCACCAAATCAAAAGCTGGAATATTATATTGCTGCATCTCTTTTTGATGAATTTCGTCATTTCTTTTTCCTAAAATACCTCCAAACACAAGCGGATGTAATGTTTTTACCCTCCCTCCTAATATAGAAGGGAAGCTTGTTAAAGATTCTACTGGAATGCATGGTATTTGTAAATCTTCTATAAATGAACGGGTTCCTCCGGTACTATAAATAGATACGCCTTGTTGATGCAATAATTGAACAATCGGTGCTAATCCATCTTTATAAAAAACTGAAATTAATGCTGTGGAAATTTTTTTCATGAAGCCAATTATTTAAAATGATTGCTATTTTCAAGTGACATATATATTTATTGGAAACGATATACAAATGCACCCTGATCTTTTATTGAAAAGCATGGCAAATGTAATACAGCGCATTGTTTTTTCCATTGTGCAATTTTCCACAAACTGTTAGTAGCATCCAAAACAATTTGCTTTGGTTTTACTGAATATGCCCATTCAACAGGAAAAGAACTAGTATCATGACAAACGATTAAGAAATCTATATTAACGGAGTCAGCAAACTCTTTCATGTTTTTACTATCATTTATGAATAATATAGTTTTATGTTGACATTGATAGCTACTAGGATAACTTAATAATTTCTTAACCTGAAAGGGAGGTGATTGAATTTGAAATAGATTTCTTGTGGATTCAATGTCATTTTGTATATGATTATTTTCTTTTGTAATCAGTGTATCTGTTATAAAAATATTTTTAGCCTGACTTACCACGTCTACTGCTGTATAATAATGCGTATTATATACAATCAGCTTTTTTTGAAATAAAATTTGTATAGAATTGTAAGCAAAAAAAGTAATAAACTGTGTAAATAGTAGCAAGAAAACAGTAATTGCGATTTTATTTTTTCTTGCAAAAAAACTAAGTAAACTGATTATCATTCCATATAGAAAAAGAGTGGTAAGAATATTTGCGTATATATGATCAGTGATTGCAAATGGTAGCTGTTGAAAAAAAATCATACAGCCATTCATCATTACAATTAGTTTATTAACCATATAACCCACAACAAAAGCAATATTTTGAATGGGTGATACCACTAACAATACAATTTCTATTAATAAGATAATACTAGAAAGAGGTATAGCAATCAAATTAGTGAGTAAGAACAAATTGGGAAATTGATGAAAATAATAAATGCATATCGGAAAAGTAAAAACTTGTGCAGATATAGTAATAGAAGTCATTTCCCATATTTTTCTGACAAAAAAATTTTGAATAGGAATTAATTTTTGAAGTGGTTTTTGTAAAACGACTATTCCAATAATGGCAATATAGCTTAACTGAAAGCCGATATCCCATAAATAATAAGGGTTAAAACAAAGAAGTAAAAAAGCAGCGCTGGCTAAAGAATTATAGATAGATGTTTGACGTTGAAGAGATTGCCCAACAATTAGACAAGTGAAC
The DNA here is from genome assembly GCA_947452965.1 of Chitinophagaceae bacterium. Taxonomy (GTDB): domain Bacteria; phylum Bacteroidota; class Bacteroidia; order Chitinophagales; family Chitinophagaceae; genus Ferruginibacter. Next base: position 56,583 of record CANGEW010000002.1, on the reverse strand, counting down.
ATCACAGCACTTCTTAGCACAGAAGCAGAAGCGCCACATAGAAGCGAAAAAAACCACAAACCAATAATTAATAAGATGCCTTTAATAATCTTGTTTTCTGAAAGATGAGGAATTTGACCAAGGAGCCAACCTAATAGAAAATAAATCAAACTGAGATGCAAGCCAGAGATCGCAATAATATGAACAACCCCCGAATTTGTATAGGCGCTTAAAAGCTGTGGATCTAAATCATTTTTATATCCAATTAATAATGCTTCTGCAATACCAAGCGCTTTTGCATCAACACCTAGATACTTTTTTAATGATTGTTGTATCCATGTTTGTATATCATAAATAATATCCCACAAAGGATTCTTTTTATTGACATTAATTTTTACATAATCCTTATTGGTTAAATAAAATTGCTGATATACTTGCTGAAAAAATAAATACGATTGATAATCAAATGAACCAGGATTATTTTTGGAAAGTAGCTTTTGAGGTTTTGTTTTTATCAATAAAACATCTCCATATTGAAGCAATTTTGTTGTAGAATCTTTTTGGAAGTAACCGATGATACTTCCTTTTACGCTAACACATTTTTGTTGACGACAAACAGCAAAAACGGCTATTTTGGTTTTGAAAGTGTGTTCTTTTTCTGTTAAGGGCTCATCAATTCTTGCTAACAGAAGATTTGATGGCTGATATTCATTCCCATACCAATCTTTATGATGACGCAAATCGGCATTCCATATCAAAAACATACCCATCAAACCTACCAACGAGAACAAAAAAATAGAACGCAAAAATCTAAACCGATACTGTATCGATAAAGAAAACCTGGCAAATAAAATATAGAAAAATAAAAAGAAAAGAGATAAAAAAAATATAGACAGTAATGATAATGGAAAATAATATTGAAGTAAAATACCCAATATTAATGCAAGAACTAATCGAAAAAATGGTGCTTGTTTCCAAATAGGTATAGCATAAAAATCCATACCCTAAATTATCACACAGAATGTATTTACAGACTGAAGTTTATTTACTCAAGTGCATGCTTCTTTCCTTATAAAGTTGACGGAAATAAGGATCTCTCAAATCTTTTATAAAACGAATGGCTTCGCCAGTACTTTTCATTTCAGGACCTAACTCCTTGTTTACACCTGGGAATTTATTAAATGAAAAAACAGGCTCTTTAATGGCAAAACCCTGTAAGTTTTTGTGATAGTTAAACTCCTGAAGCGTGGCTGCACCTAGCATCACTTTAGTAGCAATGTTTAAATATGGAATTTGGTAGGCCTTAGCAATAAAAGGAGTGGTTCTTGATGCTCTTGGATTTGCTTCAATTACAAATACATTCCCCTCTTTAATGGCAAATTGAATATTGATGAGACCTTTTATATTTAATGCCCTTGCAATTTTTTCAGCATATTCTTCCATTGTTTGAACAATAAGCGGACTCAAATTAAATTGAGGTAATACAGCATTACTATCACCACTATGAATACCAGCAGGCTCAATGTGTTCCATAACACCCATCACATGAAAATTAGCTCCGTCAAATATGGCATCAATTTCCGCTTCTTGGCAACGATCTAAAAAATGATCGATTAAAATTTTATTTCCTGGTAAATGTTTCAATAAACTCAATACTCCTTTTTCTAATTCTTCATCATTCAGCACAATACGCATTCTTTGTCCACCTAATACATAACTTGGACGAACTAATACTGGGTATCCAACTTCTTGAGCAACTTCAATAGCTTCATCTGTATCATAAGCTGTTCCATACTTTGGGTAAGGTATGCCTAGTTCTTTGAGCATATCACTGAATCGACCTCGATCTTCTGCAATATCCATGTTATCATAAGAAGTTCCGATTATTTTGATGCCACGCTCATGTAATTTCTTGGCAAGTTTTAAGGCTGTTTGTCCACCTAATTGAACAATAACACCTTCGGGTTTTTCATGTTCAACAATTTCCCATAAATGTTCCCAAAAAACGGGTTCAAAATATAATTTATCTGCAATATCAAAATCAGTAGAAACGGTTTCAGGATTACAGTTCACCATGATAGCCTCATATCCACACTCTTTGATGGCTAATAATCCGTGTACACAGCAATAATCAAATTCAATGCCCTGACCAATTCTGTTGGGACCACTTCCTAATACAATTACTTTCTTTTTTTCTGAAACAATCGATTCATTAGAAGGTAATTCGTGGTTGTTACTTTTCTGCTCAAAAGTAGAATAGAAATAAGGCGTTTTTGCCTCAAATTCAGCACTGCAAGTATCTACCATTTTAAATACTCTGGTAAGGCCCATCTCTTTTCTACGTTGATAGATATATTCGCTATCTTCTTCGCGCATGATTCTCACAATTTGTTCATCACTAAATCCTAATTGTTTGGCTGTAGTAAGTAATGCATCAGGAAGTGATTTTTTATCATACTGTGCAATCTCTTTTTCGCATTCACAAATTTTTTGAATCTGATAAATGAACCAGCGGTCTATCATGGTATTTTCGCAAATTCTTTTCACGCTTGCCCCTGCCATCAAAGCATCTTTAATTCTAAACAAACGATCCCACTTAGGTATTTTAATGTATTCAAGTAATTCATCTGCATGCATCAAACTTTTACCATAATAACCCAATCCAACTGCTTCATTCTCTAAACTCTGACAGGCTTTTTGAATAGCTTCGGCAAAACTTCTTCCTATTCCCATTACTTCCCCTACACTCTTCATTTGAAATCCTAATGTATCATTTGCGCCTTTGAATTTATCGAAATTCCAACGAGGTATTTTTACAATCACATAATCTAATGCCGGTTCAAAATATGCGGAAGTAGATTGAGTTATTTGATTTTTTAATTCATCTAAATTATATCCTAAAGCAAGTTTAGCAGCAATTTTTGCGATGGGATAACCCGTAGCCTTACTCGCTAAAGCAGAAGAGCGAGACACCCTCGGATTGATTTCTACAACAATAATTTCTTCTGTCTGAGGATTCAGCGCAAATTGAACATTACAACCGCCAGCAAAATTTCCTAAATTTCGCATCATATTGATGGCCGTATTCCTCATTAACTGAAAAGCACTATCAGAAAGAGTCATAGCTGGAGCTACCGTAATACTATCTCCAGTATGAACACCCATTGGATCAAAATTTTCAACAGTACAAATAATTGCTACATTGTCGGCATTATCTCTTAATAACTCCAGTTCAAATTCTTTCCATCCCAGCACAGCTTTTTCTACTAGCACTTCATGAATTGGAGATGCATTTAAACCATTTTTTAAAGCCTCATCCAATTCCTCTTTTTTAAACACAATACCACCTCCGCTTCCTCCTAATGTAAATGAAGGACGAATTACTAGAGGAAATCCTATTTCTTGAGCAAACTCCTTGCCTTCCAGGAAAGAATTTGCAATTTTAGCAGGACAAACAGGAATGTTCATTTCAATCATCCATTGTCTGAATTTTTCTCTGTCTTCTGCCTTATCTATGGCCTTAATGTCAACACCAATCAGTTTCACATTATTTTTTTCCCAAATACCCAATTCATCAACCTCTTTACAAAGATTTAATGCGGTTTGTCCTCCCATAGTAGGCAACACTGCATCAATTTGATTTTCTGTCAAAATCTGCTCAATGCTCTCTACAGTTAATGGAAGTAAATACACACGATCAGCCATCATTGGATCCGTCATTATGGTAGCCGGATTACTGTTAATCAAAATTACTTTAACGCCCTCTTCACGTAAACTTCTGGCAGCCTGTGTGCCGCTATAATCAAACTCGCAGGCTTGTCCAATTACAATGGGACCGCTACCGATAATTAAAACTGATTGGATGGATGTATTTTTTGGCATAGTGGAGATTGCCAACTCAATGGCAGGCAAAAGTAAATCGAAAACAGAAAGTTGTCAAATAATTTTAGTACATCTGAAAAAACTATCTTTGAATATCCCATTCTTCACATGAAAAGAGCGTCAATTTTTTTATTTTTTTATTTTTTTCAGCTTTCTGCTTGGAGCCAGTTATTTAAACAAAAAACATACCCACAAAACTATTTTCAATGGCCTGTGGCAACCACACCAGGCTTAGTAGCTAATTTTGGAGAACTACGTCCCAATCATTACCATATGGGACTAGATTGCAGAACTGATGGAAGAGAAAACCTTTCTGTACTTGCAGCAGCAGATGGCTATATTGCTAAAGTAAATATTGATGCTACTGGTTTTGGAAGAGCTATTTATATCAATCATCCCAATGGCACTACTACTTTGTATGCCCACTTAAATGAATTTTATCCCGAACTAGAAGAATATGTAACAGCCCAAAATTATCTTTTACAACAATGGAAGGTAAAATTAGAGATCCCGCCTCAAATGTTTATCGTTAAAAAAGGGCAATTCATTGCTCATAGTGGAAATACAGGAGGATCTCAAGGGCCACATGTTCATTTTGAGATAAGAGATACAAAAACAGATAAAGTTTTAAACCCTTTACTGTTTGGGCTGCCAATAGAAGATGATGTATCACCACAAATATTAAGATTAGCTATTTATGATAGAAGATATAGCACCTACGAACAGACTCCTAAAATAGTTGTATTAAAAAAAATGAACGGAGTGTACCAACCCATTGGAGGATCCATCAATGTGCATACCAACAAAGTAAGTTTTGCCATTTCAGCAATTGACAAATACAGTGGATCTACTAATCCGAATGGTGTATATAAAGCAACGATTTTTGATAATAACCAAGCTGTTAGTGGATTTGAAATGGATAGTGTGAGTTATGATGAAACACGCTATTTAAATGCACACATCGATTATAAAACAAAAAATCATGGTGGGCCTTTTTTACAACATTTATCTCCTCTTCCCGGATATGCAAATGGTATTTATCACACCTCAACTGAATATCCTGATGGCATCATTTACTTACAAAATAATCAAGAGCATCAAATAAAAATTGTTGTAGCGGATGTGAATAACAACACATCTATTCTCACTTTCCAACTTCATACTAATGATTTGGAAGAGAAACATATAACTCAAACTGGAAACATTTTCAAACCCAACAATATCAATGTCTTTGAGAATAATCACCTATTTTTCTACCTGCCTGAAAAAGCTTTGTACGACTCCTTTCATCTTTCGACATATGATTTAGGAAATCACACTTTTCAAATTCACAATAATGATGTGCCAATTCATCAATACTTTCCAATAAAAATCAAGGCAAGTTTCAGTATTGATGATACAGGGAAAGTAATTATGAAACAAATAGCCAACAATAAAGAAAAATTCAAAAAAGCAAACAATATTAATGGCTGGTATACTAGTTTGTATAGAGACTTCGGACGTTATCAATTATTGATTGATCATCAACCTCCTACTGTGTTTCCATTATGGGGCTTTAAAGAAGGGGTACATATCGGCAATGCATCCAGAATTGCATTTGCTGCATCTGATAATTCTGTTACCATTGAATCTTTTGATGGTTATATTGATGGAAAATGGGTTTTATTTACCAACGATAAAGAAAAAAGCTTTGTTTATAAAGTAGACAAATTTTGTCCGCCAGGCGAACATTCCTTACGTATTATTGTTAAAGACCTGGTAGGAAATATTACCGAAAAAAATTATCATTTTACCAGATAAGTATTATCAAATGGCAACTCTACAAATTGGATCAAAAGCTCCCGCATTTAAAGGATTGGATCAAAACGGAAAATCAGTTTCTTTAGCCGATTATAAAGGAAAGAAAATTGTATTGTACTTCTATCCACAAGATGATACGCCTACCTGTACGGTACAAGCATGCAATCTCAGAGATCATTTTGGGTTATTGAAAAACGCAGGACTTGAAGTGATTGGAGTAAGTCCAGATGAGGTCGCCAAACACAAAAAATTCGAAAATAAACACGAATTGCCATTCACACTGATATCTGACCCTGCATTAAAAATCATAGAAAAATATGGTGTTTGGGGAGAAAAAAGTATGTATGGTAAAAAATATATGGGGCTAATCAGAACTACCTTTTTGATTAATGAAAAAGGAATAATTCATGCAATCATTGAGAAACCAAAAGCCAAAGAACACGCTGCAGAGATTTTAGAAGCATGGAAAAAATAAAAAATCTCTAAGCAATTAATGCCCTTACAGCGTCAATGACTTCTTTTAATTTACTGGTATCTTGTCCACCCGCTGTAGCTAATGTTTTTTGACCACCGCCACCGCCATTTACCAATGGACTGACTACTTCTTTAATGATTTTAGATGCGTCAATATTTCTATTAGCGATTACTGTTTCGCTAATGCCAACAGCTACGAAAGGCTTTCCATCAATATTGGTACACAATACAATCAAATGATCATGTAAGTGATGTTTTAGATCTACACACAATTTTTTTAAGGCATCTGCGCTGGGCACTTCCACTAGTTCACCTATAAAACTAATATTGTTGATAATAGCATCCTTTTGCAATAACTCGTTTCTAATACCCACTAATTGACGAGCTTCCAAAGATTCTATTCTTTTTGAAAGTGAATGATTTTCTGTCAATAAATTTTCAACTGCTTTTTGTAAATCTTTTGGATTTTTTAATTGTTCTTTTAGTAATTTGATTTGATCAAACTGTTCCTTAATTAAGGAAGCCGCCGCCACTCCAGATACCGCTTCAACTCTTCTAACACCAGCCGCTACCGCACTTTCTGATTTTATCTTAAAATATCCAATTTCTCCGGTATGCCCTACATGCGTTCCCCCACAAAGTTCTATTGAATAGTCAGGGTCCATGATTACAACCCGAACCACATCTCCATATTTTTCTCCAAATAAAGCCATAGCTCCCATTTCAACGGCTTCATCTTTTGACATTGATTTGATTACCACAGGAACATTCGCTCTAATTTTTTCATTTACCAACTGTTCCACTTGTTGAATTTCTTCGTCGGTCATTTTAGCAAAATGAGAAAAATCAAAACGCAGTTGATCTTCATTAACCAAACTACCTTTTTGAGCCACATGTGTGCCCAAAACCTGTCTCAATGCTGCATGCATTAAGTGAGTTACACTATGATGAGCAGTAATGTTAATTCTTCTTTTCTCATCTATTTTTGCAATAGCCTCACCACTTAGATTGCTTGGTATATTTTCTGCAAAATGGATAATTAAATCATTTTCTTTTTTTGTATCAATAATCTTGATAAGAGCACCACTCACACTTATAGTGCCGGAATCTCCAACCTGACCACCGCTTTCAGCGTAAAAGGGCGTTTCTTCTAATACGATTTGAAAGAGTTCTTTTCCTTTTCCAGATACTTTCCTGTATTTAAGAACAGATGTAGTCAATTCGTTATTGTCATACCCTTTAAAACCTTTGCTATCGGCATGGGTAACTATTTGCCAATCTTCTGTGTCTAAGGCTGTTGCAGCACGACTTCTGTCTTTTTGTTCCTTCATTTCTTTTTCAAAGCCAACCTCATCAACGTTTAAATTATTTTCTTGAGCAATTAATCTTGTTACATCTATTGGAAATCCATACGTATCCAGTAATTCAAAGGCATCTGCTCCTGAAATCACTCCAACCGATTTTGATTGCAACATAATGGCATCTATTTTCTTTAGCCCCTTCTCTAATGTTCTTAGAAAAGCTTCTTCTTCTTCTTTAATCACTTTACCTACAAAATCTTGTTGTTGAATTAATTCCGGAAAAACATTTTCAAATTGATGAGCTATAACAGGTAATAATTGAAACAATAAAGGTTGTTTGTAATCCAGATAAGAATAATAGTAACGAACCGCTCTTCTCAAAATTCTTCTAATTACATATCCAGCACCCGTATTGGAAGGCAATTGTCCATCAGCAATAGTAAATGCGATGGCTCTAATATGGTCAGATAGCACTCGAAAAGCAATGCTCTCTTTATCATCTTTGGCTTGATATGTTTTGCCAGTTAGTGTTCCGATTTTTTGAATCGTTTCGCTAAAAATATCTGTATCATAATTGCTTTGTTTATTTTGTAAAACACGCACTAATCTCTCAAAGCCCATCCCTGTATCCACATGTTGAGCAGGGAGCGATTCCAAACTGCCATCTTTTTTCCGATTGTATTGAATAAACACATTGTTCCATATTTCAATCACCTGAGGATGATCGTTGTTAACCAAGGTATGACCAGGTACTTTTGCTCTTTCCTCATCAGATCTGCAATCCACATGTATTTCGGTGCATGGACCACAAGGACCGGTGTCTCCCATTTCCCAAAAATTATCTTTTTTATTGCCAAGTAAAATTCGATCCGCTGAAACCCATTTTTTCCACTCGTTAGTGGCTTCTTCATCTTTTGGAAGTTGCTCTTTAATATCTCCTTCAAATACGGTAATGTATAGTCTATCCTTATCTAGCTTTAAAACTTCCGTTAATAATTCCCAGCTCCAAGCAATTGCATCTTTCTTAAAATAGTCTCCAAAACTCCAATTGCCCAACATTTCAAACATGGTATGATGATAGGTATCCACGCCAACTTCTTCAAGATCATTATGTTTGCCACTTACACGTAAACATTTTTGAGTATCAGCAATTCTTGTAGAGGGGGCTTTTTTATTTCCTAAAAAATAATCCTTGAATTGGTTCATCCCAGCATTAGTAAAGAGCAATGTAGGATCGTTTTTTACTACAATGGGTGCAGAAGGAACAATCGTATGTTGTTTTGACTTGAAAAAATCCAAAAAATGCTGTCTAATTGCTGATGCTGTCATCATAATTCTATTGTTTGAATACGTTGCTAATTGCGATATATAGGTTTATATTTGCTTAATAAATGATAGGCAATCGTTCCCTACTCTTAATTGAGATGCAATTTAATGATTACCTATGAGTTTTTAGATAAACGATAAACAGTTTTCATACTAAAACAATAATAGTTTTAGACTATAATATCTAATAACGAATGGCTTTGTATTGTTCATCAAAAAAGCATTGGAGTAAGTTACTTAGAGATGAAAAAAATAAAATATTATTACAACACACATACACTACGATTTGAAAAAGTTGTAACACCCATCAGAATAAAGCTTTTGCGTTTATTTGGATTCTTGTCCAGCTCTATTGTTGCTTCGGCCATCATCGTATATACCTATATCCGCTTTTTTCCAAAACCGGCGGAAATGGAAAACAGAAGAAAATATGAAGTTTTACAGGACAATTACGATCAATTGGAGGAAAAATTACAAACAGTTCAACAACAAATGGCTGCGTTAGAAAAAAGAGATAATGAAGTGTATCGGTCAATTTTTGAAGCAAAACCTTTGCCTGATAGTGCAAGAGCCAAACTGATAGAAAAACATGGAGAAGTAGAAAAAATAAAAGAAATGGATGATGTGGAACTAGGAAAAGATATTGCTAAACAACTCAATAACATCAGTGCAAGAATTGTATTCCAATTTAAAAGCTATGATAACATTGCAGGGCTCATTAAAAACAAAGATGTTAAGTTAGCCAGCATTCCAGCCATTCAACCAGTAAGCAATAAACAATTAGATCGAATTGCCAGTGGATTTGGAATGAGAATTGATCCCGTTTATGGCACCCCCAAGATGCATAAAGGACTTGATTTTACTGCGCCACAAGGCACACCCATCTATGCAACCGGAAATGGAACTGTCTCCATAGCAGGGGTTAGCGATGGAGGATACGGAAATCATGTGGTGATTAACCATGGGTATGGATATGAAACTTTATATGGCCACATGGTAAGAGTAAAAGTGAAAAAAGGTCAAAGAGTAAAAAGAGGTTCCGTAATTGGATGGGTGGGAAGTACTGGAAAAAGTACAGGACCTCATTGCCATTATGAAGTTCACGTTAACGGACACGAAGTTGACCCGGTTTATTTTTTCTATAATGACTTGAATGCTGAGCAGTATGATAGAATTTTAAAGATTGCCTCGAGTGGAAGTGCCAAAAGTTTTGATTAACTTTAAATGTATTTTATTTTCAATAATAATCATTTCTTATGTCTTTAAAACAAACCTCTTTTAATTTTGATTTCTCAGATGAGCCATCAAAACCAATTGATAAAGTGGTTGCGCCTGCAAAAGAAATTATCATCGCTGAAGAACCTATTGAAGTTGATATTCATTCTATTCCATCAGCCATTACTAAAAAAGAAATAGCAGTAAAAAAATCTACCAGAGGCAGAATGAAATTGAGCGATATGGCCGCAGAAGTTGATAAAGTGGTTATCCCAGAAGATGAAGAACTATTTTCAAAAAGATATTACAGTATCGGTGCTGTCACTGAAATGTTCAAAGTAAATCATTCCCTTTTACGTTTTTGGGAAAATGAATTTGACATGATTAAACCCAAGAAAAATGGCAAAGGCGATCGTTTTTTTCGTCCAGAAGACATTAAAAACTTAAAGCTCATTTACCATTTATTGAGAGAAAGAAAATACACCATTGAAGGAGCGAAAGAGTTTTTAAAAAAGAACAAAAATGCTGAAAAAAGATTTGAAGTGATTGATTCCATGAAAAACTTACGCGCTTTCATGCTAGAATTAAAAGCAGGATTATGAAACATTTTTTATTTTCCATTTTTGTATTATTCAGTATGCTTGTAAATGCTCAAAAAAACTACAGTGTTTTGAATGATGAAAATGGCAATCTGATTCTAAAAGGAATCATTACAGAACAAGATCTAAAAAAAGAGACGAGCTTCCAATGGTTTCATCAAAACCAAATAGACTATGAGCCAAGCCCTGCAATTGTGTCATCTTTTAAAAAAATAAACTCACACATTACGTTTGTGATATTTGGTGGAACCTGGTGTGAAGATACTCAATTCATTTTACCCAGATTTTTTAAATTACTGACTCTAAGTAACACACCTGAAAGTGCTATAACCTTATTGGCAGTTGATAGAAATAAAGAAACAATAGGCAATCTTTCAAGTGTTTTTTCAATAAAAAACGTACCTACAATTATTGTACTAAAAGATGGAATAGAGGTTGGCAGAATAATTGAATATGGCAAGAGCGGAAAATGGGATGAGGAGCTTACTCAACTTATTAAATAACAGGATTGGAGCTCGAGTTTATATTATCACCCTCGTTATGTATTATATTAATTTCACTTACTCCCGTAGCTAATTTAATATGAGTGTCTATCACTTGATTTCTAATAAATAAATAAACTTCTTGCTTAAAAGCTACAAATACTTCCGTTGAATTATTTAGTGTAAGGTACTCTACGGTAAGATGAGTACTATTTTTATTAAAATCGGTTATATGTACACTATGTTTTAATACGATATATTTTTTTTGATCTAAAAAGTCTTGTATGTTACGCATAAGAGTTTCAATCAAATGAGTGGGATTGCTGTTGTGTAATTCTATTTTTATTTCTGCTCTTTGACTTGTTCTCATACTCCAGTTGTCAACCACAGCATCTACCATTTGTTTGTTGGGAACAGTTACTAATGTGTTTTCATTCGTTCTGATTCTTGTACTTCTCAAACCAATATGTTCAATTACACCTAATACACTACTTGTTTTTACTATATCTCCTGTAAAAAAAGGCTTATCAAAAAAAATCACAAAAGAAGCGATAAGATTTTCAATACTTTCTTTTGCTGCTAATGCCAATGCTGCACCTACAATACTTAGACCCGTTAAAACAGAACCAAGATTAACATTAAAGCCTGCCTTAACAATTAAAAGTATACCCAAGAGATATACAATCACCTTAAAGAAATCTCTAAAGAAAACAATAATTTGATCATCGCGTTTGTCTTCTGTTTTCTTTGCATGGGTATCCAACACCAAAGCAATAAAATCAATAAAACTGGTTACTACCCAAATAAAAAAAAGAATCACGCTACAGGTACCTAATTTGTGAAGAACCTCATAAAATGAATTTCCATAAATGACGAAATTCCATGCTTTTGGAAAAACAAGACTATCTATAGCTAAAATTGCAATTGAAACAGTAATAAACCAACCCAACGGCTTTATGATAAGGCCAACAAACTGGTTCTTGTCTAACGACGACCATTTTTTTTGCACTAAAGTAAATAGCTGGGATGCTATATATTTGGATAATCGTTTTCTACAAAAAGAAAGTATAAGAATTATTGATGCGGTAGTAAGTAGGCTTACGGTAGTATTATCAAGTATCAAAGAATGCATTCTGTATTATTTTATTGAGTATATTTCAACACCTTCTTTTTTCAATAAGTACAATTTTCCATCTGTAATTTTTGCCATTTTATAATCTCGAATAAAATCAGGGAGTTTAAAACGCTTTAATTCCAGTGTGTTGAATTGATACGTATACACACTATTATTATAAAAGCCATATAAAACGTTATTGTTCACACCCACATTTTTCCAATGTTTAAAAGGTAAGTTATTTTTATAGCTGGCATAGTTGTCGAATATAAAAAAACCTTTGTTCTCATCGTATAAATAAAGTTGATTGTTTGCCTGTAGAATTTGAGAAGGAATGGGAGGCCAGTCTAAAATCATTCGCATATCGGTACTTTCTTGTAATAGATTTAATTCGTCGTCAAACTCCTTTAATTTAAAATCTTGCTGATCAAACAACCATATATTGTTATCTAGTGAGGATGCTATTGCTTTAAAACTTATGATATTTTTATTCCTAAAGTTTATAGCTTTTACAAAAGAAAGCTGTTTATCAAGCACCGCAACTGAAGCATATGTTTTATAAAAAACCAACAATTTTAAGGGATTGAAAACATCAACAATCAAAGGAAGGCCCAACTTTGTAACACTGTTGTATTCATATAAAGAATCACCATTTGAATTTCTTTTCTGCAAACTAAGCTTATTGGTAATTACATAAATATTATCAAATAGGTCTACGTTTAAAAACGAGAAATCTCCTTTTATTAATCTTTGGAATTTTGTTTTCAAAATTAAAGTTGAATCGATTTCACAATTCAAACTGTCTGATGTTTCATTTTGTGAGAATGAATTCATTGTGATGAAAGTGATTCCAAGTAATATAATTGCTAATTTTTTTTTCATAAATTTTATCCTTTGTAATACTTTAATTTCAATTCATTTCCGTCATATTCAACATATGAAAAATACTGTATCCAATCTCCCAAATTAATATATCTACTATTTTGAGATAAGAGGATATCTAATGGTAAATGTCTGTGTCCAAAAATAAAATAATCAAAGTGTTTTTTTTGAAGCACGTCTTTACAATAAGATACCAGCCATTCTTTTTCTTCACCTTCAAACACTTCATTTTGATTTCCTGTTTTAGCTCTACTCTTTCTACTAAAATAATTGGCTAACCCTATTCCTATTACCGGAGGCAATATACCAAATATGCCTTGTGCTATTTTATTTCTAAACAATTTTTTGATTGCTTTATAACCATGATCTCCAGGACCCAAACCATCACCATGACCAATTAAAAACTGCTCGTCAAATAACAAAAATGGAGTTGGCTCAAAATACACTTTCACGCCTAGTTCTTCTGTAAAATAGTTCTTCATCCACATATCATGATTCCCAACAAAAAAATGAACAGGTATTCCTTTGTCGGCTATAGAGGCTATTTTCCCAAGAATTCTTACAAAGCCCTTTGGAACTACTTTTTTATATTCAAACCAAAAATCAAAAAGATCACCTAAAATAAAGATCTGTGATGCATCTTTTTCTATTATGTCTAAAAAAGAAATGATTTTTTTTTCTCGATGCAAACTTGAAACAGCATTAGGAGCTCCCAGATGGAAGTCAGATAAAAAATATATTTTTTTTTCTCCGTTCATGCCTTATAAATATTCAATGTATAAATTTACAATTATTGCTCTACTAAAAAACAAAACACTTCTTTTGGCCCATGAACGCCCGTTACCAAGGTTTTTTCAATATCTGCTGTTCTACTGGGTCCGGTTGCAAATGTGATCAATGATGGCATTTGTTCTTTAAATTTAATAGGTATGTTTACAAGCGCATCTTTCAAATCATACACCAATTGATGCTTATACGCAATACAAATATGTATCGGGGCATATACACTTGTAGTTCTGCCTCTTTCTTGTGCACTACTTATTACAATACTGCCTGTTCTGGCAATCAAGTATTCGCAACTTGTAATGGATACTTCACATGTTGCCAAATCATCCGCTGAAAAAATGCTATGATTTTCTAATAGTTTTGAAATGGATGATTCTTTGAAAAATATTTTTTTCCAACTTCTTTGCTGAAACAATAAAAACAATTGACGAATTAGTTCCTGTTCATTTTCACAATGAGAAAACTTTCCTTGCACTTTTGTAAATGCTTCAGCAAATACAACGGCAATATCATCATTTGTAGATTTGAAAAAATGATGAGAAGACTCTACCTCCTCAAAAGGCAAAGGCACTGGTTGATTCAGTGCCTGTCTTATCTTTCTTAAAATATTTTCTTTAGCTAAACTAGTAGCCATTTCTTTTTTGTTTAATCTAAGGACTGATGTTGACTAGTTTCATTTTCGGGTGATTGATCATTGGATTCCGATTGATTGGCTCCCACATTATCAATTGGATGAGCCTGATCATCCACCTCTAGAATTTTCTTTTCTTCGAAAGGTCGTTTGCCAATTAGCGCCTCTACATCACTCTTAAACAAAACTTCTTTGATTAATAATTCCTTGGCTAATTTTTCAACTTCAGAACGCTTTTCAGTTAAGAGTGCTTTTGTTTTTACATACGCATCATCAATTAACTTTCTAACTTCTTGATCAATCATTTTTCCTGTCTCTTCACTATAAGGCTTTGTAAAATAATTCTCTTGCGCAGGATCATAATAACTGATGTTACCCACTTTTTCATTCATTCCATACACGGTAACCATGCTGTATGCAATTTTAGTGATTTGCTGTAAATCATTGCTGGCGCCGGTGCTGATTTTACCAAAGAAAATATCTTCACTTGCTCTTCCTCCCAATGTCATGCATATTTGATCTATCAATTGATCCGTATTATATAAATATTGTTCTTTAGGAGTGTATTGGGCATATCCTAATGCAGCAGTACCTCTTGGCACAATCGTTACTTTTAATAACGGATAGGCGTGTTCTAAAAACCATCCACAGATAGCATGTCCTGCTTCGTGGTAAGCTATAATCTCCTTCTCCTCAGGAGAAATGATTTTATTTTTCTTTTCAAGCCCTCCTATCACTCTATCAATAGCATCTTGAAAATCACTCATGTCAACAGCCTCTTTATTTTTACGAGCTGCAATTAAAGCCGCTTCATTACAAACATTGGCAATATCTGCACCGGCAAAACCAGGAGTTTGTTCAGCCAATTTGTGCACGTCTAATGTTTGCGAGGTTTTAATGGGTTTTAAGTGCACTTTAAAAATTGCTTCTCTTCCCACTAAATCAGGTCTATCAATAGTTATTTGACGATCAAACCTACCTGGTCTTAGTAAGGCGCTATCTAATACATCTGGGCGATTGGTTGCTGCTAAAATAATAATGCCTAAATCTGTTCCAAACCCATCCATTTCTACAAGAAGTTGATTCAATGTATTTTCTCTTTCATCATTACTCATCATCACATTTTTTCCTCTGGCCCTTCCAATGGCATCTATCTCATCAATAAAAATGATGCAAGGCGCTTTTTCTCTTGCTTGTTTAAATAAATCTCTAACACGACTGGCTCCTACTCCTACAAACATTTCCACAAAATCACTTCCACTCAAACTAAAAAACGGAACCTGTGCTTCACCTGCAACTGCTTTAGCTAAAAGAGTTTTACCAGTTCCCGGAGGACCCACTAAAAGGGCTCCCTTCGGAATCTTTCCACCCAATGCTGTATATTTTTTGGGATTTTTCAAAAAGTCAACAATCTCCATTACTTCAACTTTTGCCTCATCCAAGCCCGCTACATCTCCAAAATTGATATTTACTTTAGTCCCTTTTTCAAATAGAGTTGCTTTTGATTTACCAATATTAAAAATACCTCCACCACCACCACCAGCGCCGGGACCAACTTTACGCATCATCATCACAAAAATGAAACCAATTAACAAAATAGGCAGAAGCGTACTAATAATTTGTGAGAATACTTCCCCCTCATCTTCTGAAGAAACATCCGGTTTCATTATAGTTTTATTGTTATTAAAAAAATCTCTTTGATCATCATTAAAACTGTTCACATCACTAATGGTAAAGAAAAATTGAGGAGATGTGCTTCTTGCTACTACATCAAAACGTTTACTGTCTGAGTTAGGCGACACGATTGGCATATAATAAGAAGCCTTATTTTTCATGCTATCGTTGATGATCGTTACTCTTACAATTTTCTTGTTTGAAATAATTTTGATGCTTTTAATATCTCCATTTGTCAACATCTGCTGATATTGATTGGGATAGCGAATTTCTATCCCCCCCACATCTACGCCTCTAAAAAGATTGTATGCGATAATGCATAAAAAAATGATTCCATAAATCCAATAAATATTAAACTTACTTTTCTTCTTATTAGGGTCTTCTCCTACTGGCGGCATGTTATTAGGGCTTTTTGTATTATTTTCTGATAAACTCATATGATATGGCAGGGTTTCTTTTATTAATAATTATCCGTTATGCTCAGTTGCAGGTGCATCACTCCACAACTCTTCCAATTGGTAAAACTTTCTAGGCTCTGGAAGCATTACATGTACTACTATGTTTACATAATCAATCAGTATCCATTGTTCTGCTTGTCTTCCTTCATGCTTATATGGATTTTCTCCACATTGTTTTTTTACCTCTTCCTCTACATTATCAGCAATAGCCCTTAATTGATTGTTGTTACTTGCCTGACAAACAATAAAAAAATCAGAAACGGCTTCGGAAATGTTTCTGAGATCTAGACTCACTATTTGCTCTCCCTTTTTATCTTGAATGGCTTTGATAATGGTCTTAAAAATTTTACTGGCTTTTGTTAATTTAGTCGGACCTTTTTTTCGACTATCTAATAATTTCAAATTACTCAAACGATTACAATTTTTTAATGATATTGAAGAAAATACTGACTCAACAATTTAGTTTACTTTTATTTATCAAAAGTACTATTTCTTTGTCATTTCAACGATGATACCTTATAACTTACTTTTTACGATTTTAGAACAAGTGGATAGTACCAACAACTATGCCATGAACTTAGTTCACAATGGCTCCGCCAAGCATAGTGAAGCCTTTTTTACCCATTATCAAACCTCAGGAAAAGGACAAAGAGGCAAAATATGGGACAGCGCGATTGGAAAAAACATACTACAAAGCATTGTTATTGAGCCCTGTGATGCATTTTACTCAAAACCCTTTGTCTTGAGCGCTCTGATTTCCAATACTATTGCTGCTTTTTTAGAAAATATTGTTAAAGAGTCTGTACAAGTCAAGTGGCCTAACGATATCTATATCCGTGACAGAAAGGCAGGAGGTGTCCTGATCGAGAATAGCTACAGAGGAAACCAATGGAAATGGGCGATAATAGGGATGGGACTCAATATAAATGAGTATTTCAACGAATTTACCTATACAAAACCAATCTCTTTGATTGAGATAACTGAAAAAGAGTATCCTGTGGTTGAAATGGCGCAAACGCTACACTCTTTAATAGTAACGAATTTAGAAAAAGAACTGTCAAATGAAGATATTATGAATGACTATAATGAACGATTGTATAAAAAGAATCAAACAGTAGCATTATTGTATCAAAACAATATCATTCACACAACAATAAAAGAAGTGACACAAGAAGGAAAATTGATTACACATGACAGCATCATAAGAGCATTTGATTTCGGAGAAGTGCAATGGCAGTTGAATCATGACAGCACAGGCTAAAAAGTTTTTTTAAAACCCCTAACACGTTAATTAATTCAATATTTTTGTTGGGTGAGTTCTCCTTTAGATAAATATGAATTAGTAGTGGGTTTGGAAATCCATGCCCAATTAATGACTCATAGTAAACTTTTTTGTAGCGATAGTACCGAATTTGGAGCAAACCCAAATACACAAGTAAGTCCAATTTCATTAGCACATCCCGGCACTCTTCCCAAATTAAATTCAAAAGCCATTGAACTGGCTGTTAAATTAGGCCTTGCTTTAGATTGTGATATAGAAAGAGAAAATTATTTTGCCCGAAAAAACTACTTCTATCCCGATTTACCCAAAGGGTATCAAATTAGTCAACATACTGCTCCTATTTGTAAAAATGGTTATATAACAATCTCTACAAATGAAGGAAAGAAAGCCATTCAACTGAATCGAATCCACATGGAGGAAGATGCAGGAAAAAGTATCCATGATTTAGACGATCATTTTACTTGTATTGACTTAAACAGAGCGGGTGTGCCCTTGCTGGAAATAGTTACAGAACCAGTGATACATAGCTCAGAAGACGCAATGCTGTTTTTAACAGAATTAAGAAAAATTGTAAGGTGGTTAGAAGTGTGTGACGGAAATATGGAAGAAGGAAGTATGAGATGTGATGCAAATGTTTCAGTTAGATTAAAGGGTCAAAACACCTTAGGAAAAAGAGTAGAAGTAAAAAATCTAAATAGTATTCGAAATGTAAAAAAAGCGATTGATATAGAGTTTGAAAGACTGGTTATGCTTTCAGAAAACAATCAATCTATTATTCAAGAAACCCGCAGTTTTAATGCCGACAATAACACTACTTTTTCTTTAAGAAGTAAAGAAGATGCCGAAGATTATCGTTACTTTCCCGAACCCGATTTACCGCCTTTTAGCATCAGTGAAGAGGATATCAAAAAAATAAAAGAATCCTTGCCAGCTATGCCCCATCAATTGATAGAGCAATATATGCTCCAATATCAATTGTCACCCTATGATGCCGAAAATATCTGCAACGAAAAAGAAACCATCGCATTTTTTAACTCTATTATCGCACACTGTAATCATTACAAATCAATCGTAAATTGGATAATCGGACCCATTAAACAATATTGTAATGATAAGAGTATCTCTATTGTCGAATTCCCATTAACGAGCCAAGCTATTGCCGAGTTGATTGATTTTACTGAAACAGGAAAAGTAAACTTCAACAATGCCTCCACAAAAATTTTACAGGCGCTTATAAATAATCCTGGTATTTCGACAGAAAATGTAGCAATTTCTTTAAATTTAATACAGGAAGATAATATTGATGCGCTAATGGATTGGATTAATGAAGTGATAGCAGCAATGCCAGATAAAGTAAAAGAATACCAATCAGGGAAAAAAGGATTAATAGGCCTTTTCGCAGGAGAAGTAAAAAAGAAAAGTAAAGGGAAGGCGGATATGCAAAAAGTAAATGCATTATTATTAGAAAAACTACAATAAGCTGACAATGAAATTACAAACACAAAACTTACTGTATTGCACACTTGCAATGTTGTTGTTATCGAATTGTCAACAAAAAAATAAATCTGGAGATTTTACAATTAAATGTGATATTAAAAACATTACCAATCAGCAAGTATATTTAGAAGAACTATTTTTCAAAGATAAAAATCCAGAAGTAATTGACTCAGCAAACATTACAAATGGAAAAGTGGTCTTACATGGTAAAGCAACTGAGGAAGGCTTGTTCAGAGTTAGATTTCAAAATAATAAAGAAGCATTTATTGTAATCAATGATGTGCATGACATTCAATTAAATGCAGATGCCAATGATCCTGCTATTAGTGGATTTAATGTAAGTACCCCTGCTAATCTTCTATTAAAAAACCTCACCAGCTCCTTAATTACAAACATTGAATCTCTAAAAGAAAAAGCTTCGAATATAGAAGGTTTACAACTGATGCATAACGATAGTGCCATTGCTATTGAAGAAGCCACTTTAAAGAATCTAGAAAATAAATACAAAAACTTTGTTTTACAATTTATTGATTCTTGTAAAGACCCTGTAGTTACTATGTTTGCATTGGGTTATTCCAAAAATATAGAGCAACAACAATTAACTCCTATCGTTAATAAGCTTCTTACTCGATTTCCAAATCATGAAGGCATTAAAGACATGGTAGCTACTTATCAAAAAATGACTTCTCAACCCAATCAAACAAAACCTGCTGCCAGCGGCACTCCTGTGGTAGGTCAAGAAGCGCCTGATTTTACTTTAACAGATACAGATGGAAAACCATTTTCATTGCATCAATTAAGAGGACAGTATGTATTAGTTGATTTTTGGGCAAGTTGGTGCGGGCCATGCAGACACGAAAATCCTTATGTTGTGGCAGCATATAACGCCTATAAAAATAAAAACTTTACGGTTTTAGGTGTTTCATTAGATGAAGACAAATCAGCATGGATAAAAGCGATCAATAAGGATCATTTAACCTGGAAACACATAAGCGATTTAAAAGGATGGAACTCTGTGGTAGTTCCTTTATATGGTTTTGATGGCATACCTTATAATGTATTAATTGATCCAAAAGGAATCATTCTTGCAACAGAATTAAGAGAAGATGATTTAGGTGCCTTTCTAAAAAAGACTTTACACTAACTATAGATTTACACAGAACAACACATCGTAGAAATAAAGAAGTGTCCTTCCTAACAAAAAAGGTGAAGTCCTTTTCTTTATGGATGAGTATTAACGAATATCTAAAGAAGACATGTTGTTAATTAAATAGCTTAATTATACCCATAAAAAAACCACCAAATTGGTGGTTTTTTTATTAATCTCGTATGCAGAATTATTAATTCACATCAAACCATAATTTTTGTGTTATCCAATCGTTACCAATTGAACTAACTGCCTTATCATAGTTTGCTTTATTTACGTTTTGTTCAAGAACTGGGTATGTCATTCTAACGATGACACCCGGCGTTTCTCCATCTTTATATGGATTTACAATATTTGGCACACCATAAGGAATTGAAAGCTTTGGATAATCTAATCTTCTCAATTGAGTAAATCCGTCATAACCTCTGTTACAAAAAGCAATCCAAGATTGTATTCCAATTTTTTGTTTATACCCTCCTGGAACAGGCGTGCTATAATTAACCTTAGGATTTGCTAAGTAAGCGGATACGGCACTAGCACTACATCCCCACTCCAATAAACTAGCCTCTACAGCATTATTATAATGTTGTTGTGCTGTATTGTCATTTAAAAACCCTCTTTCAACAGCTTCTGCTTTTAAGAATTCCATTTCTGCATAGCTAAAGAACGTATGTTTTGCCATTGGATCTGAAATCACTTCAGAAGGGCCTGAATATGCTGAAAAGCTAGCAGATCTACCTGGGGTCTGTCCTTTATAGATGCCGCCTGAATTTTTTGTAAATAGTATTGGTAACCTTGGGTCTGATAATCCATTTAATGTATCGATAAAGGGCTTAGTAGCGATAAAATCGTGTCTTCCACTTTGAATTAAATCTTCCCAAACTGGATTTGTATTGGGAGGGGCAGCCAAATAACTAAATGAGATATTTTCGTCATTACTTGAAATAACTTTATCAGCTGCATCTGAAACCATAGCTTGTGCTACAGAAGGACTAACATCCGCAACAAGCATACCCATTCTCATTTTTAAGCTGTAGGCAAACATTTTCCACATATCCATATCTCCACCTAACAATAAATCATTAGAACCATATCCTTCACTTTGTGTATCAATATTTGCAATGGCAGCGTCTAATCGTACTCTAATTTTGTCAAAAATAAAAGCAGCTACGTCATATTTAGGTTGGGTATTATTGATATCGAGCGCTTCTGTATATGGCACATCCCCGAAAGTTGTTATTAATGTGTAATAAGAATACACAGTAAGAATTTCATTGAGTGCTTTTCTGTTTTTAATTTCTGCTGCAGAATGCTGTACGGTTTCAGTTGAAGCAGTTTTAGATGCTTCGTCTAAATCTTTGATAATATCTCTGTAAAAAGTAGCCCACCAACGATCAGAAATTGATCTTCCGTTAATATTATAACGGGTTTCATCTCTATATATGGTTTCTGTCCAATATTGGTTCCATAGTCTAAAGTTATTATTATTAACGTTAGTACTAGCCATTACATTTGACAAATTTAGAGTTGCGTTTGCAAACAACGATTGTGATGATACCGTTTCAGGATTAATTGGATTGGTATTAAGGCTCGCTATGTCTTTTTTACATGAAATAAAAAATAAAGAAGATGTAATAGCGATTATGGAAAGTAATTGTTTCATATACGTTCGATTTAATTTAATTAGATTTTGATTTTTACATTAAACCCGATAGTTCTTACAGTAGGGTAACTACCACACTGAACACCTTGTAGATTACCAGCACCGAAGCTGTCTTCAGGATCAGCATATGGTAGATTTTTTTGTAAAATCGCTAAGTTTCTTCCTACTAAGGATAATTCAATTCCTTTAATGTATTTATTGAATTTATCACCAAATTTTTTCATTGGTACTGTATATCCAATTGAAAGTTCTCTTAATTTGATATAACTAGCATCGTATACAAATCTTTTGTCTGGAGCTGAAACATAACTATCAAATACTCCATAATCTGTAACATCTACTCTAGTTGTATTAGGTGTACCATCAGCATATACACCAGGTCTGATAATACCACCACCGTCATCTATTGAATTTCTGATTGGATTACCTAAATCATTTAATCCAGCTGTTTCAGCATATAAGCCTTCTGCCAAACCATAATACATATCTGTTGAAAAAACAGAACCGCCATGTTTGATGTCAATTAAAAAACTTAAAGAAAGATTTTTATAAGTAAATTTATTTGTGATACCCGCCATCCAATCTGGGTTAATATCTCCTAATGTGTTGTTATTAGTTCCAGTTTGTAAATACTCTCCATTTTCGTCAATGGTGCGTTGGCCATTGGTATAAATAAAGTCTGTACCATGAATGGTTCCATAAGGTTCATTAACACTCGCATTCAATGTAACACCACCTTGGAATGAACCCAAAACAATATTATCTACCCCATTATATAATTCTTCAACTAGGCTTTTATTTTGAGTGTAGTTTAGATTGATATCCCATTTAAAATTATCTGATTTAATAGGAGTAGCGTATAATGCCAATTCAATACCCGTGTTACTAACTGTACCTGAATTTACATATTTTCTTGAGTACCCTGTTGCAGTTGAAACTGTCACAGGCAATATTTGATCCACTGTTTTTGCAGAATATAAAGTCAAATCAAATCCTACTCTTGAATTAAAAAATGACATTTCCAATCCGCCTTCTATACTCTTGGTTGTTTCTGATTTTAAATTAGGATTGTTTTTGGTTCCGGAAACTGAAAACAAAGCCGTTCCGTTAAATGAAGTTGAATTATCTGTTACATAATTATCTTTTACAGAATACAAAGGAGCGTCTCCACCAACTTCTGCATAATTCAATCTTAATTTACCATAACTCAATTCAGTAAAATCGGACATTAATTGAGAGAAGACAAATCCTGCAGAAAGTGAAGGATAATAATAGAAATTATGATCAGCAGGTAATGTAGAAGAACGATCTCTTCTCAAGGTTGCATCCAAGATATAGGTGTTTTTATAAGTTAGCGTAGCGCCTCCAAAAAAACCTTCAACCCTCTTTGTTCCTTGAAATTGAGTTGCTGGTTCTGGAGTATTGATTGAATTAGCTAACGTATATAAACCTTCTAATCCTAATCCACCGTTTGTAATTGCATCAATACTGGAAGAAGATTGAATTCTAGTATTAGAACCTAATAAAGCTTTTACATTTAGATCATTATTTAAATCCCATTCTGCATTAGCCAAGAAATCATAGTTTGTTTCTTGGAATTGGCTTCCATATCTTCTATAATAAGGAACCCCAACACTACCCACATTTCTTCTCTCTTCCAATAAATCAGTATAGTTATCCATTGATACTCTTCCGAGTAAATTTAACCAGGAATAAGGTTTGTAATTCAAATAAATGTTTCCAAAATATCTATCTCTGCTATCTGTTTCAAAATTTTGGTAGCGAACAAAATAGGGATTATCCCAAAATTCTGGTTGTAATGCACCGTCTGTAGGTGAAGACATATTCCATGTTACATTTTGGTTGTGAGCGAAATAAGCATTTTTTAAATCTTTTACATCCACATTCATCTGCCACCATTGTCTGAATGTTGTCATCAGATTTAATCCATTATCTCCGTCATAACCTGTTCCGTAACGCCCTAATCCATTAATAGAAGAATAATTAGCAGAAGCTCCTGCTGTTAATTGATCATTCAATTTATAGGTTGTAGAAAAATTCAGTAAGTCCTTTGTAATGTTGCTATTGGGCAATACACCATTCTCATTGTTACGAGTATATCCTAAACTTAATGTTCCTTTATCATTTCCCGTTTCAAGAAAAATACTTGTATTGTAAGAAACAGGGGTTTCAAAGAAACTACTTGGATCGTTTTTCCCTGCTACCCAAGGTGTTTTCTTTCCATAATTAGGTGAATTTACATCAAACGCGTCCCATTGATACACATATTGATTAGGATTAAATGCAGGGCCCCAAGAAGCGTCATCATAGGTATGAACAACAGAATCATCAATACCATCTCCATCAATGTCATACAAATCGAAATAGGCATCTGCTCCGCCAGAAACAGGACCGTAGCCTGCTCCATATTCTTTTTGGTAGGTTGGGAAAGTGGTTTTATCAATAGAACTTACTGTAACTCCAGAGTTTATTGTAATACCTAAACCTTTTTTACCTTTTTTGGTTGTGATTAAAATAGCTCCATTACTTCCTCTTGAACCATATAATGCTGATGCTGCAGCACCTTTCAATACTGTAACACTTTCAATATCATCAGGGTTGATGTCAGCAGCTCCGCTACCAAAATCATATCCACCACCGCCACGAGCTTGATATGCAGAGTTTTTTGTTGAATTATCAAATGGTTGACCATCTACAACAAATAAAGCTTGGTTATTTCCTGTTAATGATTTATTACCTCTTAATACAACATTGGTAGACCCACCCATTGTATTATTTTGTTTGATATCCAAACCGGCAACTTTACCGCTAAGATTATCAACGAAATTGCTGTTTCTTGATTGATTGACATCAGAACCTGAAACTTTTTGTACTGAAAACGGAAGCGTATTTTTAGATCTAGATATACCTAATGCGGTTACTACAACTTCTCCCATGTTTTTTACCTGTTGTTCAAGTGCCACATTTACTAAATTACCTGAAACTTTTACAGATTTACTTCCAAACCCAACTCCTGAAAATTCAAGAACAGCATTGGCATTGTCTGTTGTGATTGAATAAGTACCATCTTCATTTGTGGCAACGGCTTTGTCACCACCTTTTTCTTTTACAGTGATACCTAAAAGAGGTTGTCCATCTTTAGCATTGGTAACCTTTCCTTTTACAACAACTTGCGCGAACAACAAGACGTTACTGCAAAGAAAAGTAATCAAAAGAAGTGTAATTTTTTTCATACTAGTTAATTAAATGATAAATCTTTAAAAAGTGTAAGGTAAATTTAAGATTATTTAACAAATCAAAAAAAAAAATTAATAAAAAAGGGGATGATAATTATCATCCCCTTTTTTATTCTTTATTTATTACTGAGTGTTATTAATGTTTTGAAATTAAAATTTCATACTCTTTGCTGCTCGGCCAAGTTGGAGAAGGTGTGGTTCCAATAGGATATTTGCGTACTTGAACTGGAAGGTTTGCTGTACCAGCACATACATCAAATGTTCTCGTAAAATTTGTTGATCTGATTTCATATGTATAACCTTCAGCTACATCATCATAAGTTCTAGGTACTACTTTCAAATAACGATTGGATACTTTCATTTTTACAGTCAAAACAATTCCTTTATTCAAAAAATTTGTCAAAGTAAAAGATGCAGAATCTAAGCCAAATCTTGTATAGTTAGAGATAGTAACGGGGCTAGTATACGAAATAGGATCAATGGATGTAACATTTTTCACTTCGGATACTTTAGGATAAGAACCATTAATATAATGGAAATCGGCTGTATCAGAAGATGTGCAAGCTCTTGAAAGTATTACGTTGTAGGTATTATTCATAGCACAACCAGGAATGCTTCCCTGATTTGAAATAGTAATTTTTACAGTATCTGAGTTGCTTGGATCTGTAAAAGCGTTATAATCTCCAGAAAATGGAATACTATCAACCAAATTCCCTGCTGCAACGGTATGTGTTTGTGGAAATGTATACTGCGCACCATAAACAGCCGATCTTGAAGAAGAAGTAAACATAACATCTTTGTTAGTACTTGAAACGCCTGTAATGGAAAACGGAATGTAAATTTGAGTAGGCGTTAGTTTTGCAACTACCATTCTTGGAGTGTCTGACTTCATAAAACGTGCATATGAAGGGACTCTCACGTCTTGATCCACTATGTAGTTGTTATTTTTACATGCGGCAAATAACACAGAGGCAATTGCTAATAATTTTAAAATGCGCATAGTTCCTTATTTAGTTGGTTTGTTTTCTATTGTAAACTTAATATTGATTATGGGTTTTGATCATTAGCAGTCATAGATGTATTATTATCTAATTCTTTTTGAGGTATTCTCATTAAGAATCTTGGGTCTGCATCACTTGTGTTGAAAAGAATTGGATTATAATTTGTTTTACCTGTACAATTTAAACCCCAATGATTTTCAGGACCTTGTGGTCTTTGTAACCCAGTATGAGTACGTTTGATATCGATTAAAGAAAATCCTTCGCCCCATAACTCTATTCTTCTTTGTAATAAAATATGGTTGATTAAATCCTGACCTGAGTATATTGTAGGATCATAACTTGGATTTCTATTTGAAGATGCGATCAAATCTCTCATTACATTTTGAGCAACTGCATCATGTCCTTGGCGAGCTTCTGCCTCTGCTTCAATAAGATACATTTCTGACGCTCGCATAAATAAGTAGTCAGATGCCCAAGTATTAGGATCAGCTGCTTCATGTTTAACTTGGTTGTAGTCAACATTAGGATCATTAGGATCTGCTCCGTTAGAAACCCAAGTACCAGGTGCAGTCCACCATAATTTTCTTCTATCTGAATCAGGAATTGAATCATATAGAACTTTTGTAATTTTCTTTTGTCCACCTAATGAAGCATAACCACCCGTCATAATATCCACATGAGAGAAAAATGATGCATAATAAGTAGCGTCCACTTCAGGAATGTAAGCTCCCCACATCCATTCTGGTGTAGCAATTGAAGAGAAAAGAGTTGTGTTATTTACGGGGTCAATATCATTTCCGTTTATCAATGTGTAACCTTGACGGGCTAAATTTGCATACTGAGCTGCAGTTGGCCAATCTTCCATCAACAAGGCTACCCTTGCTCTAAATCCTCTTATCACATCAACATTAATTTCAGTAACATCTGCGCGACTTTGGCCATCTAACAATGTTTCTGCAGTTGATAAATCTTGAATAATTTGGTTGTATACTTGTTTAACAGTACCTCTTCCTTTTGGCTCTAATTCGCCTCCAGTATATAATGGCACACCAGGAAAATCTTCATGTCCTTTGTAGGTTTGTTGCCACAAGTTAATTAAAAAATAGTAGCAATAGGCTCTATATCCAAGCAATTGACCCTTCACTTTTGCCTTGTCTTCTGCAGTAGCATCAGCTACGCCGTCAATAACTGACAAAAGTTGATTTGCTTGCTTTACAATATCGTAATAATAATACCAGACATTAGAAGATATAGCACCATCTGCAGGTGTAGCCCAAGATGTATATTGATATACTCTATTATACCAACCATATCCTTGCGCATGAATTACCATATCATTTCCCATTACATCCATTTGCAAATCGATAGATTTTTGACCATAGTCATCATGTCTACCACTGCCACTAGGAGAGAAAGCAAATAGTTCCTTGCCTGTCCCAATTAAAGAATTTTTAATTGTGGCAATTTGAGCAAAAATTTGCTGTTGTGTTACCGCAGTTGATGAATAAGTTTCAAGATAATTTTTTCTACAAGAAACGATTGTTAAAAACAATGCACTCAACAGGAGTAAATAAATTCTTTTCATTTTTTTTATTATTAAGTTGTTTATTATCAAATAATATCTATGTTTCAAATAACGAATCTATCTTAAGTTAATGGTTGTTCCTAGAGTAAAGGTCCTATAGGGAGTATAATTTGCATCAGATAAACCCGCTAATGAATTTTGAGGGTCCATTCCTTTTTTTGCCGTAAATAAATAAACATTATCAACGTTTACATATACCTGCACCCCAGAAAAAGTACCTTTAGTGTATTTTTTGGGTAATGAATAACTCAATGTGATATTTTTAATATTCAACCATGAACCATCCACCAACCATCTTGTTGACAATCCACCAGTATTATCAGCAATTTCGTTTTGAAGTCTTGGTATAGTTGTGATATCACCAGGCTTTTGCCATCTTCCCTCAATATCTGTGCTCCATGCTGTTCCTGCTTGTTCTCCACTATGCATTAGACTTGCATAGTTGCCGTCTAAGAATAGACCACCATAAGAGAAGGTCATTAACACGGACAAATCAAACCCTTTGTAATTAAATGAATTGGTAAATCCACCAGAGAACTTTGGTATGGCAGATCCTTTATAATAAAAAGATGCTTTACTATATGAATTTGTAACAGTTCTTCCAGTAACATTTCCGGCTGCATCTTTCACATCAACATAATATAATGCGTCACCAGTTTGCTGATCAACACCTGCGTATTCATGCAACCAAAAATCATAGATGCTATGTCCTTCCATACGCTTAAAAGCTGAAGTTACGATACCATTAACTGCCTGTCCTGGAGGTAATTTTGTAATAACATTATCAAAATGAGAAAGGTTCAAATCCACTCTCCAGTTGAAGTTCTTTTTCATGATAGCATTATACCCCAATTGTATTTCATAACCTGTATTACACATAGAACCAATATTTTGATAAACAGATTTGAAACCAGATGATGGAGCTAAAGGCACATCGAATAATAGATTGTCTGATTGTTTATTATACCATTCAATCGTACCAGATAAACGTCTTTTAAACAATGAGAAGTCCAGTCCATAATTGGTTACACCATTTTTTTCCCATTTCAAATCTGGATTTGAAGGTCTTGATGGCGCTTGGTAGATTCCTAAACTAGCATTCCAGTAATTTCTGTATTGATATAATAACCCCAAGGCTTCATTACCCTGCTCACCATAGCTTGCTCTTACTTTTAAATCATTAATGAATTTGAAGTTTTCACGAATCATAGGTTCTTGTGACAATCTCCATCCAAAGCCTACTGAGTAAAATTTACCCCAACGAACACTTGGATCAAATTTTGACGAACCATCGGTTCTATAACTTGCAGAAAATAAATATTTCTGATTGTAATCATAATTAAAATTGGCAAAATAACTTTCAATTGTATTGTTATCTACCGAAGAACTTGCTGATGTAATACTTTGGGCATTATCTAGCTCTGTCATCCCACTAAATAGGAATTTTTCTCCTGTTGCAGATAAAGCCATGAACCTGTTAGAGTAATTTTCATGACCAAGCAATAAACGAACACTATGGTCATTGTTAATTTCTTTGTTCCACGAAAGGACCTGATTTGCAGTCATTGACAAATTTTCGTAAGATGTTTTTGTAGAACTTCCTCCTAAATCATCTGGACCTGATGGGGCTGCATCGCCATATAAATTATTAAGATATTCTGTATAAAAATAACTAGTAAGCGTAGTTCCAATAGATGTTTTAAAGGTGAAGTTTTTTAAAAACTTAATTTCTGCAAATGCATTTACGTTTCCATTATATATATCCTGACTATTAACATCCAAGTCAATCGTTCCGACTGGATTCATTTTTGCTAGATAAGGCCTTGCTCCCATATTCCCTTCTCCATAATCATATACTTTTTGTCCATCTTTGTACACTAACTGACCAGTTGCTGGATCTCTTTCAAAAACTGGATAAATTGGCGCGATACCTCTTGAGAAACTAAAAGGATTAGATGCGCTACCACTTTCATTTAGATAGTTTTGTTTCGTCATAGCTCCATCTAAATCTATCCCTACATTTAGCCATGAATTCGCTGTTGTATTTGTACTTACTCGGAAAGTATATCTCTTATACCCAGAATTTTTTACAATACCTTCTTCGTTCAAATAGCCAGCAGAAAGGAAATAATCAGTTGCATCTGTAGCTCCGGAAATATTTAAACTAATGCTAGTTCTTTTCGCTTGATGAAATAACTCATCTGCCCAAGAATCGCTCCAACGTAATTTTGCTGTGTCATTCAATTTTCCTGTTACAGGATCTACTAGAGAAGCATTAGGAACATTATAACAGTTGTAAATAAGAGAACCATCTATTAAATCCGCAGATGCCCTAGCCCCTGGATTTGCAATGTTTTGTGCGATGTATTGATTTTTTTTGGATTCCCAATACAATTCATAGTATCTTTTTGTATCCACACGATCATATTCTGGAATACCTCTTTCCATGTAGCCATATCTTGCACTGACGGTAACTTGTGCTTTACCTTTCTTCCCTTTTTTAGTTGTAATCATAATTACCCCATTAGCAGCTCTTGAACCATACAAGGCTGCAGCAGCGGCGTCTTTCAAAACAGTTACCGACTCGATATCATCATTAGAAATTGCTTCAATATTACCATCATAAGGCACACCGTTGACAACATATAATGGAGCACTACTTGCATTAATAGAACCAAAACCTCTTACTCTAATTTTTGCTCCCTCTCCTGGCTGCCCACCACCATTGGTAGCTGTGATACCTGGAATTAACCCTTCTAATGCTTTAGTAACCGAAGTAACTTGTTGCTTTTGCAAAGAGGCAGAAGTAATCGTGTTTTCAGCACCGGTAAAAGCCTTTTTCTTCACAGTGCCATACGGAACTGTTACCACCACATCTGTTAAATCTTGACTTTTAGGCTGTAGGGAAACATTAAAAGACTTGCTATTAACTGAAACCTCTTTAGGTTCCATACCAACTATAGAAAATTCTAACGATTTTGAATTATCTGATACTGAAATTGTAAAAACCCCCTCTGCATTTGTGGTGGTTCCTTCTTTGGTGCCTTTAATTACTACAGATACATTCTCAAGCGGCTTACCATTAGCATCTGTTACCTTTCCGGTAATTTTCTTTTGTGCAAAAAGGCTCAACGAAGCGAAGAGAGTAACCAATAGGGTCAATACGACTTTTCTCATGTACATTTAATTTTGGAAACAAATATAAGTGCAATTGTTTAAAAAATAATCTTTTCTTAACAAAAAAATTAGAGTGTGTTTATTACTCAATTATTTTAAAAAATTGTTGTTTAGGTTTAGAATAACAGGAAGAACGAGTAAATTACACAAAGTAGCCAGAAATAAGGTTAAAGATGTGAGCCATCCTAACGCAAAGGTACCGCCAAAGCTGCTTGCACAAAAAATAATAAAGCCAATCATCAATACCAAAGAAGTGTAAATTATACTTAATCCTGTTTGAGAAATAGATTTTTGTACAGTAAGAGAAATGTCATGATCACATGCTGGTAATATTTGACGATAATTTACAAGAAATCGAATTGTTATATCTATCGCGATGCCTAATGCTACACTAAATACTAAAACTGTAGAGGGTTTGATGGGAACCCCCGCCCATCCCATCACCCCGGCCGTAACCACTAAAGGAATTAAATTGACAATAAGCGTATTTAACAACATTCTTATAGAACGGAACAAATACAACATACACAAAGCAATGAAGAAAAACGCCCAAAGTATACTTTCACTTAATCCATTGATAATAAACTGATTGCCTTCCAAAAAAGTGATGCTGGTTCCTGTTAGGGTTACTTGATAGGATGTGTCAAAATAAAGATTTGCTTTTTCTTTTATTTGTTGTAGGATAACGGGCAAATGCTTTGTACCAACGTCAGCCATATTTACACTCACTCTTGCAAACCTTTTACTGGTGTCTATAAATGAAGACATCAATTTTACAAATTGGCTGTTTTGGGTACTATCTTTTTTTTGATTCAAATAATCATTTAGAAAAACTGATTCAAACTCTGAAGGCATTCTATAACTGCTTGAATCGTTATCATTAAAAGCTTGTGTGGCAAATTTCAATCCTTCTGATATGCAAATCGGAGTATTCGTATATGGCTGGGTAGCTATGAATGAGGCCAAGGAATCCATTTTATAAAAAGGTTTTATGCCTCTAAGTCCACGACGCTTTTTGCTATCTATCAAAATCTCCAAAGGCATAATACCCTTAAAGTTCTTTTCGAAGAATTGTAAATCGGTATAAATTTTATCTTTTTTGGGTAAATCATCTACAATATGACTAACCGACTGAAGTTTAAAAATTCCAATGACTGAAAAAATTACAATGATTGTAGTTACTGAGAGAATAACTTTTTTTCTTTCAAATACCCAGCATTGAATTTTTTCTAAGAATATATTCACCCATTTATTTGATAAATACTTTAGTGAAAGCTGGCTAGGTGGGGGCAACAAACTCAACACTGTCGTAAGTGTAATAAAAGAAATGAAAAAAATCATGAGGATGCTAATGCCTGCAACGATGCCAAACTCTTGCAGTATTACACTGTGGGTTAGGGCAAATACCGCAAAACCAATGGCAGCCGTAATGTTACAAAATAAGGTAACCACCCCCATTTTGCTTACCATTTCGATTAAAGCAAGCTCTTTTCGTTGCTGACTATCAGCTGTTTGCGTTTGTATGTAAGAAGTATGATATTTATTTATGAAATAAATACAATTTGGAATCCCTATCACTACTACCAAAGAAGGTAGTAGGGCCGTTAATAAAGTGATTTTATACCCACATAAATAGATGATTGCACAAGTCCAAATTACACTAATAAGTACCACGCCTATTGATAATAATGTATTAGCGATTGAGCGAAAAAAGAACAGCATCATCAACACGCTTAATATCAAAGAAATCAACAAAAAAAGCTTCATTTCTTTTTGAATTCTTTCTGCGACCATAGTTCTGATGAGGGGCAATCCACTGAGATGAACCTCTTGTCTTGATACTTTTGTATACTTTTCTGTTTCGCTGATAATACCAGTTACAATAGCTACTCTGGCTGGAGAATTCAATGAATCTTTATTAATAGTAACTGCCATGAGATACGCATGACTGTTAGGATTATACAATCTACCTTTGTAAAATTGGAGTTGATGAAATTTTTTTGATGCACTATCTAATGATGATTGTGAATCGTAATGATGCGCAAAGATTTTTTGTGGATATAATTTTTGAAAAACACTGTCTTTTTGAAGCAGAATGGCTCCGGGAATACACAATACTTCTTTCACGCATGGAACTTTTTTTATGCGTTGCAATAATTCAACATACCTATTAAAATGTTCCTTTTCAAAAAATTGCTTGTCTTCTGTGCCAATCATCAATACATTTCCATCTTCGCCGAATATTTTTTTAAATTGCTGATATTCTTGATATTTAGGATTATCGGTAGGAATAGCTCGGGCAAAATCATAACTTAATGTTACTTTAGAGGCAAAATAAGCCATTACAATAGTAGCCAACAACATGAAGATGAGTAAGCTTTTTCTATTTTTTAGAATAAAGGATGCTAGGCGCTGCCAAATCATAAAAGAAATAGGTTATTTTTTGCAAAGAACGTTCATTTATGAAAAATCACCATAATTAAATTGAAGTTGAGATTGTAACATGACTCATAAAACAAAAGGCATTGTGCTTCGTATAACCAAATACGGTGAAACGAGTATCATTGCAAGCATATTTACTGAATTGTTTGGCATTCAAACCTACCTAATCAACGGAGTAAGAAAGTTGCAAAAAACCAATAAATCCATCATGCTGCAACCTTCTGCCATACTTGATTTGGAGGTATATCATCATGATATAAAAAACATACAACGTATCAAAGAGTACAACTGGTCTTTTGTGTATACTGATCTTTTAACTGATGTCATCAAAAACAGTATCGTCACTTATATGATGGAGCTATTGCATAAAACACTCAAGCAACCAGAGTCCAACCCTTCTCTATTTTATTTTTGTGAAGATGTGTTACTTGAGTTAGACAAGGCAGCGGCCGATAATATTGCCAATTTCCCGCTTTATTTTGCTTTACAATTGCCGCAGTTTTTTGGATTATCCATTCAATTGCCTGAAAAAATTTCCTTCGAATCTGATACTTTATATGTAGACCTTAGGGAAGGCTTATTTACCAATCAAAAACCTATTCATATGGAATTTATTGAAGGAGATGCGGCCAATTATTTTAGAGAAGTATTAAAGATCATGCACCCGTCCGAATTAAATCAAGTAAAATTAAATAAAGAAACCAGAAGATTACTATTAACAAAAATGCACCAATACTATCAGTTGCATATTTCTGAATTTGGAAGCATGAAAACAATGAAAATATTACAAGAAGTGCTAACTTAAACAAATCAAGCGTTTCATTTAATGAAGTTTCAAAACCTTTGAATCTTGAATCAACAACATTCCAGGTTGTTTACCTTTTTCAAAACTGCCATATTGGCTTTCAATTTGTAAGGCTTGGGCTCCATTATAAGTAGCCCATTTCAACAACAAAGCTAACGGGATATGTGGAAATTTATTTTGAATCAGTTTGATTTCACTTAAAATACTCAATTCATCATTCGATGCTAAGCTATCGGTTCCCAGTGTGATATTCGCCTTATTTTTTATGAGCATATCTATATCGGGCAATTCCCCTCCAATATACATATTGGCCTTAGGACACAAACAAAAATACAGTGCGCTATTACATTTTTTCACATGCATAATGGCTTTTGCTACATCCTCTTCTGTTGTAAAAACATTATGTACAAACATCAGAGACTTTTGTTGGGTAAAGAAAGGCAAAATTGCTTGTAAGCTACTACTATTAAAGGGTTCAAAGGAATCGGTTGTAATATGATATTTGTTGTAAAAATCTAAAAAGCTCCCTGATTTGTTTTGATACCATTCATTTTCCGCAGTAGTTTCTTGATTATGAATGGAGACAATATCATTATTGGCGAAGGCATTTATTTTTTTAAAAAGTTCAATAGAGACAGAATAAGGAGCATGTGGAACAATTGAGCTTGATAAGCCGTGCAATGTGAACTCTCTATATAAATCTTCAATTTTTTCGAAGCGAGGATTCGCTACTTCTTTTGGAAATCCGGTAACTTCTAAAAAATTATGGTAGAAAATATTATTTTTCTTTTTTTGGTCAATGGTAACATTCGTATTACAGATGTCTCCTATAGCTACAATTCCGTTTTCTAGCATTGATGCCTCTGCTTTTGAGAGTGAGTCCTGAATCATTTCAATTTGAAAATGCCTTTTTTCCATCACACTGGAAACAAAATCAATTAACCCTGTTTTTTGTGGTATCATCCCTTTTAAATGAGAAAGCTCGAGATGACAATGGGTATTAATGAATCCAGGACAAAGAATGCCATCAAAATATTGAATATCATCGCCTGCATCATGTTCAGATACTACATCTCGAATATTGCCTAAATGGTCTGCAATAACAACTTGTTTGGACGGCAAAAACTCAAAGCCATTAAAAATTTGTGAAGCAGTTACTTTTCTATACAAAATGATTGATTGATATATTGTAAATTTGCGCGGACAGTTTGTGTCGGCACAAGCTAATTATGAATAAAATTACATTATGTTAGATAAACTAGATGCGATAAAGGCAAAATTTGATAACCTGGGAGTTGCGCTTACCAATCCTGAAATTGTGAGCGATAATAAAAAGTTTAGCTCGTTGAGCAAAGAATATAGGAGTTTAGGTAAGATCGTAGACGTAAGAAATGCATACGTAAAGCTTTTGGAAGATATCGATTTTAATAAAGAAGTGTTGTATGGAGATGATGAAGAGATGAGAGAGCTGGCAAAAATGGAATTGCCTGGACTGGAAGAAACCAAAGAAAAGTTGGAAAAGGAAATTCGTAACTTACTGATTCCGAAAGATCCCTATGATGAGAAAAATGCCATTTTAGAAGTACGAGCAGGTACGGGAGGAGATGAAGCCTCTTTATTTGCAGGCAACTTATTGAGAATGTATCTAAAATATTGCGAAAAGAAGGGTTGGAAAACAGCCATTCTAAGCGAAAGCGAAGGTACCGTAGGAGGATATAAAGAGGTACAAGTAGAAGTTAAAGGAGATGATGTATATGGAGTGTTGAAATTCGAAAGCGGAGTTCATCGTGTGCAACGTGTACCCGATACCGAAAGTAGCGGTCGTGTACATACCAGTGCTGCTACGGTAGCCGTTATGCCCGAAGCCGATGAGGTGGATTTTGAATTAAAAGAAAGTGATGTAAAAATGGAGACTGCAAGAAGTGGCGGCGCAGGCGGACAAAATGTAAACAAAGTAGAAACAAAAGTTTTTCTAACACATAAACCAACCGGTATTGTAGTGGTATGCCAAACGGAAAGAAGCCAGTTGGCCAATCGTGAAAAAGCCATGGAAATGTTGCGAACAAAATTATACGACGAAGAAGTTAGAAAAGCGGAAGAAGCCATTTCAAAACAAAGGAAAAGTTTGGTGAGTACAGGAGACAGAAGTGCAAAGATTAGAACCTACAATTATCCACAAGGGAGAGTAACCGACCATCGTATAGGCTTAACTGTTTACAATTTAGATACGGTGATGAATGGAGAAATTCAAGAGTTTATTGACGCCTTACAATTTGCAGAAAATGCAGAAAAATTAACTACTCAAAAATAAAAAATTAAAAATATTTTTCTTTATAAAATTACAGTTATGTCCATTTTCGACAGCTCCGTTCCTATTGCAATTGGCTCAGACCATGCCGGAGTAGATTACAAAAAAAATCTAGTGGCTTTCTTTTCTGATAATAATATTGCTTATAAAGATTTTGGAACATTCGACAGCGCTTCCGTTGACTATCCAGATTACGCACATCCTGTAGCTATGGCTGTTGAAAACAAAGAAGCTTGTTTTGGTATTTTAATTTGCGGAAGTGCTAATGGCGTTGCCATTACTGCAAACAAACATCAAGGTATTAGGGCGGCATTATGCTGGAAAAATGAAATTGCCCAATTAGCAAGACAACATAATGATGCAAATATTATTTGCCTGCCCGCTAGATTTATTACTCAAGAAGAAGCACTAAATATGGTACAGACTTTCATGAATACTGAATTTGAAGGAGGAAGGCATCAAAATAGAGTTGACAAAATTGCCTGTAATTAATTAACCTTATTATTTTTAAAAACCTACGGTATGATGGCTCGTTTCATTCTTCTCGGATGTTTATTTTTACAAATGACTGCTACTGCGCAAAAAAAAGAGCCTATCGCATTTGCTCAGTATATTGATAAAGTTTCCTTAAAAAAACACCTTTCTGTCATTGCCAGTGATTCAATGAATGGAAGAGAAACGGGCACAGAGGGACAACGAAAAGCTGCTGCTTATATTGAACAACAGTTTACATCAATAGGTCTACTGCCTGCACCAAATCAAAAGGGATATCAACAATTCTATCCATTAAAAAAAGACTCTGTAAAGAGCATGCATTTGATGATTGACAACCATCAGGCTATCATGGGAAAAGATTTTTATATTCCAATCGGAGTGAATGAAAGCAACACATTTACTGGTAAAGAAATTGTTTTTGTTGGGTACGGAATCGATGATGAGCAATATAGCGACTATCAAAAAAAAGATGTTAAAGGAAAAGTGATTGTATTTGTAAATGGTGAACCTAAAAAAAACAATTTGTTTTTTTTAGGTGATCATCAGCAACCTTCCAAATGGAGTTATCCTGGATTAAGTAAAAAATTAGCCACTGCATTTCAAAAAGGAGCCATAGGTGCTTTATATATTAATTACAATCAACCTCTAATTAACAACAACACCTTAAAAAATAATCTTACTGCTGCACTAAGCATGTTGGACAATGAATCGGAAACGAAAACAAACTGTGCTATATTATCGCATGAATATGCAATCAAGATATTGGGCGACGATATGAATGTTATTATTGATGCTGCAAAAAACAACAGACTTCTCAATGAAGTCATTCTAGAAAAAAAAATACCCACTCTTTTTACATTTGAAAAACAGAGTGACACGATATACGCCTCTAATGTAATAGGCATGATTGAAGGGAGTGAAAAAAAAGACGAATACGTTTTTTTGACTTCACATTATGATCATCTGGGGAATCATGGAGGAAAAATATACAATGGTGCGGATGACGATGGAAGCGGAACCGTTGCAGTCATTCAAATGGCAGCGGCATTTGCAAAAGCAGCTAAGGAAGGAAATCGTCCAAAAAGAAATATTGTATTCATGACCGTTAGTGGGGAAGAAAAAGGACTTTGGGGAAGCGAATACTATACTGATCATCCCATTTTTCCATTGGAAAAAACTTCTGTAGACTTAAACACTGATATGATTGGCAGAATTGATACCGAAAGAAAAAAAGCGGACACATTGAATTATGTGTATGTAGTAGGTCATAACAAATTAAGTTCTGAATTGCCTGTCATAAATGAAAAAATTAATAATAGTACTACCCAATTAGTATTAGATTATAAATTTGATGATCCGCAAGATCCAAACAGAATTTATTACAGAAGTGATCATTATAATTTTGCTAGAAAAGGAGTGCCCGTATTATTTTTTTATGACGGTATGTTGCAAAGCGACTACCATCAACCTACAGATGATGTAGAAAAAATTAATTGGCCTTTATATGAAAAAAGAACCCGAATGATATTTTTAACCGCCTGGGAAATGGCAAATAGAAATGAGCTTTTGAAAAGGGATAAACCGTTAGACTAGATAATGAGATTAGCGAAACCAATTCCAAAAACATATTTACGTAAATTAGCAACCCAATAAGGTTGTAAAAATAATTTCAATGATACATAAT
This sequence comes from Chitinophagaceae bacterium, assembly GCA_947452965.1. Lineage (GTDB taxonomy): Bacteria > Bacteroidota > Bacteroidia > Chitinophagales > Chitinophagaceae > Ferruginibacter. The sequence goes on along the minus strand of CANGEW010000002.1, from coordinate 17,637 downwards.
TTTAATGCCGGGCCTTCTATTCTTCCTAAAGAAGTGTTTGAGCAAGCTGCCGAAGCTGTAATAAATTACAATCAAACTGGATTATCTATTTTAGAAATGGGACATCGCACACCTGCTTTTACAGCTATTATGGAAGAGGCTCGTCATTTAGTAAAAGAGTTGATGCAATTAGATAGCGATCATCAAGTATTATTTTTACATGGTGGCGCCTCAACTCAGTTTATGCAAGTCCCAATGAATCTTCTAGACCCAAAAGATACTGCCGCCTATGCAGATACAGGCGTATGGAGTAGTAAGGCCATTAAGGAAGCCAAATTGTTTGGGAAAGTAGATGTCGTATGCTCCTCAAAAGAAAAGAACTATTCTTATATACCAAAAGATTTTGCGGTACCCAATGATGCAAAATATTTTCACATCACGACCAACAATACAATATACGGATCGCAATGGCATCAAATTCCAGCCACCAGTAATGTGATGGTTGCTGATATGAGTAGTGATATTTTTAGCAGACAATTAGATTTTAATTCTTTCGGATTGATTTACGCTGGTGCTCAAAAAAATATGGGTCCTGCTGGTGTAAATTTAGTTGTAGTGAATGAACAAATTTTAGGAAAAACAAAACATCCTATTCCTACTATGATGGACTATCGGAACCATATAGCAGAAGGAAGTATGCTAAATACACCTCCTGTATTTGCAGTTTATGTATGCTTATTAACGCTACGTTGGCTACAGTCCATCGGTGGTATTGATGCCATTGAAAAAAGAAATAAAGAAAAGGCGGCATTACTCTATCAAGAAATTGATCGAAACGAGTTATTTGAAACACGTATTGCAAAAGAAGACAGAAGCTTAATGAATATTTGCTTTACTATGAAAGACCCGGAGTTGGAAAAATCCTTTTATCAATATGTTACAGATAATGGAATTGTTGGAATCAAAGGGCATCGTTTATCTGGTGGATTCAGGGCTTCTTTGTACAACGCCATGCCAATCAGCAGTGTGGAATTTTTGGTGTCACTTATGCAATCATTCAATAAATGACTCACATAAAAATTAATATGGAAGCCAGTTCTTTATGGTTTTATAAAGACTATTTTTGTTAAACGCATTCTAATTACATATACATGATTACTATCTCCCCTTTTAATGCATTACGTCCGGAAGCCCAACATGCCAAACAAGTAGCATCAAGGCCCTATGATGTTTTGAATAGCAAAGAAGCAAAAATTGAAGCACAAGGAAATCCAAGTTCATTTCTTCATATCACTAAAAGCGAAATTGATTTACCAGAAACGGTGGATATTCACTCACCAGAAGTTTATGAAAAAGCAAAAGAAAATCTTCAGGCCTTTATAAGCAGAAATGTTTTGTTTATAGAAAACAAGCCTTGTTATTATATTTATCGATTGATTATGAATGGGAAGGGTCAAACAGGGTTGGTTTGTGTAAGCTCTGTTGATGACTATGAAAATGGTTTGATTAAAAAACATGAATTTACCAGACCTGAAAAAGAATTGGATCGAATCAATCATATCAAAACAACCGGTGCACAAACAGGAAATGTATTTCTGGCATATAAAAATGTTAATGAAATAGACACAGTGATTGAGAATTGGACAAAAGAAAAAAATCCTCAGTATGATTTCATAGCTGAAGATGAAATTCAACATAGCGTATGGATTGTAAGTGACGATAATGTGATAGAAAAAATAACCACTTTATTCAAGGAAAAAGTTCCTTGTACTTATATCGCAGATGGGCACCATCGAGCAGCATCGGCAGCTAAGGTAAGAACAGCATTAGGAGACAAGGCAACAAATGAGTCTAATTATTTTTTAACAACTTTATTTCCATCCAATCAGTTACACATAATGGATTACAATAGAGTAGTAAAAGATTTAGCTGGATACAATGAGACCGATTTGCTTCATAAAATAGAAAATCATTTCATTATAAAAAAAGTAAATGAGGCCTACAAACCGAATGCATTACACCATTTTGGAATGTATATGAATAAACAATGGTATTCTTTAGAATCAAAGGAAAATTCATTTACAACTGACCCCATTGGAATTTTAGATGTAACGATTCTTCAAAATAATTTTTTGGAACCTATATTAGGAATAAAGGATCAACGCACAGATAAAAGAATTGATTTTGTGGGCGGAATCAGAGGATTAGGGGAGTTAGAAAAAAGAGTTGACAGTGGTGAAATGGCACTTGCCATTAGTCTATTTCCTGTTAGTATTCAGCAACTATTTGATATAGCTGATAGTGGAAATGTTATGCCTCCTAAAAGCACTTGGTTTGAACCCAAATTAAGAGATGGACTACTCACCCACCTTATAGATTAAAACAATTCAGATGAAAAAAATATTTTTTCTTATTGCTTGTGTCATTACCTATAGTCATACTCATGCTCAGGACTCTGCAGATGTTTATAACAATGCAGTTGCCTACATGCGTCAATCTGATTATAATAATGCCATTTTAATTTTAAAAAGCGGATTAGAAAAACAACCCAATAATGCTGACTTTAAAAAGCAATTGGCTATCTGTTATTATTTTCAAAATGATAATGAAAAAGCTATACAACTCATTCAACCATTAATAGATAATAATCAGGCAGACGACCAATGTTTTCAGATCATCGGAAATATTTATAAAGATCAAAAAAAATATACAGAATGTGAAAAGATGTTCACAGCAGCTATAAAAAAATTCCCTGAGAACGGAGCGCTCTATAATGAAATGGGAAATTTAATGTGGCAACAAAAAAAGAATGATGCCATTCAATATTGGGAAAAAGGTATAATGACAGACCCCAATTACTCGAAAAATTATTACAATGCATGTCGTTATTATCAAATTAAAAATGATTTCACTTGGTCTATTATTTATGGAGAAATTTTTGCAAACTTAGAACCATTAAATTCTAAGACAGCGGAAATAAAAGACATCCTTTTAGAAGATTATAAGCAATTGATGATTGAATTAAAATGGGATACCCTAAATAAAAAATACGATAACTTATTTACCCAAGAATTTATTAATGCATTAAAAGGGCAGTCTTCTATCGCCGGGATGGGCATTAATACAACTTCATTGATTATGATCAGAACAAGATTTATTATTGATTGGTATAATAATAGTGTAACTAAATTTCCGTTTCAATTATTTGAATACCACAGAAATTTAATACAAGATGGATTGTTTGAAGCATACAATCAGTGGCTTTTTGGTTCATCTGACAATCTTGTATCTTTTCAAAACTGGACACAAAATCATAGTTTAGAATATTACAACTTTATCAAGCTACTTCAATCTAATGCCTTTACATTAAATAAAGGCGAATATTATCATTAAATATTTATATTGTCATCATGCATTCAACTTCGCTATCAAATACCCGAAGATTATTTGATGTTATTGAATGGCAAGCCAATCGGTTTCCTAAAGAAGATTTATTATGTGGTAAGGAAAATGGTAATTGGTGTAAATACAGTACTCACGATGTGATGTATGAGGCATTGCAAATTAGCGCAGGGTTATTGCAATTAGGAATAGGCGGAAAAAAAAAGTCTGTATTAGAACAAGATAAAGTTGCTATTATTTCTAAAAACAGGCCTGAATGGTTAATATTAGATTTGGCTTGTCAACAAATCGGAGTCATTCTTTGCCCCATTTACCCAACTACACCCGCATCGGAAATAGAATTTATTTTCAATGATGCCAATATCAAATATGTTTTCATTAGTGGTAAGGACATCTTACATAAGATTAAAACTATTCAACCGTCTATTCCATCCATTCAGAATGTTTTTAGTTTTGATGACTTACAAGGAGTGGATCATTGGAAAATGATTACAAGCAATCTATCCAAATCAGACACTGAAAAAGTTACTAATTATAAGCATACAATTGAAACACAAGACTGTGCAACTATTATTTACACATCCGGCACTACAGGCTTACCAAAAGGTGTGATGTTGAGTCATGAAAATTTTTTGAGTAATGTCAAGAATAGTATCATTACTTTTCCCTTTCCAGAAATGCCGCATGGCAAAGCATTAAGCTTTTTGCCATTGAATCATATTTTTGAAAGAATGGTGTCTTACATATATATAGCTTGTGGAATTTCTATTTATTATGCTGAAGGAATGGAAACAATTGGCAATGATTTAAAAGAAGTACAACCACAAATATTTACGACTGTCCCACGTTTGTTAGAGAAAGTATTTGACAAAATCATGCAAAAGGGAGCGAGCCTAACGGGTATCAAAAAAAAATTATTTTACTGGGCAGTGGGACTAGCAGAAAAATACAATATACCTAATCATCAAAACTTATGGTACAAATTGCAACTGATGATGGCCAATAAAATTATTTTTAACAAATGGAGGGAGGCATTAGGAGGTAAAGTTCAATTTATTGTTACGGGAGGCGCTGCCTGTCAACTCAATTTGCTGAAAATATTTAATGCTGCTCAAATACCAGTATATGAAGGGTATGGACCTACAGAAAACAGTCCGGTGATTAGTGTGAATTGTCATAAAAAAAGGGGTACTAATTTAGGGACTGTAGGATTGCCCATTGAAGGTCAGGAAGTAAAAATTGCAGAAGATGGAGAAATTTGCGTAAAGGGACCTAGTGTAATGATGGGCTATTACAACAGACCTGATCTTACCGAAGAAGTAATCATTGATGGTTGGTTACATACAGGTGATATAGGTGTTTGGGAAGATGGAAAGTATTTAAAAATAACGGATCGAAAAAAAGAGTTGTTCAAAAATAGTGGTGGTAAATATATTGCACCTCAAGTAATTGAAAATGCCTTTAAAACATCTCCTTTTATTGAACAAATAATGGTTGTAGGTGCAAATGAAAAATATGTATGTGCAATTATCATTCCTTCTTTTGAAAATCTGCATCAATGGATGGCGAAAGAAAACATTGAAATTGTATCTAAAGAAAGTACCGTGCAACATGAGAAGGTACAAAAGTTATTTAAAGAAGTTGTAAAGAAACATAATACAAATCTGAATCCAATAGAACAGGTGAAAAAATTTGAACTACTGATCCATGAATGGTCTGTGGAAACGGGAGAATTGACGCCTAAGATGAGTATGAGAAGAAAAATAATAATGGAAAAAAACCAGCATATCATTAACCGATTTTATCTGTAGTTGTAATTATACATTTATTGACAATACTCTTATAGCAGCTTTTCTTGAACAGCATATAGAGTTAAATCAGCATTGGTTTTAAAATTCATTTTAAATAATATTCTTGACCGATATGTACTAATCGTAGTTAGACTTAAATCTAATGTTTCGGCAATTTCACTAGTTGATTTACCAGAAGCTAGCATCAGCATAACGGTAAACTCTCTATCAGACAAATAAAAATGTAGAGGTTTGTCGGTTATTTTATTTTTTGTGAGGGAGATTTTTTCAGAGACAGAAGGTGTAATATATCTTTTTCCTTGTAATACCCTTCTAACCGCATATACCAATTCTTCTGGAGCAAGATCCTTATTTAAATACCCTGAAGCACCTGCCTTTAACACTCTTACAGCATAGTGATCTTCGGGATGAATACTCATAATTAAAATAGGCAACTTGGGATAAAGTTCTTTTAATTGAGGTAAAATATCTAATCCGCTTTTGCCTGGCATGCTGATATCACAAATGATCAAGTCATATTGAATCAATGCTGTTTTTTGTAGCAAGGATTCCGTATTAGCTACCTCATCAATATATAAAGATGGGAATTCGTCTATTAAAATTTGATAAATTCCTTTTCTTACAACTGAATGGTCGTCTGCAATAATAAACCTTAACATAAAATATAATTTACTAATCTAAAGGTATTTTTATTACTAATAATGACCCTTGATTGATTTTAGAGGAAATATGAAAAGTTCCTTTCAAAATTGAAATTCTTTCTTTCATGCCAAGAATTCCAAAAGATTTTTTTGTGTGTAATTCCTCTGGGTTAAATCCGATTCCGTTATCCTGAATACTAATAGTAATAAGTTCATCTTGAATAAGAATGCTTGTATCTACTTGGGTTGCTTTTGAATGCTTGATTACATTGTTTAAGCATTCTTGAAATATCCTGAAGACTCCTGTTTTAATATCTGATACTATTTCAATAGAAGATACATTCCAAGTAAATGTCGTTTCAATGTGATATCTTTTTTGAAACTCTTCTAATTGCCATTCTAATGCAGGTATTAATCCTAAATCATCTAAAATACTGGGCCTTAAGATGGAAGAAATATTTCTTAACGAGCTAATGGCCTTTTCGGTTAAACCAACCGAATCGTTCATTTTTTCTAAAACATCTTCATTGCTTTCTTTTAGATTCTTTTTAATCCAAGCTAATTGGATTTTTAAACCAGTAAGCAACTGCCCAATTTCGTCATGTATCTCTCTGGAAATAAAAGTCCTTTCCTCCTCTCTCACTTTTTCCATATAATTGGCTAACGCTATTAATTGTTTTTCATACAGCAGTTTTTCTGAAATATCTATACCTACACCAATCACATAATCTTTTTCTTCTATTGTGATTTTTTTTCCAGTAAACCAATAAGCAATTTCTTCTTTTTGTTTAGTATATAAACAAGCTTCTACTTGTTGATAGCCTGTTGTAAAAACGTTACCAATTTTTTCTTTTACCAGATTACGTTGATGAGGTGCAATGAAATCCAGGGGGGCTAATGTTGACATGTCTTTTATGTCATATCCTGTATATGAGAGAAGATTTTGATTCCATTTTATATATTTACCCTTACTGTCAAACATATAAAAAACACCCGGAAGTGAATTAATTAAAGAATCTGAAATTTCTTTTTCTTTTAAAAGCTCTATTTCATTGTTTTTAATATTGCTAATATCGGTTATGGCTCCTAATGTTCTAAAAGGGTTTTGTAACTCATCGTATAGAATAATTTGTTTTTGATGGAGAAATATCCATTCGTTTTGATTGCTTTGAAAACGATAAAATACAGATACTTCGGTTTTTTTCTGTTCGATTGCCTGAAAGTATTGAGCATTAGAAATCTTAATATCTTCTGGATGTATTTTACTTACGTAATCTGTAAAATTCTGATCATCGTTTTTTGTCTTATTAAGTAGTTTAAGATAGTTTTCATTTCCCCATATTTGGTTGGTAGTAAGGTCCCAATCCCAAATAGCATCATTGCTGGCTTTGTTTACTAAATTGAACCTTTCTACTAAAGAAGAAAGCTCTTGAGTTTTTGTATGTACAGTAGTTGTTAAAGTATCATTTGCAATTGTTAATTCTGTTCGTATACGCTCGTTTACTTTGATGAATTTTAATATCACTAGAAAAACAAACAAAATAAAACAAAGGATAAGGATATACATCCACACAATATGTTGAGCAGATACAAATCTTATAGACGTTAAACGCTTATTGATTTCATTAATTTGTAACGTCTCACTATCAATGTGATTTTGTATTTTAGAATGTATGTTGTCTGATAATTCGTTTCCATAACCACTATTTAATTGCTGAACGACAAAATGAATACCTTGACTCTTTTTTTTCTGGATAATGAAATTAGAGTACTTAATTCTCTTATCTATAAAATGTAAGAGGCTATCTGCTGTAGAGGTAAAAAAGCTATTTTTATCATAAAGCCTTTTTAATGATATGGTATCATGTATGATTTGTTGAATACTTACATTCATTTTGCTAAGAAAGAATGTATTATCAGTTAGAATATACGCTCTTTGATTGGATTCGATATTCTTGATGTTCAAGTCTATAGAATGAAATAACTGAGTTCTATTTACAGATTGAGTATAGTTTTGGACTTCAATCTGTGCTTTATGATTGTTTTGATAAGAGATAATAAAAAAGAATGTAACTCCAACAATCAATGAAATAAAGAAAACATAAAAAAGCCCTTTAATGATTGATGAGTATTTCATTATTGGAAGATAGTTAAAAAAAAGGGGTTATCAGACCCCAAACTTTAACATTTAGGTGGATAGTTTGATAGCAGAAATTACCAGCCCAATACCCATGCAAATATTAGAGGAGCAACGATGGTTGCATCGCTTTCTACAATAAACTTTGGAGTATGAATATCTAATTTACCCCAAGTAATTTTTTCATTGGGAACAGCTCCTGAATATGAACCATAAGAAGTTGTAGAATCACTGATTTGACAGAAGTAACTCCAAAAAGGTACATCATGCCATTCTAAATCTTGATACATCATGGGTACCACACAAATAGGAAAATCTCCAGCAATACCACCTCCAATTTGGAAAAAGCCTACGCCTTTACCTCCAGAATTATTCCTATACCAATCTGTAAGCCAAACCATATATTCAATACCACTTTTCATGGTAGAGGCTTTCAATTCATTTTTAATAACATAAGAAGCAAAAATATTACCCATGGTACTATCCTCCCAACCTGGAACCACAATAGGAATATTTTTTTCGGCAGCGGCTAACATCCAACTATTCTTTGGATCAATCTCATAATACTGAACTAAATCACCACTTAACAACATCTTATACATAAATTCATGTGGAAAAAAACGCTCGCCTTTGTCATCTGCATCTTTCCATACTTGATGAATGTGTTTTTGTAATCTACGAAAAGCTTCTTCTTCTGGTATACACGTATCCGTTACTCTATTGTAATGATTTTCCAACAAATCCCATTCTTCTTGCGGACTTAAATCACGATAATTAGGCACTCTTTTATAATGAGAATGGGCCACTAAATTCATGATGTCCTCTTCTAAGTTGGCACCTGTACAACTTATGATAGCTACTTTATCTTGACGAATCATCTCTGCAAAACTCAATCCTAATTCTGCGGTACTCATAGCGCCAGCCAAAGTAACCATCATCTTACCCCCTTCTAATAAATGGGTTTCATATCCCTTAGCTGCATCCATCAATGCGGCTGCGTTAAAGTGACGATAATGATGTTGAATATATTGAGAAACAGGACCTTTTTGCATGTGTATTGATTTGTCTAATTTTGAATAAAGAGATAATTATTTAATTGGATTGATTTCATCAATTAAGTTTTTAGCGCCGCCAAACTTATCAATGCACCACAACACATAGCGAACATCTACACATATCGTACGATTTAAATCTTTATCGAAAGCTATTTTATGACTTAATGCTTCATAATTTCCGTCAAATGCCAATCCTATTAAATTTCCGTTTCCGTCAATGACAGGACTACCACTATTCCCACCTGTTATGTCATTTGTTGTTATGAATCCGATTACCAAATCATTTCTGTTTTTATCAATGTATTGACCAAAATCTTTTTTCTTTAACAACTCAACTTGTTTTTCAGGCAAATCAAATTCATAATCTCCTGGCACATACTTTTCCATGATTCCTTTTGCAGTTGTAATATAATCGTACGCAACAGCATCTTTTGGTTTATAACTTTTTACATTACCAAAACTTACACGCATGCTAAAGTTTGCATCTGGATACATTTTTGCAGCAGCGATAGGATCTCTCTCCATAATTCCTTTCATATAACTTCTGCCCAACTCATTATTTCTGTTTACAAAAGCTGTATAGATAGGCGCATACTTCACTGTGAAATTTTTAACAAAAGAAGAAGCAAAATTGTATGAAAAATCAGCCAGTAAACTTACAATATCAGGCTTCGCAACGAAGGCGGCCCATTTTTCATTATCTAGCACCAAGCTCTTAGCAAAAACATCAGCGGCCCATTTTTTATAAGTTGCCTCATCTTTCAAATCGCCATAAATAGAAATTTTTTCAAAAATACTTTCAGGATGTTGGCTCTTGTCAATATCATTATAAAAGGCTTGTGCAACAGCTGCTAAAATATTCTTATCGCTTAGAATGTCTTCTGATTTGATAAAGTTTTTTCTTGCAGCATCTGCAGCGTCAATAGCTTTTTTAATATCCTCTGCAGTAGCATCTTTCTTAGTAAAAGCCATTTCAACTGCCATTAAATTATTGGCAGCAAAAGCCGATAAAGGTGAACCTAAGATTCCTTCTCTTAAGTACTGACGATGTTTGGAATAAGGAGTCCAAGTGGCATAATTTTTTTCATACTCAGAAAAAATATTTTCATATTCAGGCTTTCCTTTTGCCCAAGTAGTGAAATCATTTTCAAATTGCTTTTTTTGTCCGTATGTATTAAATTTGATTAGCTGCTTCGTTTCACCGTCAAAAAACTTCCAATAGTTAGCAATGCTTGCATAATCAGAAGCTAATTTTAATTTTACAGCAGGATCTTTAATCATTTGCTCATGCATGTACTTCAATCGAACATCTCTCAACCCAACTAAAGCTGGATTTTCGATTTCGTTTTTAAGTTTGATACCATTACTGGTTTCATAACGATTGGTACCCCCTGGATAGCCATAAATCATAGCATAATCGCCATCTTTGATTCCTTTAATGCTAACTGGCAAGAAATGTTTGGGCTTTAAAGGCACGTTTTCTTTACTGTATTCAGTTGGTTTGCCATCTTTTGAAGCATATACTCTGAAAACGGAAAAATCTCCTGTGTGTCTTGGCCATTCCCAATTATCAGTATCTCCACCAAATTTACCAATGCTTTCTGGAGGAGTTCCTACCAAGCGTATATCCTTATATGTTTTGTAGACATACATTATATACTGATTGTCTTTAAACATGCTATACACTCTTCCAGAAATCCCATTTTCCTTATCAAGTACCTTATCAGTAATGCCCTTGTATACTTCTTGAAGTTTTTTAGTTCTTTCGGCCCATGTTAGTCCTTTCAATCCTGCTTCTACTTGAGCGGTAACATCTTCAATTCTTTCTAAAAACTGCACAGTTAAATCAGATTTGATTTCCTGATCTTTATTAAATGCATAAAAGCCATCTCTTAAGTAATTGTGTTCCACACTGCTAGCATTTGCTATTGCTTCATACCCACAATGGTGATTCGTAAAGATTAATCCTTGGTTGCTAACAATTTCTCCTGTACATCCTCTTCCGAAAATGATAATAGCATCTTTTAAAGATGCTTTATTAATAGAATACAATTGTTCTTTTGATAGTTTCAATCCTCTTTTTACCATGTCATTATATACTTGCTTACCTAATAGCATAGGCAACCACATTCCTTCATCAGCTTTTGTGGTTAAAATGGTAGCAATCAGCAATAGGGATAATAATATCTTTTTCATTGTTATGTGTTTTTATTTTGAGACGGCAAACCTATGTATTTTTATCAATATTGATGCAATTGGATTAAAAATTATAAAAGATTTTAGTAGAAATCTCCCAAGTTGATTGTGGAAAATAATGATGGCTAATTGGGCTATCCACGATATATTTGCGGTACAGTAAATAAGCGTAGATGGCCATTTTCGATATCAAACTTTCCAAAACCATAGCCAAGGCATTAAACATTTCTGTAAGTGATCCAAGGAGGCAACAATTGAAGGTTTTGAGAAAATTACTAAAAAAGGCTCGCTTTACAGAATTCGGACAGCAATTTAAGTTTGATGAAATTTTGATTAGTAAGCATATTGGAAAAAAATTCCAACAACTGGTTCCTACCTATAATTACGATAAAATTTACAAAGAATGGTGGTATAAAACTTTAGAGGGCACTTCGGATGTTTGCTGGCCTGGTGTAATAAAGTTTTTTGCATTGAGCAGTGGAACAAGCGAAGCTGCCAGTAAATATATTCCCGTAACTAAAGATCTTATTAAAAGTAATACCCTTACGAGTTTTAGACAATTAATTAGTTTAACCAAATATGAAAACATCCCTAAAAGATCTATTGGTAAAGGCTGGCTGATGTTAGGAGGAAGTACACAATTACAAAAAGGGCCTACTTATTATGCAGGCGACTTAAGTGGTATTCAACAAAAAAATATTCCTTTTTGGTTTCAAGGATTAGGGTTGTACAAACCAGGGAAAAAAATTGCCAAAGAAAGAGATTGGGCTAAAAAGCTAGATGAAATTGTAGAAAACGCTCCCAAATGGGATATAGGATTTATTATTGGCGTACCCGCATGGCTACAGTTATGTATAGAAAAAATCATTGAGCGTTATCAATTAAATAACATTCATGATATGTGGCCAAATTTGGCTTTTTATGTTCATGGTGGCGTAGCAATGGAGCCATATAAGAAAGGATTTGAAAGATTATTGGGCAAACCACTTACCTATATTGAAACTTATTTAGCAAGCGAAGGTTTTCTTGCCTATCAAAGCAGGCAAGATGCTAAAGGAATGCAACTAGCTTTGAATAATAATATCTTTTTTGAGTTTGTACCATTCGACGATAATAATTTTGATGGCGATGGAAATATGGTTGACAATCCAGAAACATACATGATTCATGAAATTGAAGAGTTTAAGGAATATGCTATTTTAATGAGTACCAATGCTGGAACCTGGAGATATGCCATCGGAGATACTGTAAAATTGATTGATAAAGCAAACAGTGAAATCATTATCACGGGAAGAACTAAGCACTTTTTGAGTTTAGTAGGAGAACACTTAAGTGTTGATAACATGAATAAAGCCATTGAGCTAGTTTCTAATGAATTAAACCTTATCATACCAGAATTCACAGTAACAGGTGTTCCTGATGGTACTTTTTTTGGTCATAAATGGTATGTCGCTTGTAATCAAGAAATTGATGAAAATAACTTAGCAAAACTTATTGATGAAAAAATAAAAGGATTGAATGACGATTATGAAGTGGAACGGAAACATGCTTTAAAATCAATCAGCGTAGAAGTTTTAAAAGAAGATGTATTCATGGACTTCATGAAATCCAAAGGTAAAATTGGAGGACAGCATAAATTTCCAAGAGTGCTAAAAGGAAAAATGCTCGCAGAATGGCAAGCATTTTTAACATCCTACTCACTACATTAAAATTACCCTCATCATTGTAAATCTTAAGCATGTTAGAGGCGATTATTTCAGGTTTATTGTTAGGTCTTATTTTAATTTTTTCTGTAGGGCCTGTAATTTTCACCATCCTGAAACTTAGAATCAACAATGGCTTTACCGCTGCATTTTATTTCGTATTGGGTGTATGGGTGAGTGATTTGATTTGGATTGTACTGGCAAATTTTTTTGGGACATTACTGCAACAAGTCATTAGTTTCGAAAAAGAAATCGGAGTTGCAGGTGGATTGTTTCTTATTGGGCTTGGTTTATTTTATTTGTTTTTCAAAACCCAACAAAAAAAACAAGAAATGCAAGACAGCATCAAATGGATGCAAAAAAATTATCTCAAAGTATTCATTACAGGATTTTTAATCAACACGCTCAATCCTGCAGTTATTGGAATTTGGCTGGCAGCTACCGCCAAAACCATCGAGAATAGCTTTGATGAAAGACTCACAAGTTTCGCTATTTGTATCTCCTTAAATATTATTGCAGATTTATTGAAAATAAATTTAGCAGGTAAATTGAGGGCTACACTTACCGACAAAAACATCAACATCATCAATAAGATTTCAGGATTGCTTTATATTGGATTTGGGGTGGCTTTATTATATAATGTTTTATAAATGTTGCATTATGGAAGAAAAGAATAAAACTTCAGTATGGAAAAAAATAAGAAGGGTTGCCTTATGGCTATTTTTATTTCAACTTGGGTATATTCTTTTTTGTAAATGGATAAATCCACCGATTACCATTACTCAATTTGTAAATTTTGTAGAAGGCAATGGGTTTGATAGAGATTATATTAGTTATGAAGAGATGAGTCCAAATATCAAACTCGCAGTGATGGCATCTGAAGATCAATTGTTTCCAGATCATGATGGTTTTGATTTGAAAGCCATCAAGCTAGCTATTAAGTATAATAAAAAACACCCCAACAAAACAAGAGGTGCAAGTACCCTTAGTCAGCAAACTGCAAAAAACGTATTTCTTTGGCAACATAGCGGTTTTTTTAGAAAAGGTTTAGAGATCTATTTCACCTTTATGATAGAATTATTATGGAGCAAGGAAAGAATTTTAGAGACCTATTTAAATATAGCTGAAATGGGGAAAGGAGTTTTTGGAATTCAAGCGGCTTCGAAGAAATACTTTGGAAAAGATGCCAAATACCTTACCCGAAGAGAAGCGGCAATGATTGCAGCTTGTTTGCCTAATCCAAAAAAATTTACAGTAGTGCCTTCCTCGAGATATGTTGCATTTAGAACACCCAGAATTATGATACAAATGGATCATTTACAGGGAGACCCAGATATAGATGCTTTAGTAAAATAAACGATTCACTTCTTTGATAGAGGTTTCCAGCCTTTCTTCGTAGTTGCCGGAAATATTAATCCATGGTACAGATTGATTGATTAAAATTTCTTTATAATGATGGTATAATTGTTCGCGTATTTGCAAATCAGGATATTCTCTCAATTCGTCCTTAACCCATGGTATATCAGGCTGGCACAATAAATACAAATCATATTTTCTTGTAAGAATAGTATGTAAAATTGTTTGATCACAACGATTAAATACAAATTCACTCCATACTTTCATCACATACATATCTGTATCTATAAACAATAATTTTGAAGTTGGGTCAGCTAAAAGTTTATGAATCGCTTGTTCTTCATTTTGAATTTGGCCGGCAGCAATTATTTGTAAATCTTCATACGTATATTTATTTCCGTTAGTTAGCAAATACTCTCTGGCATATTCTTCTACCCAAAGGGCATTAAAATGATTAGCAAGCATTTTGCATAAAGTGCTTTTTCCTGTAGATTCAGGACCAATTACTACAATTTTTTTTATTTCATTTGCCATTACTTGACTTGCATTGGTTTGATCTGTTTTTTCCATTCTTGATAACCTGAAACGGCTAACAACAAAAACAAAATATACATAAGTGTGAACAGCATAAATCCTTTATAAAAATTTAAAGGTATCGCTACTAGATTAGAAAAAATCCATGCTATCCAATTTTCAATTTTCCTTTTTGCCATCCACCACATAGAAGTTACAGCCGAAGCAGAAACCAATGCATCTAATATGGGCGTGTTGCTGTCTGTTATTTTTGACAATAATATAAATAGAATTAACCAGCCCATTATAAACAATAAAATTCCCATCCTTATTTCTTTTTTATTACACCAACTGATAGGATAAGTATGCACATGGTTGCTTTTTTGATTCCATGCATACCAACCATATACGCTCATGACGAAATAATATACATTTAGTAACCCATCTGCGTATAAAGGTGGTGATGCCATAAAGTAATATACATAGGCTGCAAGCAGTACGCCTATAATTCCAGTGGGATACACCCAAATCTTGTTTTTTTTGGCATACCATACACTCAACACCTGTGCGAGAGTGCTTACCCACTCCTGCCATTTTGTTTCTACAACATTTTGATAAAATTGTTGCCAAATGGATTGTACAGACATACTTTATTGCTTAAAAAATAAGAGCACTTCAAAAGAAGTGCTCTATAAATTATTTGATAAAAAACTATTCTGCTTCTGCCACTACTTCTTTTACCTCAGGAATCATTCTTTTCATCATTCCTTCAATCCCTGCTTTTAAAGTTATCATAGAAGACGGACAACCACTGCAACTTCCCTGTAACATCAAATTTACCTTACCATCTTCAAAGCTTTTAAATTGAATAGCACCCCCATCCATTTCTACGGCAGGTTTTACATAATTTTCAAGTAACTCCTTAATTCTTTTTACTACATCCGTATCATCTGCGCTAACTTCATTAGAACTTTCTGCCTTGATTTTCATTACTTCCTCTTCATTAACTACTACTTTCCCTTCTTCTAAATATTCTTTTAAAAATAATTTAATGGATGGAATCATATCCTGCCAATCATCTGTTTCGGATATTTTAGTAAGTGTCACAAAATTACTGGCTATGAATACCGATTTAATAAAGGGAAAACTAAACAAAGCCTGCGCCATAGGAGACGGTTTCGCACTTGATTCATCTGGGAAATCAATACTTTTTCCTGGATAAAGTAACTTATTTGCCACAAACTTCATCGTTTCCGGATTGGGAGTCATTTCTGTGTAAATGCTAATAACGGGATTGCCTGTTTTGATCATATCAATGAATTTATGAAATACAAAATTATAGGATATTCATTAATCGCTTGTATAAATTAAGCTAAAGTGACACTAGGAACGCAAGTTTTTCTTATTTCGCAAGTTGAAAAATTAAGCGCCCTCCTCTACTATTCTGAGTTTAGCATAATTGAGCATGATTTTTTTCTCTCCGTTTTGTTCAAACATTATTGTAGCAATTGGGTTATGGGAAGCCCCTTCCATTTTGGTAATTCTGCCAAAACCGAATTTTAAATGCTCTACTTTTAACCCTTCTTTTAATTCACCACTTTCACTCGGCGCAAAATTTTGGCTGGGAGTGTGCTCTTTTGTTTGTGGACGAGGAGTGGGGATACTAAAAGAAGACTTCTGCGAAGCGCTTCGATCTGCTGGGGTTGAAAAACCTCTTCTCATTCTTTCATATGCAGAAGATTGACCCCAATTACCTGATGCATTATTTCGATTGTTGCTACCAGCATAAGATTTATCCAGATGCTCTTCGTCGATATCTTCTATAAATCTACTGGGTTCATTTTGTTGCAACTGACCAAATCGATAGCGGGCATTCGCATACGTTAGATAGAGTTTTGTTTTAGCCCTGGTTATTGCTACGTAAAAAAGTCTTCGCTCTTCTTCAAGTTCTTCTCTGGAATTTAAACACATAGCGCTTGGAAAAAGGGTTTCTTCTAACCCTCCTAAAAAAACAACAGGAAATTCTAAACCTTTTGCCGCATGAATGGTCATTAATTTTACTGCATCTGCTGGCTCTTTGTCGTCTTGAGTATCGGTAAGTAATGCGATTTGTTGTAAATATGAACCCAGACCTTTATCCCCTACTTCTCCATCTTCTTCATTCATTGGAGTTTCAGTAAACTCTTTAATCGAATTTAATAATTCCTGAACGTTTTCGTATCTAGCCAATCCCTCTGTAGTTTTATCATTGAAAAGTTCCTTCACAAGTGTGGAACTTTTTCCAACAATGATGGCAAGATCATAGGCGTTTTTCTTGGCTAATTCGCTTTGAAACATCTGAATCATAACAACAAAACCATCTAAGCTTTCTAAAGTGCCGCTTTTAAATCCATACATAGCTGCGTTGGTGAGAATATCCCAAACACTCACATTATGAGTATTAGCCAATAGTACCAATTTGTCAATGGTTGTTTTACCAATACCTCTTGCAGGATAATTAATGACTCTTTTAAGCGCTTCTTCATCTCTTGGATTCACTACCAGTCTCAAATAAGCAATAAAGTCTTTTACTTCTTTACGCTGATAAAAACTCATACCGCCATAAATACGATACACAATACCCATTCTTCGAAGGGATTCTTCATAACTTCTACTTTGTGCATTGGTTCTGTATAATATTGCAAAATCATTGTTGTAATAATGATTTCGAAGTTTTAGCTCTTGAATGGTATCTGCAACAATTTTCCCTTCGTCATTATCAGTCATAGTACGAATCAACTTTATTTTTTCTCCCTCACTATTATCCGTAAACAACTTTTTTTCTATCTGACTTTGATTTTTGCT
>CANGEW010000001.1 GCA_947452965.1 Chitinophagaceae bacterium | reverse complement strand
GTTTCGTTGATTAATTGCGCCCCCACTTCTCGTTCACTTAAGGGTTTATCCTTCATCAAGTGCTCCAGTTTAGAAACATCTTTGTGTGAATAATATAAAATACACTTTCCTTCCATTCCATCTCTCCCGGCCCTTCCAGTTTCTTGATAATAATTTTCTATAGATTTTGGAATGTTATAATGAATCACAAATCGTACATCTGGCTTATCAATTCCCATTCCAAAAGCAATAGTGGCAACTATTACATTTACCTCTTCATTTAAGAACTGATCCTGACGGGTTGCTCGCAATTTTGCATCCAATCCAGCATGATAAGCAACCGCTGTAATGCCATTGGCTACTAACATGTTTGCTATATCCTCGGTGGTTTTTCTATTGAGGGTATAAATGATGCCACTTTTGTTTTTATGTTGCTGAATAAAACGTACAATACTTTTATTGGTTTGCTCTACATTTACTTTTGGCTGAATTTCATAATATAAATTTGGCCTGTTAAATGACGAAACGTATACCGCTGGATCTCTTAGCCCCAGGTTTTTTACGATGTCATTTTGAACTTTGGGCGTTGCAGTGGCAGTAAGTGCAATAATAGGTGCTGAAGGATTGATTTCTTCCATCGTTTCTTTAAGACGTCGATATTCTGGCCTAAAATCATGACCCCACTCAGAGATACAATGGGCTTCATCTACAGCAAAAAAAGAAACCTGTAATGTTTTAAAAAACTCCACATTATCTTCTTTGGTAAGTGTTTCAGGAGCCACATATAGCATTTTGGTCTTACCAGATATAAGGTCTTCCTTAACTGCTTTTTGTTGTCCTTTATTTAAGGTACTATTTAAAAAGTGAGCTACATTGTCTTTGCTACTATAACTTCTAATTAAATCCACCTGATTTTTCATAAGTGCAATCAGTGGAGATACAATTATAGCGACACCCTGTTGAATCATGGCAGGAAGTTGATAACAAAGACTTTTCCCGCCGCCAGTAGGCATTATTACAAAGGTATCTTTGCCACTTAGCAGTGACCCAATAATATCTTCTTGAGGTCCTTTAAAGTGATCAAATCCAAAGTGCTCTTGAAGAGCTTCGGTTAATCCGGAAGACAAAGTGATTTCTTTTTTAATATCTTTCTTTTTGATTGCCATGTCTTTCACTTAATTCTATTCACAAAAATCCATCCTTTTTACTGCTGTGCAAGTTTTTGAAAGGCCAACGAAGTTAACTTAAATACACAAGTTTCGCAATAGGTTGTGCGATTTGTTTTGTTAAAATGTGATTATCATTAATTTCCCACCCAAAATTTTACTTAGCGGGGTTAAAAATAATTTTTAAATTTGTTATCCGATTTTGATTGAAAACATTTAATTTCACAAATATTATTTTTCTGCTGAAAAGCAATAAATAAAGATTTTTTACAAACAATAAACTAAAACAAATGAGAAAAATTTACTTTCTTTTGGTGACTTTGATTACAGTTGTAGTTGCTAATGCGCAGACTGTAGACATTACAGTAAACCCAGGAACGAGTGGTAACATTGTTGTTGGACAAGATGTTTATCATATCGACGAAATGATTTATTTGAATTCAGAAGTAGGCGCTTCAAACTTTACCTCGGCTGGAACACAAATTCAACAAGTTGGATTTTATGCAACAGAAGGATATCTTGGAGATACAACAGCTCCTATTACTCCTTATAAAATTTACATGAAGAATGTTGCATCAGGTACTACTACCATGGCTGCAGGAAATTATTCAACAACCGGATATACACTTGTATATAACGGTGCATTCAACCCAACTCAATCAGGTTGGTATACATTACCATTAACAACCCCATTTACTCGTACTGCAAACAGTAATTTAGGTGTGTTAATTGTAAGAAATAACGGTGCTGCTAACCCTGGATATGTTTTTAACGCATCTGTGGGTAACGCAAATAACTCTGCTGCTTCTACACTAAGAAGATACAACGGAGCTACTCAGTCTGTAGCATGTACTACCTCAATTTACAGACCAGCTATTAGATTAAGACACGTATATGCTGTTGATGCTGGTTTTGGTGGATTAATTAACCCAACAAGTTCTTGCTATGGAAGTCCACAAGATTTAGGTGTAGTACTTACTAACGATGGTTCTTCTACCATTGCTGCTGGTGCTGCATCTGTAGTATTAAAAGTAAGAGGGGCAAATACGTATACTAGCTCTGCAACAGCAAATACAGCAGCTATCGCTCCAGGTGGATATGAGATTATTCCTTTTACAGGTATTAATTTAAATAATCCTGGCACTAACTATGATACTGCATTGGTTACATTATCTGGTGATGGATCAAGATTAAATGATACCTTAAAAGCAACCACACCTACTTCAAGAGTGATTAACTATTCTGAATTCCCAATGTTGGAATCTGCTGACGATAGTTTACCTATTTTCAGATATCTTCAAGAGTCTGATGCTAGTGATGGTAGCGGACAATTCTGGAGTCTTTCTGGAAACTATGCTAACACAGATCAATTAGATACTTTATATCCTTTGTCTGGGGCGAGATTCTTTATCTATTATGCTTATAATGCTCCGGCTGGAAATATTTCAAGATTATACAGCAGATGTTTAATGCTTCCTGGAACATTGGCACCCAATCCAGCTCCAGTTTCTACCGTATCATTCTGGATGAGTCATGATACAGTGTATAATCAATATTTAGATAGTTTGTATTTAACTGTCTCTACTGATAAAGGTGCTACTTGGACAAGAGTTGCAGGTTTCCAAAGACCAGACTTAGCTGCACTAGCTCCATCTTGGACACAAGAGTTCGTAGATATTTCTGCTTACAACGGTCAAATTATTCAATTAGGTTTAGAAGGTGTAAGTCAGTATGGTAACTCATTTGGTGTTGATGATATTGAAGTGAGCTACTCTGGAGCGGCCCCTGTTACATTATTAAATTTTGATGCTAAGAGAAACGGAACTGCAAACAATTTGTTCTGGAACACAAGCAGCGAAATCAACGTTAATAAATATGTAATTGAAAGAAGCGCTGATGGTAAAAACTTTAAACAAATTGGTGAAACAAAATCAAACAATAATGCAAACGCTGAAAGTAATTATTCTTTTAAAGATGTAGCTCCAATTAAAGGATACAACTATTACAGATTACGTATTGTTGATAACAATAACACTATCACATATAGCGCAGTAAGAGTAATTAGAAATGTTGGTCAAGCTGACATGGTTGTTGCAAATAATCCTGTAGTTACACCATCTATGAAATTAATCATTGATGCGGACAGAACAGAAAGAGCTACAGTTACTATTTCTGATTTAAGAGGAACGAAAGTTTACACAGGATCAGTAAATGTATCAGCAGGAGTTTCAACTACTGCAGAAGTTCCGGTAGCAACCTTAGCTAAAGGAACCTATATTGTTACTTTACAATTAAATGATCAAACGATTGTTAAAAAAGTAACTAAACAATAATTCAGAGAGTTACTTCTTAATATTTTAAAATAGCCGTTCAATTTGAACGGCTATTTTATTTATCAAGTATCTTTGTGTAATGAAAAGACTGATGCGGCTTTTATTATTTACAATCTTCTTGTTTTCTTCTTTACAAATTTTTGCACAGTGTGCAATGTGTACTAAAACAGCCTCTCAGTTAGGCGAAAAGCCTGCTTTAGGTCTAAATAATGGAATATTATACTTAATGTTAGCACCCTTTGTTATTGTAGGGGTAATTGCATACAAATGGTGGAAGAATCAGCAAAAGCTGGATCAATAATTATTTACAAATTGATAGAGATTAAAGTTATCAATAGATGCAATTAAAGTCTTCAATTCTTCTCTACTAACATCTTTCATTCTTTTGTTTTTGATCAATTGGTAAGCCTTTTCTGCTAAGAGAGATGTTTTTCGATCTTTGTTATTTGAGCTAGCTAATTGTTGAAGAACTTGATTGAGTTCTACTACACCTTGTTTTTGAGTAGCTATAGTTTTTAGAATAGGAATTTCTTTTTTATGAGTCTGAAATGCTGGTGCTAGCATTTGTTGCATATTTCGAATAAAAACTTCTGCACCTGGTCTGTCGGCTTTATTTACAACAAACACATTGCCAATTTCCATTAATCCGGCTTTCATAGTTTGAATTTCATCACCTGACTCGGGAACCAATACTACAACGGTAGTATCTGCAATTCCTGCTATTTCAATTTCGCTTTGTCCTACGCCAACTGTTTCAATAATGATGTAGTCAAAATTCGCAGCTTTTAAAATATCTGTAATCTCAATTATTTTTGGATGCAGTCCTCCTAAGGAGCCTCTTGAAGCTAAAGATCTGATAAAAACATTAGGATGGTTATGCCATTCACTCATTCTAATACGATCACCTAGTAATGCGCCTAAGTGAAAAGGAGAGGAAGGATCAATACAAAGCACGGCTATTTTTTTTTGATCATTCACCAGTTCTCCAATTAGCGCGTCAGTAAGTGTGCTTTTGCCGGCACCTGGAGGTCCGGTAATGCCTATGATTTGTGAATTGTGAGTAGTGTTTAATGATTGTAAAAATGTGTCGTATCCAGGGGCTTCGTTTTCAACAAGAGAAATGGCCCGGGCAATTGATTTTAGATTTGATAATTCAAAAACACTAAAGCGATTATCTTGCATAAGACGCAAATTAGCATAAAACCGTGAGATGAAATATTCCTTAAAATAATATTTGTTAGTTTTGTATGTAGTAAACATTTTATTCTATTACATTTAAAATATGAAGAACAAAATAACCTGTTCATTAATTGTTTCAACATATAATTGGCCCGAAGCTTTAGAATTATGCTTGATGAGCATTATGCAACAAAAAGTTTTACCAGATGAAGTAATAATTGCTGATGATGGTTCTACAGATAAAACAAAGCATCTGATAGAAACATATAAAGAAATATTTCCTGTAAAATTATTACATGTGTGGCATGAAGATAATGGGTTTAGAAAAACAATCATATTAAATGAAGCGTTTCGATTAGCTAATGGAGAATATATTGTCCAAATAGATGGAGATATTATACTTAACAGGTTTTTTATTAAAGATCAAATTGCCCATGCAACTAAAGGTTATTTCATAAAAGGCAGCAGAGGAAGACTTACAGAAAAAAGGTCTATTCAATTATTAAAAGAAAAATCAATTTATTTGAATTGTTTTTCTAAAGGGATGCAATCTAGAATCAATTCAACAAGACTTCCGATCTTGAGTAAATTCTTTTTTGGAAAAAAAATTTCCTCAAGAAAAGTTAAAGGGTGCAACTTTGCTGTTTGGAAAAATGACTTTGTGAAAGCAAATGGGTATAATAATGACTTAACTGGCTGGGGGCACGAAGACATAGAACTCGCTGCAAGACTCAACAACATTGGTGTGTTTACAAAACAATTAAAAATGTCTGCAGTTTGTTTTCACATATTTCATAAGTTAAATGCCAGAAACAACATGCACAGTAATTATGGCGTGTATGAAAAAACTATTAAAGAAAAGATATTAAAATGTAGTAATGGATACATTCAACTTTAATATTGAGCAAAAATAATTGTCAACGATCTTATACAATATAAACAAATGGTTAAAAAACCAGAAAGTGAGAAAATTTCATATCGAAATCCAGAGGCTCTAAATGAACCTAAAGTAAGTATCATTATTGTTACTTACAATGCTGGCTTATATTTAGAAAACTGTATCAATTCTATTATTTCTCAGCAAAACAAAGACTATGAATTGTTGATATTTGATGGTGAAAGCAATGATAATACGATTTCGATAATCCAAAAAAAACAAGAAAACATATCCTATTGGCAAAGTGAAAAAGACAAAGGCATTTACGATGCCATGAATAAGGCGCTTGAGTTTGTTAGAGGCAAGTGGGTGTTTTTTTTAGGAGCGGATGATTTGTTATTTAATGAATTTAGTGAAATGTTGTCAATGCTAAACAAGCCAAAAGCTTTATACTATGGAAATTGCATGATTGATGATCAACTTTTTGGAAAAAAATATTCTAACTATCATATTTCAAAAATAAATTACTGTCACCAGGCTATATTTTATCCTGCTTTCATATTTAATAAATACAAATATGAAACTAAATATAAAGTGTATGCAGATTACGCATTAAACATATTATGTTGGGGCGATAACACAATTGAAAAAATATACATTCCCAAAAATATTTCCAATTATAAATTAGGCGGTTTCTCCAATAATAATAATAATAAGTCAACAGATCTATTTAAACTAGAAAAGCCTCAATGGATAAAAAAGCATTTAGGTAAAACTGTTTATTTAAGATATTGCTATAGGAAGTGGAAAGCTAAAATTAGAACTGAGCAAGATTTTTTTTAAAAAAGTAATCCATGATAAAAATATTGTATGATCATCAAGCATTTTCTCTCCAGCGATATGGAGGCATATCTAGATATTTTGGCAATTTATATCACTTCCTCAATGATAGTCATGAAATAAACATTTCTATAAGTGCACTTACTAGCAAGAATCATTATATAAAAGAATATTCTTTCCCTCTATCTAACAATATTTCTAAAGTCTTATTCAAAAAAGATCGGAAAATATATAAATGGAATAAGAAGTACTCAAAATATATTATATCAAAATCTGAATATGATATTTTACATCCAACATATTATGATCCGTATTTTTTAGCTAATAACAAAAAGCCATTTGTTATTACAGTTCACGATATGATACATGAAATAATGCCAGAATTTTTTCAACCCAATAATACTGACTCAGAAAACAAAAAAAAAATCATTCATCAAGCAGATAAAATAATAGCCATCTCAGAATCTACCAAAAATGACATACTAAATCTATATAATATAGATAGCGATAAAATACATGTAATACATCATGGATATTATGATGTAAGCGATATCTCAGCTCATAATGTTTCTATAAACAACAATCCACCTTTTTTGCTTTATGTAGGAGATAGAAATACGTATAAAAACTTTTACCGATTTTTACAATCAGTCACACCGATATTACAAAAAAACAAAGACCTACAATTGATTTGTGCAGGAGGGATGCCTTTTCAGTCTGCAGAGCTCCAAGCAATCATGCGTACAGGAGCTTCAAATAGAATTTTCCAAAAAAACGTAACTAATCTAGAATTAAAAATACTATACAAAAAAGCCAGTTTATTCATATTTCCTTCTTTATATGAAGGATTTGGTTTTCCATTAATTGAGTCTTTTGCTAATAATTGTGCAGTAGTTTGTAGTAATACAAGTAGCTTTAAAGAAATAGCAGGAAACGCAGCTATCTACTTTAACCCCTTTGAAATAGAAGATATAACAAATTGTATTGAAATGGTTTTAGAGGATTCTAATTGTAGAGATAGATTAATAAAAAATGGAGAGGAGCAAATCAAAAAATTCACAATTGAAAAATGCGCATCATTGACCAAAGAAACTTATCAATCAATGCTTTAGGTATATGGAACAATATTTAACCCACTCACCAGTATTATTCATCATTTATAATAGATACGAAACTACTCTTTTAACCTTTGAAGCTATTAAAAATGCAAAACCACCTCGTTTGTATATTGCGGCTGACGGACCCAAAAATATAGAAAGTCAAAAAATATGCAATCTTACCAGAAGTATTATTCATCTAATAGATTGGGAATGCGATGTAAAGACTTTATTCAGAAATGAAAATGTCGGTTGCAAAATTGCAGTTTCTACAGCGATAGATTGGTTTTTTTTAAACGAAGAAATGGGAATAATTTTAGAAGACGACTGTTTACCATCTTCAGACTTTTTTAGATTTTGTGATGAATTATTATTAAAATATCAATTTGACAACAATATAAGTATCATTTCAGGCTGTAATTTTCAACATGGTAAAAAATGGGGAAAAAATAGCTATTATTTTTCTAACCTTACTCATATTTGGGGCTGGGCTAGTTGGAGAAGAGTTTGGGATTCCTATGATGTGAATTTAAAAAATCATGAAATTCAATTCGCTGAAAAAATTCTAAAAAATATATTTCATGATAATCGTATTGTAAAAAAATGGTTAATTATCTTCAAGGATTTAAAGATAAAAAAAATTGACACTTGGGATTATCAATTTGCATTTTTGAATTTTTTCAATAACCGCTTATCAATTATACCCAACGTGAATCTAATAAAAAATATAGGATTTGACGGAAATGCAACACATACGTTTTCTCTAAATAGAAATGCAAACATACCTCACGAAAAATTATTTAATATAAGTCATCCAAATGAAAGAAAAGTACAAAAAGACGCCGATTTTAAAACGCTTTTTTTTGAATTTGGCTTAAAAGAAAAAAAAATAGTTAGGGTTTTTAAGAAGATAAAAAAAACAATTGATCGTTTTTTAAAAAAAATCCTCTCTTAATTTGATATAAATCAAAGACTCTCTATTTCTAAATAAATGTCGAGATATTATTTAGAAAGAATCTCATTTTTAATATAATTAAAGTCAGACTCCAATAAACTATTGGGCATTTTTTGATTGTCAAATTTTCTTAAAATTTTTCTTGCTTTTCTGATAAGAAAAGGCTCTCTTACTATATTGAAAGGGTTTGATGCAAACTTTTTAAAAGTAAACAAATGTGTGGTAGATCCATCTGAGTAAAAATTACATCCATATTTATTTGCCAAATATTCCAACGTTTGTAAGTTAAACATTGCAATATGTTGGCCAGTTTCAAAAGAAAAATACCACCAGTTTTCAATTGGGATATTTTTTTCTGAGTGTAATTCTGTTGAAAAAAGTATACTATCAGAGTAAGAAAATAATTTTTCGATCTCCTTCAATGGATTATTCATGTGCTCAAAAACTTCTAAAGCAGTAATCAATTCAAACTTTTTGTTTAAATTATTTAAATCTGCTTCAAAAAACTCGGCAAAAATATTATCACAATAGATATCAGAATGAAAAAAATTGAATCCCTTATCTCTCATTAGTCTTGTAAACAACCCGTAGCCACCAGCGTAATCCAAATATTCTTTCTCATTATCAAAATACTTGTTTATCAATTTTGAAAGTAAATTACTTTGTAGTTGGTTTCTATAGGGTAATCCAATATCTAACTTAGTGATAGCAGAAGAATAGGCTTCGCCTAGCCAATAGGGGTCTTCTGTTTGTATAAATCCTGTTTCAATACATTGATAATAATCAACATCATATTTATTTAATATCTTTTTTTTAAACAGAAACTTAGTTCCCCCACCAGTAATTTTACTTTTCATTATTTTTTACTAATTATTTTATGATTTGAAAAAGTAAATAATCTTTTACCTGTTTGTTTTTCTATCCAATATAATAATCGATAGGTAAGCTTCATCTTTTTCTTCTTAACGTCTAATGTTACTTCCCAATTTTTTTGTTCAATTCTTTTTTTCATTACATTAGGGTGTGTTCCATTGAATAGTTTTATAGAATCGAATTCATTGAAATCAAAAAAATCATCACTATTACGATAAGCTTCAAGTTCTGCATCATTTTCATTCCAAAATTCTGCTACCTTTTTTTGTTTTATTTTCATTTGACTGGGACTTTTTACCCAGCCATAGTGATATACATAGGCATCGATCTTTGCAACTGCAATTTTTTGTTTTCCTTTTCGAAATCCCTGAGCATCTCTATATGAAAGAATATTGCGATTGTTTCTGATAATTCTTGTTTCTACATTATACCATTTTCTACTATCGCCTACATAATCATATGTTCCGTAAAAATGAAGATAATTAAATAACAAACCTTCTATTTTTGGGTTATGAAGATGAATGCTAGCTGCTTCTAATATATTTGTATGGTATTTTTCATGTATCACCTCATCGCCTTGTATATAAAACACCCAATCGGTGTCTTTGGAAACATGTTCTAGTGCTTTATTTGTTTCAATGGCTAAAACACTTCCTCCCTTTCTGATACTTTTATCCCACGTCGAATAAATAATTCTAATTTTTGGAGAATCGATTTTTTTGATCAACTCTTCAGTTTCATCCTCACTATCTCCAATTGAAACAATCATTTCATCTACCATAGGTAAAATAGAAGTAATCGCCTCCACAATAGGGTAATCATTTACTATCGCGTTTTTTATTATCGTAATACCAGTAATTTTCATTCAGCGGGATTGACTTTCAGATTTTAATCTTCAAAGATATGTGTTTGCTAAATAATATATTAGAAACCATCTAACTCACTTCTTCAACAACAGTACCAATAATGTTATTAAATTTAAAAATAACGAAAATAAATTTTTCGATCTTGTTGGATAGCTTTCTTTTTTCCAACTAAGAATGGATAATATCGGAAGAACAAATAATAGCATGACCATTGGCAACCATATTATTTCATAAAAAGCACTTAAAACTGCGAAGTCATAAATTTTTATCCATAATGGTAAAAACCAATACAAGGCTACAATAATTGAAACATAGGGTAAATAGTTGGCTCTCATTTTATGTAAGAAGTTCATATTTTAGTTGTTTGATTATTGACTATTCATTCTTTCAAAGGCAATTTTTATTTCTTCTGGGCCTGCTTGTAACATGGCTTCGCTCATTCCAAATGTAAGCGTTTTTTTTCCTTGCTGTAATTGTTCAAAAACAGACGCTATCAAGTCACTAACTGGTGGTGCATAATTATGCAAGCCCTTTCCACCTAAATCTGTATTGATTGCCGGAGGTATCAATTCAATTACCTCAATCCCTTTTTGTTGCAATACTTTTTGCATGGATAGAGTAAATGAATGAAAAAAAGCTTTGGTTGCAGAATACACGGCTACTTTACTTAATGGACAAAAAGATAAGCCAGAAGTTACGTTAATGATAGTTTTGAGTGACTTTAATTTAATAAAAAGCGAAGTAAGATGAATGGGCCCCTCAATATTTATCGCCAGTTCTTGCTTTGCTCTTTGAAAAAAATCTTCATCTGTAACATTCATCCAGTTTTGAATACCGGCATTATTAATTAAAACATTTACATCATCATGATTATTGTTAATCCAATCAAACAATTTTTCTCTTTGTGATTCAATCG
Organism: Chitinophagaceae bacterium; assembly: GCA_947452965.1. Classification (GTDB taxonomy): domain Bacteria; phylum Bacteroidota; class Bacteroidia; order Chitinophagales; family Chitinophagaceae; genus Ferruginibacter. The sequence goes on along the minus strand of CANGEW010000001.1, from coordinate 308,539 downwards.
AAACATCACATTGTTTGATAATAACAGAAGGATGTTTTTTTTGTAAATTCTCTAATACATCTTTTCTTCTCCCACAAACAATGATAGTATTGCCTTCTTGTAAAAAACGCTCAGTGATGCCTAATCCAATGCCTGTACCACCTCCTGTAATCAGTATTTTATTATTCGTTAATTGCATGATTACTAATTATTTTGATTTAAATTTTGCAATAGCATTTTTTGAAAATTCACTTAGAATTAAACGCCCGCTTATAGCGGCTCTTTCTTTTAATAGTGTGTCCCAATTTTCTGTTCCTCTCCAAAAAATTGATTTTAATTCTTTCATGGCTTCCGGACTAGATGTAGACAAGGTAGCGGCTAATTTTTCTACAGCTTCTTCTAATTCATTTGTATTTGAATGTACCTCTGCAAACAAACCATGCTGCTTAGCCCAATTTGCGCTTCTCCAGCAGGTAGCGTCAATTGCTAAGGTGCTGAATGCACTTAACCCCATTTTTCTTTCTACTGCCGGTCCTACCACAAATGGACCAATCCCCACTGCCAATTCACTAAGTTTGATATCTGCAGTATCTAAAGCAATGGCATAATCAGCTGCTGCAGCTAATCCAACACCGCCCCCCACACATTTACCTTGTATTCTAGCAATGATTAATTTAGGACATAGTCGCATTGCATTGATTACTTTTTCAAATCCACTAAAAAAAGCCAATCCCTCTTCTTTGTTTGTAATTTGTATTAATTCATCAAACGATGCTCCAGCACAAAATGCTTTTGTGCCCGAACTTTTCAAAACAATCACCTTGCTTTCAATTTCATTGCCAGCCACCTCGATGGATTCTGCAAGAGATTGCAATAGCGCTCCAGGTAAAGAGTTGCTTTGAGGATGAAAAAATTCAATGGTAGTTATGTTGTGATGAGTGAATGCTTTTACATAAGCTTCAGTTGTTTGTTCCATATACAATGATGTTATATTTTGTTTTTCATTTCAACCATAGTAAGAATGGTAGCAATTCCTACAAGTTCATCTTTTTCATCCAACATTTCCACCAGCCATTTCACGATACCTTTAGGAATATCAGACCCTTTTGTCATTGGGATGTCAGGATTGATCTCTTTCATCTCTTGTGCAATTTTTTCTTTGCATGTAAATCGAATATATAAAGAAGATCCTGCGTACAGGGGTTTTGTAAATCTTAATTCATCAATGCCGTAATTCAACAAGACGGGATTTTTTTCGTAACTGTCCACAAACAAACCGGCTGCGGCGCTCATAATGAAATAGCCGTGAGCTACTTGCTCTTCAAACATAGTGTTTGAAAAGTCGGTATTGATAAGGTGTGCATAGAAATGATCACCACTGATATTGGCAAATTGATCAATATCTGAAGAAGTAATTAATCTTTTTTCAGTAATGATTTGATCGCCAATAGAAAGTTCTTCAAAATACTTTTTAAAAGGATGAATATTGTCATTATTTCCTTTTGCATTGGGTTGATATACATTGCTAATAGCAGTAATCATAGATGGCGAGCCTTGAATAGCGGTTCTTTGGAGATAATGCTTGATACCTCTTAAACCACCCATTTCTTCACCACCTCCGGCTCTTCCTGGTCCACCATGTACTAATAACGGCAATGGAGAGCCGTGACCTGTACTTTCTTTAGCACATTCACGGTTGAGCACTAATATTCTACCATGATGACTGGCTGCGCCTAAAACATATTTTCTGGCAGTTTGCTGATGGTTTGTTATAATGGAAGAGCATAAACTTCCTTTTCCTAGTTTACTCAATGCAATGGCATCGTCAATACCTTTGTAAGGCATAATCGTACTTACTGGTCCAAATGCTTCAATATTATGTGGGGCTTCTGTTGCAAAGGGTGTTTCATTCAATAAAACAATAGGGCTTATAAAAGCACCTGTGGTGATATTCGCATCAATAACCGATACGCTATCCAATGATCCATAAATCAGTTGAGAACTTGCTAGAAGTTGTTGCACTTGTTTTTTTACCTCATCACGCTGTTCCATACTTGCTAATGAACCCATTCTTACTTTTTCATTAAGCGGATTTCCAATAGCTGTTTTATCTAATTCACTTGATAACGCCTTACAAACTTCTTCCAATTTATTTTCTGGCACAAACACTCTTCTTACGGCCGTACATTTTTGTCCGGCTTTTACCGTCATTTCTTTTTTTACTTCTTTAATGAAAATATCCCATTCTACGTCTCCGGGTTTTACATCTTCTCCCAATACCATACAGTTTAAAGAGTCGGCTTCCATATTAAAAGGAACAGCTTCAGACAAAATTGTAGGATGTGATTTTAAGAGTAGACCTATATGAGCAGAGCCAGTGAAAGTTACTACATCTTGCGATTGAACATGGTTTAATAAATCGCCCGCACTTCCACAAATCAATTGCAGGGATCCTTCAGGCAAAATATTCGAAGCAATGATTTCTCTTACAACAGCTTCGGTCAGATAAGAGGTTACGGTTGCGGGCTTTACGATGGCAGGTACGCCTGCCAGTAAGTTTACAGCAATTTTTTCCAACATGCCCCAAACTGGAAAATTATAAGCATTAATATGCACCGCTACGCCCTCTTTGGGTACCAAAATATGATGACCCATAAAAGAATTTTGTTTTCCAAGTGGAATTCCTTCTCCATCTAGCGCAAAAGATTCATCTGGTAATTTTCTACGGAGAGAGGCATTGGAAAATAAATTTCCTATTCCACCTTCAATATCAATCCAGCTATCAATTCTAGTAGCACCGGTTTGATAACTGATTGTATAAAACTTTTCTTTCTTTTCGAGTAAATGTAAGGCTAGCGCTTTAAGCATTCGACCTCTTTCCTGAAAAGTCATTTTTCTTAAAGCGGGGTTACTTTTTTTTCTTGCGTAATCAAGGATGTCTTCAAATGATAAGCCTTGTGTAGACGCTGTTGCAATTGGTGTTTGATTTACGGCATTATACAATACTTGTCCATCGCCTTCGTGTTCGGTCCATTTGCCAAGTATGAAGTTTCCTAACTTTTGCATAAAAAGTATTTCATACAAAGGTATAGGCTAAGCAAGTTTGATAGAATAAAATTTTGAAAAGAATCTACTTATAGTTTTTCATCTATTTCTTTGCAAAGGGCACTGAATATTTCATCAATGGTTCCTTCTCCCTTAATTAATTTTACTTTGTCGAATGTATGGTAGTAGTCCGCAACGGCTGTTGTTTTTTGAAGGTATTCTACAATTCTTGCTCGTATGACACTTTCGTTGGTATCGTCACTTCTTCCACTGGTTTCGCCTCTTTTCATTAATCTTTTCACCAGTTCTTCTTCACCAACTTCTAAAGCTAGCATTACGGCTATTTCCTCATTGTTTAATGCCAATAATTTATCTAAAGCCTCAGCTTGAGAAGCTGTTCGAGGAAATCCGTCAAATAGAAATCCTTTTGCGTTTGGATGTTGCTCCATAGCTGAACTGATCATGCCAATAACCACTTCATCAGGCACTAAATGGCCTTTATCCATGATTTTTTTTGCTTCTAAACCTAAAGCTGTTTGATTGGCAATTTCTGAACGCAATAAATCACCTGTACTCAAATGCTTCAAGCCATATTTTTCGATTAGTTTTTCGCTTTGCGTACCTTTTCCGCTACCCGGAGGGCCAAAAAGAATTAAATTAAACATAGTATTTAGAAAATAGAGATGAAAACGAGACTTAAAACAAAGAGTATTTTTTGAAAAAAAGCCCTATTTAGGTATAAAAGTAATTCATTATCATTTATTTTGAAAATTTTGAATGATTATTTATAAAAAATCTTAATAAATCGAAATAGTATTAGAATAAATTTAAAAATAAATGAATAAGACTTAAGTTTTTCTTAATGAAGTTTATTTTTTTAATATTCTTACTTGTTTTGTAATCAGGGGCGTAAACTCTACCTTTGTGCCTCAATTTAACTCAAAAAAGAATGGGTAGTCAAAGGTTTAGCCATCTTGCAGAAACCCTTATTGCATCTGAAATTGTGCGATTAGGAAATTTAATAAAAGAGAAAATCAAAGCAGGGGAGCATATATACAACTATACTATTGGCGACTTTGATGCATCGCTTTTTCCTATTCCTACGGCACTAAAAAATGAAATTATTCAAGCATACGAAGAGGGGTATACTACTTATCCAGCACCAGATGGGGAATTGGAGCTAAGAAAAGCCATTGCTTATTTTATAGAGAAAAACGAAGGATTATCTTTCACCTCTAATGAAATATTAGTTTCCAACGGAGGAAGGCCTCTGATTTATGCCATTTACCGTTGTATTGTCGACAAAGGGGATAAAGTAATTTACCCTGTTCCAAGTTGGAATAATAATCATTATACTCACTTTACAGAAGGAGAGCATGTGTTAATACAGGCAACCAAAGAAAATAATTTCATGCCTACAGCAGAACAAATTGCCCCCCACATAAAAGGAGCCGCTTTACTTGCTTTGTGTTCGCCACTAAATCCTACAGGAACTGTTTTTGGAAAAAGAGAATTAGAAGAAATTTGCGATTTAGTTATTGCCGAGAATGAAAGCAGACCCGAGGGCAGTAAAAAATTGTTTGTATTGTATGATCAAATATACTGGACATTGACTTTTGGAGATACGGTTCATTACAACCCTGTAAGTTTGCGTCCAAAGATGAAAGAATACACTGTTTTTGTGGATGGCATTAGTAAATCTTTCGCAGCAACCGGCGTAAGGGTTGGTTGGTCTCTAGGTCCGCAAGAATTAATGGCTAAAATGCGTGCGGTGAATAGTCATGTAGGTTCATGGGCGCCAATGGCAGAACAAAGAGCTGTTGCGAAATTTTTATTGAATGACACTGCTGTTTCGGACTACTTCCAACATTTTAAAGAAGAAGTAGTGTATCGTTTACAAAATCTTTATGAAGGATTTCTGCAGTTAAAAAAAGAGGGATTTTCTGTAGATGCAATATCTCCGCAGGCAGCTATTTATTTAACTGTACAAATTAATTTAGTTGGCAAAACAACAGCAGAAGGAAAAAAAATTACACAACAATCCGAAGTAACTGAATACATTCTAAACGAAGCAAAATTGGCTATGGTTCCATTTGGTTCATTTGGAGCAGAAAAGGAAAGCAGCTGGTATAGAATCAGTGTTGGCTGTTGTAAAAAAGAAGATATCGAAAATGTGATAAATAATTTGAGAGTGGCACTAGGTAAGCTTCAATAAACCTAGTTTTTATTGTTGATAAAAACGAAAGCTCGTTCTCTTTTTTCTCTAATGAATTTTTTAATCTCAACACTATTATTACATACTTTGTATTTGTTTAAATCGATGATTTCGTGAGACTTTACATAATTTTCAATACCTTCAACATGATATAAGATATCGTGTAAATGTTCTAATTCCAACTCTATCAACTTTGGATGAGCTGTCTCTTGTTTGAACATTACGAGTAGGTTTCTATGACTATTTTTTTTGTTCATTTTGTTATTTGTATCCAACAAAACCATGTTCATTAGGGCAGCCACAAAAAGTCCCTTTTGAAGAAGAGCAACTACTGCATGCGATAACTAACAATAGTACAGCTGCCATAAATTTGAAAGTCAATGTTTTCATGTTATTATTTTCTCGTTCAAATAAATATTGATTATAAAATTAATCGTATTGTATAATAAAACAAATAATTTTAACAGATAATCTTGAAAGTGACTCATTTTAATTGCAATATTCCAGGAAGTAAGATTTTAATATCACCCTTAGATTGGGGATTAGGTCATGCTACAAGGTGCATACCCATTATTGAGTCGTTGCTTCAACAAAATAAGAAGGTATTGGTTGCCGGAGATGGTCCTGGAATGAATATTATTCAATCTGCATTTCCGCAATTAATCTATTTACCATTACAAGGATATAATATATCCTACAGTAAATCTGCAAGGGGCTTTTTTATTAAAATGCTGTTTCAACTTCCTAAAATAACTAAGGCAATTCTTAGAGAAAAAAAATGGCTTAAAAAAACAATTCAACAATATCAAATAGATACGGTAATAAGTGACAACAGGCTGGGATTTTGTAACAATAAAGTATACAGTGTTTTTATAACACATCAATTAGGTATTAAAACTGGCAGTGTGTTCTTCGATAAATTGGTTCAACACATCAATTACTTTTTTATTAATCAATTTGATGAATGCTGGGTGCCAGATTATAAAGAAGAAAATAATCTTGCAGGTGAATTATCTCATCCTAAAAAAATGCCTGACATCCCAACAGTTTATATAGGTTTCTTATCAAGATTTGAAAAAAAAACAACTGCTATCCAATATAAATGGGCTATAGTATTATCGGGTCCAGAGCCACAAAGAACCATGTTCGAGGATATGATTGTACAACAATTAAAAAGTTGTAAAGACGCTGTTTTATTAGTGAGAGGACTTCCAGCATCGTCGATTAATACTTTTTCTCTTCCAAAAAATATTACAGTGTATAATCATCTAGATAAAGAAGATTTAAACGAATGCATGCAGCAGGCTATGGGTGTGATTGCACGCTCAGGATATTCAACAGTAATGGATTTGATTACCATTCAACAAAAAGCGGTATTGGTTCCTACTCCTGGACAAACAGAACAAGAATACTTGGCTAACTATCTTTCCGAAAAAAAAATATTTAAAACAATATCACAAAAAGATTTTCACTTGGAAGCGCTTTTTATCTAACAAATAAAAGTCGTTTGATAGTGGCAATAAACTTACCAACTTGAATACCGGTAAGCATACACCATTTTGTAAATAATTGATTTGCATAATGCTTTTTTACAAAAATTTCCATGGCGCCATAAAACTGATTAGTATAAGTGCTGCTCTTTTTTTGGGTACTTTCGCCTTTAAAATGAATGATAGTTGTTTCGGCAAAATAATAATTAGAAAAACCTAATCTTGAGATTCGATAACTTAAGTCGATGTCTTCTCCGTACATAAAAAAATCTTCATCAAAGCCCTTTACTTTCTGAATGATACGTAAGGGTATCATCATAAAAGCCCCCGACAGAACTTCTACCTTGTTAGTTTCGTTTTCTGATAGATGACCTTCATAATATTTGGCAAAAAATGAAGAGGTAGGAAATAATGCATAGAATCCTATCATTTTCCAAAAAGATGTCATAGGTGAGGGAAATCCGCGCTTGCTTTCTTTTAAATAGACTCCATTTCCATTCACCATTCGCACCCCTAGCGCTCCACAATCAGCATGATTTTGAATAAATACAAGACACTTAGTAAAACAATCCTCAGGCACGATAGTGTCTGGATTTAAAAACAATACAGCATCTCCAGAAATTTGATTAAGCACACTATTATTAGCTTTTGCAAAACCTACATTTTTAATATTCCATTTAAAATGTACGTTTGGGAATAAAGGCTCAAGTAATTCTCTACTACCGTCAGTAGATGCATTGTCTACCACAAAAACTTCTACATCTAAATGCTTACTTGCTTGCATAACAGATTCCAAGCAGGTTGCTAGCATTTGCTTTACATTATAATTCACTATGATAATAGACAACTTCAAGCTAAAAGTATAATAATAAAAATTTTGAATTGTAAAAGTAGAGATTCGAAATTAATATTCCACTCTTCTTTATAAATAGTCAAAACGCTACAAAGCATTTACTATCTTTGTTGCATGCATAAAACCACTCTATTAAACGCTGTTCAAGCCGGTGCCGTTCAATTACAACATTATTTCAATGGTAATTTTAAAGTTTCTAATAAAGAGGGAATAAACAATTTAGTGACAGAGGCGGATCATGCATCAGAAAAAGCAATTATCGAAGTAATTCAACAAGCCCATCCAGAACATTTTATTTTAAGTGAAGAAACGGGAGAAATTGCTTCCAATAGCGAATACAAATGGATCATTGACCCAATAGATGGCACTGTCAATTTTGCCAATGGCATTCCTTTATGTTGTGTTAGCATTGGTTTAGAAAAAGAAGGACAAATGATTTTAGGGGCTGTATATAACCCATTTATGAATGAATTATTTTTTGCTCAAAAAGGAATGGGGGCTTACCTCAACGACAAAAAAATAAGTGTAAGCAAAAAAGATACTGTGATTAAAAGCTGTTTGGTAACAGGTTTCCCATATACTTATTTGGATACACCTAATGGACCATTACAAGTTTTCGAGAAGTTAATTAGACAAGGGATTCCTGTGAGAAGACTCGGAAGCGCTGCGATTGACTTGTGCTGGGTGGCTGCCGGCAGATTTGATGGCTTTTACGAACACAAATTACAAGCTTGGGACAGTGCTGCAGGATTTTTAATGGTAGAAGAAGCAGGTGGAACCATTACTGATTTTGAAAACAATTATTATTCACCTTATCAGCCTCATATATTAGCCACCAACGGAAAAATACATGATGAACTGTTGGCATATGTAAGAGGAGAAAAATAAAATATCACAATATGAATCAACGAACAGAAATAGCATCATTAGGAGAATTTGGATTAATTGATCATCTTACTCAAAACATTGAATTCAAAAACGCATCATCAATATTAGGGGTAGGCGATGATGCGGCAATTATTGATCATTTTGGAAGACAAACAGTCGTTTCTTCAGATATTCTTATTGAAGGCATTCATTTTGATTTGTCGTACACTCCAATAAAACACTTAGGTTACAAATCAGTAGTAGTAAACCTAAGCGATATTTATGCTATGAATGCAACCCCTACTCAAATTTTAGTAAACATTGGTTTTAGTAATCGCTTTAGTGTAGAAACATTGGATGAATTTTATGCAGGTGTTCATGCGGCATGTGAAGAATATCAAGTGGATTTAGTGGGCGGAGATACCAGTTCATCACAAAAAGGATTTATAATTAGCATTACAGCTATTGGAGAAGTAGCGCCGGATCAATTTGTAAAAAGAAGTGGTGCTAAAGTAAATGATTTAATTTGTGTTAGTGGAGAATTAGGCAGCGCTTTTTTAGGATTAACTCTTTTAGAAAGAGAAAAAAAGATATTTCAAGAAACAGGTGCTCAACCAGATTTAGAAAATCAAAAACATATTGTAGGAAGATTATTAAAGCCAGAAGCTAGAAAAGACATTATAGAATATTTTGCAGCAGCAGAAGTTCTTCCCACAAGCATGATAGATATTAGCGATGGACTCAGTAGTGATATTTTACACATTTGTAAACAGAGCGATGTTGGATGTGTTTTATATGAGGATAAATTTCCTTTTAATGATGATGCCAAAGAGTTTGCCTATAAACTTCAATTAGATCCTACAGCATGTGCTTTGAGTGGTGGAGAAGATTATGAATTATTATTTACGATTTCTCAAGAAGCATACGAGAAAATAAAGATTAACCCCTCTATTTCAGTTATTGGATATATAGCACCTGCAGAAGAAGGAAAACACCTAATTACAAGAGGAGGCAATAAACATGAACTGATTGCACAAGGCTGGAATCACATGAACAAGTAGTCTTCAATACAATAATTAACTACTCGGATTACAATTTTGTATTCTCTGCATAATACAATCTATAAACTCGTTGATATATTGATTAGGGAACCTATCAGCATCTATCGCTTTTACACAAAAGTCAAATGACATTATAGGCTTTTTTTCACATAAAAACCATTCCAATAAATTATTGCTAAGTCCAATGAAAGTAATTTTTCCTGAAAAATCTGTCTGGTAAAGAATATGAAATATTGTAGAAGCCTCTTTTGTAACTGGTAAAAGATAGGTCTCTTTGTTATGATAATCAAACTCTTTTTTGGTAGGGAATAGAGTATTGTTTGAATGCGAACCAACTGCTGTGTAATTTTCGATAATAATTACCTCCGGAGGAATATTAATGGGTAACCCTTTTAAAAAACCCTGAGCTTTTAAGCCCCAATCACCCAATAGTATCAAAATCAGTAACAGTGAAGTAGAAATAAATTTTAGCATTTTGTTATTTTAGTTTATACAATGGGTCAATTATGATGAAATAGATGCTTACACCTCCATTTATTTTATTCGATAGCATTTTGATTCTTTCAAATAATTCATCATAGTATGTACCGAATTTGAACGAGATCGCTAATAATACAATAGCACCATTATTTTTATTTTCAAATTTGAAAGCAGAATCATTCTGTAACCATCTAAAAGAGTAGGTTGAAAGCTTTGGAAGGGCAACCTCTGTTGTTAAACTAGTCGAATCATTCAATAAACAAGCTTCAACTTCTTTTTCAATTTTCATTACACAAGATGTATTAGAATAAAAGTCTTTACTTTTTTTACAAAGAAGACTATCGTTTGCAAAGCAACCTATCAAGATTGGTGAAGGAGTAGAAAAATATTTTTCTCTTAAAAATTTTGCATAACAAACAGAATCTATATACAGTACATTGGAATTTTTAAATACCTTTTTTTTATTTATAAGAACTCTATATTCTTCCTTTGTTTTTGGTTTCGCATACGTTTGTAAGTCAAATTTTTTAGTAACATACATTTTACAAGATGCCATTATAATTATAACGCTTATATATTTTATAGAATTCATTTTCAAGTTTTATAATGATTGCATGTTCAAATAAAAAGCAGGCAACGCTATAGAAGCGTTGCCTGATGTAGTTTAAAAAAGTGGCAAACTTACAATCAGTTCGTCTCCAACAATATTCACCGGATAGGTTCCTCCCTTCACCCACTTTTCGACATTGTTTGGAAGCATCAGCGTGATTGCTTTGTCTTCTACTTCAAAAAACGACATATCAGTTTTTTCAAAACCAGTTTGATTTTTTATAGAAATCGGAATATGTAATACAGCCAAATTATTTACGAATGCCACATTTGTATAAACCTTTCCTTCTTTGATATAAACATTTTTTGAAAAACTTTCACAAATGAGCCTAACACTAAATTTGACACATAAACCAAAACCTTTACTGCATGAGGTGCGAGGTTTATGAAAGTTAAATAAGTCAAGACTAACACTTATCGCTGGCGAAGTGCCTGGAGGGCAACCGACCTCTGTTTGTGCTGAAGCAGAATATACTATTGAAACAAAAACAATCATTAATATCTTTTTCATAAAAATCTTTTTTGATAAACCTACTCTATTAGCGGTTTTCGGCATCTCCGCTCAATGGCCATTGATGTTGTAAAATTGGAAATCATTATACAATCAACCAATAATTATCACTTAATAAAGTTTACCTAATACTTAACTTTATTAACATTGTCATCTTGTCAACAATTCTCCCTGATTTAAAAGAAAATTCTCAATAAATAAAGTTTGTTTACACCTGTATGCGGATATCTAGGCTCTTATTTTTGAAAAAAAATGATATGAAATCATACAAAAACACAGGTGGTTACGAAAGACTTAAAGTGGGCGCTAACATTAGAAAATGGCGTAACATCAAAGACATTAAACAAAAAGATTTAGCAGCTTCGCTGAAACTATCAGAAGCGGCTATAAGCAATATGGAAAATGATATCACTGATATAACATTAAGTCAGCTAGAAGATATTTCTATAAAGCTAGACATACCATTAGAACATTTGTTTATAGACCCGCAGGAAACCTTATCAGATAAACTATATTCTGATATTTCATCAAACCCAGCGAGCAATCAATCTGTGATGGATAGAGAAATGATGTACACCTTATTACATAAAATGCAACAAAAGGATGAACAGTTAAAAATGGCAGTTGATGTAATGGTGCAGACTATGAAAACTATTTCAATGCAACAAATTAAAGAAAAGTGAAAAATACTTTAATTGTATTTACATAATGTAAAACTTGTCAGCATCTTTCAAGAAAGGGAATCGGTTTCTTGTATCAGTTAATCCTTCTTTTGTAAGGGTAACTGCATAAATTTTTTCTTTATTTGTATCGTTCTCCAAAGCATCTGCATTCAAGATGGTGCCTAAAGGGTCAATAATCATACTGTCACCTGCATACGCATGGTCATTACCATCTTTGCCTATACGATTGACACCTACCACAAAACATTGATTTTCGATGGCTCTTGCACATAATAATGTCTTCCATGCATTAGCTCTGGAAGAAGGCCAATTGGCCACGTAAATTAGCAAGTCGAATTCATGAGTAGCATTATTTTCTTCACTACATTGCTGTCTGCTCCAAACCGGAAATCTAAGATCATAGCAAATTTGCAAATTAACTTTCCAACCATTTACGGAAGTAATTAATCTCTTATTGCCCTTAGAGTAATATTGGTCTTCATTAGCGTATCCAAACAAATGTCTTTTATCATAATAACCAAACTGTCCATTGGGAAGCATCCAAATAAGCCTATTGAAAAAATTATCGTTTTCCTTAATCATAACACTTCCGGTAATAATAGTTTTTTTTATTTGACTTACTCTTTTCATCCATTTTACAGTGTCGCCTGCCATTTCTTCCGCTAATAAATTAGTATTCATGCTAAAGCCTGTAGAAAACATTTCGGGAAGTATAACTAATTCGACAGGTTCTTCTAATGCCAAAATTTTTTCTTCAAGCATGGCAAGATTCCTTGCTTTATTTTCCCAAAAAATATCAGTTTGAATGATGGCACAATGTAAACTACTCATATTCCATTTAATTTATCTGAAATTAAAATTAAACAACTTGAATCGTTACCGATTGAATTATCTTTACGAAAAAAAAGAAAGATGAAAAAAGCAGGCATTATATGTATCATTTTATTTGTTTGTCAATTTTCTTTATATGCCCAAGAAAACATCCCTGCATTGGATAAATCTCCAATGGATATGAGTTATTATCCTGCTAATTTTCCAATGGGGAAAGTGCAAGAAACAGCTACAGAGCCTTTAGTGGCAAGAATCATTTATAGCAGACCAAGCATGAATGGGCGGAAAATTTTTGGAGGCCTTGTTGAATATGGTAAGGTTTGGAGGCTAGGCGCTAATGAAGCAACCGAAATCGAGTTCTTTAAAGATGTCTATATAAACAAAATCAAGGTTAAAAAAGGCAGATATACGCTATATGCCATACCTACAGAAGAAAAATGGACACTCATTATAAACAAAGTAACAGATACTTGGGGTTCATTTGGTTATGATATTAAAAAAGATATCTGTAGAATTGACGTTCCCTTACAAAACTTGCCAACCCCAACAGAAGCATGCACCATTTATTTTGAAAAATCAAATAGTTTGATTTTATTACAAATATTATGGGAAAACAGTAAAATTACACTTCCTATTAGTTTAAATAAATCCAACTAACTTCACTACAATTTTAGTAACGTATGTGTGGAATTGCCGGTATCGTTTCCCCCTTTCAATCGGATATTAATATCCCTATGCTTAAAAGAATGTCAGACGTTCTTTCACATAGAGGTCCCGATGGAGAAGGTGTATGGATAAGCCTTAATAAATCTGTAGGGTTAGCTCATAGAAGACTAGCGATTATTGACCTAAGTTTTAGGGCATCACAACCCATGCAATGGAACGATCGCTATACTATCACTTATAATGGTGAAATTTATAATTATATAGAAGTTAGAAAAACGTTACAAAAAGCCGGTTACCAATTTAAAACAGATAGTGACACAGAAGTCATTTTAGCCGCCTATGATTTTTATAAAGAAGATTGTGTAAATTATTTTGACGGAATGTTTGCGTTTGCGATTTGGGATGAAATTGAACAGATTTTATTTGCTGCGAGAGATCGTTTTGGAGAGAAACCCTTTTACTATTTTAAAGACAGATCTCGTTTTATTTTTGGCAGTGAAATGAAAGCCATTTGGGCTACTGGAGTAAATAAGTCAGTTGATCCTAAAATGCTCCTTAATTATCTTACTTTAGGACAGGTGCAAAATCCTTCTAATAAAGCACAAACTTTTTTTAATGAGATTTTTTCTCTACCCCCCGCACACTATCTAACGCTTCATAAAAACAAGTTAAATATTGAAGCTTATTGGCATCTTGAAAAACAAAAAACCATTTCAATTAAAGAAGAAGAAGCCATTCAAAAACTTGACGAGTTACTTTCTGTTTCCATTGCTAGAAGAATGAGAAGTGATGTAAAGATTGGAACAAGTTTGAGTGGAGGAATTGATAGCACTAGCTTGCTGCATTATATTCTTCAAAATACAACCTCCTATATAAAAACATTTACAGCTGTTTTTCCTGAATTTGAAAAAGACGAATATCAATATGTAAAGAAGGTTGTATCAGATTTTAGAATAGAAAATTTTACTGTTGCACCTAATGAATGGGAATTAATAGAAAATTTTAAAAAATTATTATACCATCAAGAAGAACCATTCGGGTCCTCAAGTATTTATGCTCAGTACAGAGTGTATCAATTAGCTAAAGAACATGATGTTACAGTATTATTAGACGGACAGGGAGCAGATGAGATTTTTGCTGGTTACCATAAATATTTGCATTGGTTTCTACAAGAATGTGTTAATAAGCATCAATATGGTCGTTTACTGAAAGAACGAAAACTATTTAAAAGTAATCATGCAGACTTTTCATTTGGTCTAAAAAATGTTGCTGCTACCTATCTTCCAGCACATGCTGCAATTCAGCTTGAAAAAAGAGAACACAAACGAATCATCAATCACCCAGATATCACCCCTGATTTTTTATCGATTCTGTCAGGAAAAGAATGGGAGGGCATTCATAAACCTATTGTTACAAAACTTAATGATAGTCTTCATTTTGATGTAATGGAATATGGTTTAGAGGAGCTTTTGCGTTTTGCAGATAGAAATTCTATGGCACATGGCTGTGAGGTTCGACTTCCTTTTTTAAACAAAGAGCTTGTGGAATTTGCTTTTATGTTACCCGCTACTTTTAAAATGCAGGGAGGCTATACAAAGTCAATCTTGCGAAAATTAATGAATCAAAGGCTCCCTGATGATATTACTTGGAGAAAAGATAAAATTGGATTTGAGCCTCCACAAAAAAAATGGATGATGAGTCCCATTATGAATGAATACCTTTATGAATCAAAAAAAACACTCGTTCAGTTAGATATATTAAAACCAAACACTTTGAATAAAAAAAGTATTTCTTTAAATGCTCATGACCCCCATAATTATGATTGGAGATATTTATGTGCAGCAGAAATGCTTATAAAATAAAAAATATTTTAAGCGACAGAATAATAAAAACTATGAGCAATAATCAATTTTTCCAAAACAAAAAAACAGCAACCAAATTTATACATGCAGGTGCGGAACCTGATCCTTCTACAGGCGCTATTATGACACCGATTTTTCAAACTTCTACATATGTACAGTCTTCGCCAGGCCAACACAAAGGATATGAGTATGCGCGTTCCCAAAATCCTACGAGAGCTGCTTTAGAAACAGCTTTGGCAATGATAGAAAACGGACATTATGCATTAGCCTTTAGTAGTGGCGTTGCAGCAACCGATGCGGTTATAAAATTATTATCACCTGGTGATGAAGTCATTGCAGCGAATGACATGTATGGCGGCACCTATCGATTGTTCACAAAAGTTTTTGAAAAATTTGGAATAACTTTTACATATGTAGACACTACAAATCCAGAAAATATTTCAAAAGCGTTAACCGAAAAGTCAAAACTAATTTGGATAGAAACTCCCACTAATCCGTTGATGAATATCACGGATATAAAAGCAGTAGCAGCTATTTCAAAAAAAGCAGGCACTATCTTATGTGTTGACAATACCTTTGCTTCTCCCTATTTACAAAACCCTTTAGATTTAGGAGCAGATATTGTAATGCATTCCTCTACTAAATATTTGGGAGGCCATAGCGATGTTATTCAAGGAGCTTTGATTATGAATGATGTTTCATTAAAAGATCAGTTATATTTTATTCAAAAAAGTTGTGGAGCTGTTCCTGGTCCCTTTGATTGTTTTTTAGTACTTAGAGGAATCAAAACCCTCCATGTTCGTATGAAAGCACACTGTGAAAACGGAATCGCTGTCGCTCATTTTTTAAGAAGCCATCCTAAAGTAGATAAGGTTTATTGGTGTGGATTTGAAGACCATCCTAATCACATGATTGCCAAAAATCAAATGAAAGGATTTGGCGGGATGTTAAGTTTTACTTTGAAAGACACGAGTATTGAAGCCGCAACAAAAGTGCTATCAAGCACAAAAGTCTTTTCGTTAGCGGAAAGTTTGGGAGGCGTAGAGTCTTTAATTAATCACCCTGCAAGTATGACACACGCTAGTATTCCAAGAGAAGAACGTATTAAAAACGGATTGTCTGATGGATTAATTAGATTGAGTATCGGTATTGAAGATGTGGAAGATTTGATAGAAGATTTACAACAGGCAATAGGATAATGCAAATGCAACTGAAAGAATTTTTGGATCAAAAGGTTGAAGAATACAATCAACCTTTTTTTATTGAAAAAGATCCTATTTGCATTCCTCATATGTTTACCAAAAAACAAGACATAGAAATTGCAGGATTCTTTGCCGCTATTTTTGCTTGGGGAAATCGAACAACCATCATTAATAAGTCGAAAGTTCTATTACAATTGATGGATCAATCCCCTTATGAATTTTGTTTACATCATTCTAACAAAGAGCTAAAAAAATTAATAGGTTTTTCTCACAGAACCTTTAATGATACCGACTTGTTGTATTTTATCGAATTCTTCAAATCTCATTATCAATCAAATGATTCACTTGAATCTGCGTTTTCAAAAAATATCCAAACCTCCGATAAAACTATAGAAAATGCGTTAATTGGTTTTTATCGTTATTTTTTTTCTTTACCTGATGTGCCAAGTAGGACTACCAAACATATTTCATCTCCTGAAAAAAAATCTGCCTGTAAAAAAATTTGTATGTTTTTGAGATGGATGATTAGAAACGATCATAAAGGGGTTGATTTTGGATTGTGGTCTAGCATAAAACCTAGCCAACTGGTGATTCCTTTGGATGTTCATGTAACTCGCATTGCAAAAAAGCTACGACTAACAGACAGAAAACAATCTGATTGGCAAACTGCACTTGAACTCACCGCACAACTACGCAGTTTTGATGATCTTGATCCTGTAAAGTATGATTTTGCACTTTTCACACTAGGTGTCGAAGAAAAATGGTAACTTAAAGTATGAGTAATTATCAATCTACACATTCTGTTTCTTTAGAAGACATTTTTCAGATAAATGATATTTCTTTATTATCCAATGAACAACTTCACAAGGACTTATCAGCTTACATCAATAATTTAATTATTACCAATTTTGAAAGACTCATTCAATTATTATATCGAATTGATGTAAGTGAGTACAAACTAAAAGCTCTATTAAAGGAAAACCCTACAGAAGATGCTGGACTTATTATAGCAGATTTAATTATTGAACGCCAACGACAAAAAATACGCTTAAAACAAACTTTTTCAAATAACGATGCTATTTCGGAAGAGGAACGGTGGTAATATCTTTCTTTTCGTTTACTATTGGCAATAACTAATACTAGACTTACTTTTGTTTACTGTCATTATTTTCAAATTCAAAAAAACAAATCATATCAAATCAATATGAAACTTGTTACTTATTTAAAAGACGATTATGAGCAACTAGCTCTTTTGGTGGAGGATAAATTATATGATATGGATCATTTACATCCAGATCTTCCAGTGAGCATGGCGATGTTTTTAAATTATTGGGATGATGTGTTTCCAATTGCATTGGCAGCAGAACAACAAATCAAAAAAGGTATCGGTAGGTCTCAAATGCCAACGTTATTCAATAATGCAACCATACTAGCTCCAGTCCCACATCCAACCAGTTGCCGAGATGGATATGCATTTAGACAGCATGTTGCGGCAGCTAGAAGAAATAGAAAAGTAGAAATGATTCCAGAGTTTGATCAATACCCCATTTTTTATTTTACTAATCACAATAGCATACAGGGTCCTGGCAACATTTACTGCATGCCGGATC
This sequence comes from Chitinophagaceae bacterium, assembly GCA_947452965.1. Classification (GTDB taxonomy): domain Bacteria; phylum Bacteroidota; class Bacteroidia; order Chitinophagales; family Chitinophagaceae; genus Ferruginibacter. The sequence continues at coordinate 290,575 of CANGEW010000001.1, read as the reverse complement.
ATTTTGAAAAACTAGATTTCGAACTAGAAGCTGCTATCGTGATTAACAGACCTGGAAGAAATATTAAAGCAGCTCATGCAGACGATTACATTGCAGGCTTGATGATCATGAACGACATGAGTGCAAGGAAATTACAAATGGAAGAAATGCTTTTGAATTTAGGTCCTGCCAAAGGCAAAGATTTTGCTACCGTTATCGGACCTATGCTAGTTACCTTAGATGAATTAGAATCATACGAAATACCTCCAAAAGAAGGTCACATCGGAAAGTCATGGAACCTAAATATGACTTGCAGCGTAAATGGTATTCAGGTAAGCCAAGGAAATCTGGGAGATATGGATTGGACATTTGCAGAAATAATTGAAAGATGCAGCTACGGAGTGAACCTATTTCCTGGAGATGTAATTGGTAGCGGTACAGTGGGCACGGGTTGTTTTTTAGAGCTCAATGGAACAGGAAAATTGAACAATCCAAATTATCAAGAGCAATGGTTGCAGCCAGAGGATTTAGTAGAAATGGAAATTGCCGGACTAGGCAAACTATCAAATACCATTAAAAAGGAACAATCAGACTTTTCTATTCTTTCTTTAAAAAAGGCCTAAAAGCTATTTAACTTCCTCATAATCAATGTATTCGCTATCGGAAACAGTGGAATTATTAGTCTTTTTTGATGTTTCAAAGAAGGCTTGATGGGTGGCATTTTCGTTCATTTTTTCTTGCATATCACTCATTTTTCGTTTTATATGCTTGGTAGTTTGATAAATAGGAATCACAAACTCAAAAATGAACTTGTATAACACATACAGTAAAAACAACTCGAAAAATAGCCTAAATAAATTCATTTTGTAAAGTTATAACTCATTTTAATAACTATAATCGATTTTTTTACATGAATAGGATTTGGTCAATTCACTTATTGGACCTATATTTGCGTCATAAAGAGAAACAAGAGAAGGGAACGAAGTCGTTCCCTTCTTCTTTTCTAACGTGTTATGAGTACTACCAACATATTAGACACTATACAACAGTTATTAAGCCCATTAATGGAGGGAGATATATTTTTGGTCGACATCAAGATAAAACCCACTAATAATTTCAAGATCTACTTGGATGCAGATAGCGGGTTAGGGATTGAAAGATGTATTAAAATCAATAGAGCCTTATATAAAAAGATGGAAGAAATGGCTTTATATCCAGATGGCGACTTTTCTTTGGAAGTTTCTAGTCCAGGTGTGGATGAGCCCTTAAAAATGCATCGACAATATCAAAAAAATGTTGGACGTAATGTAGAGGTGGTTACATTAGAAGGGAATAAACATGAAGGCAAGTTAATAGGTGTGGAAGAAAATGAAATCATAATAGAATATACAGAAGGGAAAGGCAAAAAAGCAATAGTCAAACAATTGACAATTCCCTTCACAGAAATAAAACAAACAACGGTTCAAATAAAATTTTAATTAACACAACCCCCCTTACCCGAAGGGGCTCCAGTAAGTGGAAAAATTATCGGATAGAATTATGGCAAGCATTAACTTGATTGAATCCTTTCAGGAATTTAAAGAAGCAGAAGGTATTGATCGTCCTACACTGATGAAAGTGATGGAAGATGTTTTTAAAACCTTAATCAGAAAAAAATATGGTAACGATGAAAATTTTGACGTTATCGTAAATGATCAAAAAGGCGATTTGGAGATTTTCCGAAGAAGAACCATCGTAGATGATGATGATTTGTATAATACCCTTACCGAAATTGAATACAAAGATGCCATTTTGATTGAGCCCGATTATCAAGTGGGGGAAGAGTTATACGAAGAAGTAGATATTCAAAAAGAATTCGGTCGTCGTGCTATACTTGCTGGTAAACAAACATTAGCAGCTCGTATCAATGACTTAAAGAAAAACGTTCTTATAAAAAAATACGAAGATCGTATAGGAGATATCGTAAGTGGAGAAATTTATCAAGTCTGGAAAAAAGAGGTTTTGATTTTGGATGAAGATGGTAATGAAATGTTGCTTCCTAAATCCGAACAAATCCCTAGCGATTATTTCAAAAAAGGCGAAACAGTAAGAGCGGTCGTTAAAAAAGTAGAACTTAAAAACAGCCAAGCAATTATTATTTTGTCTCGTACCAGTCCTTCTTTCCTTGAAAAATTATTGGAAATTGAAGTCCCTGAAATATTTGATGGACTGATTGTTGTTAAAAAAATTGTGAGAGATCCAGGAGAAAGAGCAAAAGTAGCTGTAGAAAGCTATGATGATAGAATAGATCCCGTAGGAGCTTGTGTGGGAATGAAAGGAAGTCGTATTCATGGTATTGTTAGAGAGTTGAAAAATGAAAATATAGATGTTATCAATTGGACAACCAATATTCAATTATTGATCCAACGTTCATTGACACCCGCTAAAATCACTAGCATTGAATTGGATAATGAAAAAAAACACGCTAACGTTTTCTTAAAGCCTGATCAAGTATCATTAGCTATTGGAAGAAGAGGTGTTAATATTAAATTGGCTTGTGAATTAACAGGCTATGATATTGATGTGTTCCGCGATAATGAAGGTGAAGAAGATGAGTATGACATTGATTTAGAAGAATTCAGCGATGAAATTGAATCATGGATTATTGATGAATTCAAGAGAATTGGTTGCGATACAGCTCGTTCAGTATTGGATTTAACAGCAGATGAGTTAGAACGCAGAACGGATCTTGAAAAAGAAACCATTGCAGATGTGAGAAGAATCTTACAAGAAGAGTTTGATAAAGAATAATCTTGTTTCAAAAACAATAGATAAATTAGTAATAAATAAACCAGATCGTGTCTTCATTGACACATAATGTACTATGTCAGAAGTAAATACACCCAGATTGATGGCGGCAGCCAAGGAATTTAACATAGGTAGTAACACCTTAATTGAATTTCTTGTGTCAAAAAATTTTAAAGCGGATGATTTAAAGCCATCTTCTAAGCTTACAGAAGATATGTACAGAGTTCTTCAAGCTGAATTTCAACAAGATAAGGCAGCAAAGCAAAAAGCAGAACAGGTAGATCTTCCTAAAGGAGCAGCAGCTGATGCAAAAAAGAAAAAAGACGAAGAAGACCTTTCCATAAAAAAGAAAGAATCAATTGCTAAAAAAACAGTTGAACCTGAAGTGAAAGTGGAAGTGGAAGAGAAAGAGAAAAAAGAACCAATACCAGAACCTACCACTCAAATCACCAGTGTTGCGGCGCCTGAATTAGAAGGACCGAAAATTTTGGCAAAAATTGATTTAGATAGTATTGATTCTTCCACAAGGCCCAAAAAATCTAAGAAAAAAGACGCCCCAGTTGAAGAGACAAATGAAACCGAAACTGCGAAGTCAAAAATAGTAGAAGAGATTAAGCCAGTTTCACCAGTTGTTGTAGAAAAGGTAGTTGAGGGGTCTCTTCCTCCTGCGATTGAAAATATTCAAGCAGAAAAATTAACAGGCCCTAAAATTTTGGGTAAAATCGAATTGCCTGTTGATAATGACACCCGACCTAAAAGAGAAACTCAAGAAGAAAAGGCAAAAAGAAAAAGAATTCCTATTCAAAAGAAACCCGGACAGGACACACCAGGCGGGGCTCCTCAAAGAGGAAACAAAGCTATTCCTGATTCAAGAGGCGGACAGAATCGACCACAAGACAATCGTTTTCAAAAACAATCGGGTGGTGGCGGCTTTAATAAAAAGCCAGAAGAAAAAATCATTGATGCCAAAGAAATTCAAGAAAAGTTAAAACAAACACAAGCCAAATTAGCGGGAGCCGGAGGAAGAGGAAAAAGCTTAAAAGCTAAATATAGAAAAGCGAAGAGAGAAGAGATGGCTGAGCAAATGGAAGGCGCAGAAACGGGAAATAAATTACAAGTAACAGAATTTATTTCGGTGAGTGAGTTAGCTAATTTAATGGATGTAAGTTTTGCGGATGTAATCAGCAAGTGTATGAGCTTGGGCATCATGGTTTCTATTAATCAACGTTTAGAAGCCGATGTAATAGAGCTGGTTGCGAGCGAATTTAATTTTGAAGTAGAGTTTATCGGTGTAGATGATGCTGCAGAGTTAGAAGTAGTAGAAGAGGAAGACAATCCAGAAGATTTAGTGCCAAGAGCCCCTATCGTTACGATTATGGGTCACGTAGATCATGGTAAAACTTCATTACTTGATCATATCAGAAATACAAATGTAATTGCTGGTGAGGCAGGAGGTATTACCCAACATATAGGCGCATACGAAGTAACCCTTCCTGATGGAAGAGCCATTACTTTCTTAGATACCCCGGGTCACGAGGCTTTTACAGCCATGAGAGCAAGAGGGGCAAAGGTTACAGATATTGCAGTCATTGTGATCGCAGCAGATGATGCCGTGATGCCACAAACTAAAGAAGCTATATCACATGCTCAAGCGGCCAATGTGCCAATGATTTTTGCCATTAATAAAATGGACAAAGATGGAGCTAATCCAGAAAAAATAAAGGAACAATTAGCCTCTATGAATATTTTAGTAGAGAGCTGGGGTGGAAAATTCCAAAGCCAGGAAATAAGTGCTAAAAAAGCACTTAACATTGATTTGCTATTAGAAAAAATTCTTCTAGAAACGGATATGCTTGAGTTAAAAGCAAATCCAAACAAACAATCTTCCGGTACAATTATTGAAGCCTCTCTAGATAAAGGTCGTGGATATGTAGCAACTATTTTGGTACAAAATGGTACGTTACATCAAGGAGATATGATTGTTTCAGGACAGTTCTTCGGTAAGGTGAAAGCAATGTACAATGAAAGAAATCAACGCGTAGAAGTAGCCCCACCCTCCACACCCGTATTGATATTAGGATTGAATGGCGCTCCTCAAGCCGGTGAAACCTTCAAAGTATTTAACGATGAGGCAGAAGCAAGAGAAACAGCTTATAAGCGCGGACAAATTTTGCGTGAGCAAGGTATGCGCGCTAAGAAACATATTACTTTAGATGAAATCGGTCGTCGATTAGCATTAGGAAACTTTAAAGAGTTGAACGTAATTATAAAAGGTGATGTGGATGGATCGGTTGAAGCATTGAGCGATTCATTGCAAAAGCTTAGTACAGAAGAGATAGTTGTAAAAGTGATTCACAAAGCAGTTGGTGCCATTACAGAAAGCGACGTTACATTAGCAAACGCATCAGATGCGATTATCATTGGATTTAATGTTCGTCCGTCAATGCAAGCCGCTCGTTTAGCAGAAAATGAGTCTATTCAAATAAAATTATACTCTATCATTTATAATGCAATTGAAGAAATTAGAAGTGCGATGGAAGGTATGTTAGAGCCAACTGTGGAAGAGAAAATATTGGCAAATGTGGAAGTAAAAGAAACCTATCGTTTTGATAAAGCTACTGTGGCAGGTTGTCAGGTTTTAGACGGCAAAATTGCTAGAAACAATCGAATTAGATTGGTACGTGACGGTATCGTAATCTTTACTGGAGAGCTTGCAAGTTTAAAGCGTTTCCGCGACGATGCAAAAGAAGTTACTTCAGGTATGGAGTGTGGATTGGTAATCAGAAATTATAATGATTTAAAAATCGGAGATATTGTGGAAGCGTTTGAAGAAGTAGAAGTAAAAAGAACTTTGTAACAGAGTTTACAATTCTTTGTTAAATGAAATTGCTGAAAAAATATTAGTCGTTTAGTCAATTAATTTTGACTCTCATTTTTTCTTACGTCTTCATTATCTGAAATTGGATTCTCAACATGAACAATTCTTACACATTAATTCATACTGGAATGAAAAAAGGCTTCATCATTATTTTGTTTTTTGTTTTGGGCGTTAGCGTATGTTACGCACAGCCTAAAGGAGTGATTGCCGATAAAATCATTGCTGTGGTTGGTGATAAAATTATTTTAAAAAGTGACCTTGATAATACAATTATAGACATGCAACGTCAGGGGATTGCAATCCCTCCAGATGCCCGTTGCCTGAGTCTGGAACAAGCAATGGGGGTTAAAGCACTAGTATTACAGGCCGAAAAAGATTCATTGCCTATATCTGATGATGAAATTGAATCAGAAATAGATAATCAAATAAGATATTTTATTAGTCAGTATGGCTCAAAAGATGAACTTGAAAAAACAGCTGGCAAATCGGTGTACCAATTAAAAGAAGATTTTAAAACAAGTTTTAAAGAGCGGAAATTAGCAGCATCCATGCGTAATAAAATTGTGGATGGGGTAAAAATTACACCGAATGAAGTAAAAAATTATTTCAATAAAATTCCTTCCGATAGCTTGTCTTTTTATGAGTCTGAAGTGGAAGTTGGTCAAATAGTAGTATTTCCAAAAGCTAGTCATGATGCAGAGCAATATTGTATTGAACAATTAAAAGAGTATAAATCACAAATCGAAAGTGGAAAAAAAGATTTTGCTACTATTGCTTCCATTTATTCTGAAGATCCCGGAAGCAAGGATAAAGGGGGCATGTATGAAATCAATAGGAATCAAAAAGATTTAGATCCATTATGGCTTTCTAAAGCGTACTCTTTAAAAGAAGGTCAGATTTCTAATCCATTCAAAACCAAATTCGGATACCATATCATTCAATTAGTTAGTAGAGCGGGCGATGATGCCGTGGTTAGACATATTCTTAAAACGGCACAGGTAACACAAGTTGAAATGAAAACAGGTTACACTAAATTAGATTCTGTTAGAGCAAAAATTATTGCTGGAACGATTGATTTCGGAGAAGCTGTTTCTAGATATAGTGATGATGAATCAGGAAAATTTACCGCAGGAATGATTCAGGGAAGAGATGGATCTTTTTTAACAATTGATCAGTTGGATAAAGATATGGTACTCCAGTTGAAAGATTTAAAAGTAGGCGAGATTTCTCAACCCACAGAATTTAAAGATCCAATGGGTAGAAAAGGGGTTAGAATTATTTTATTAAAAACAAAAACTCAGCCTCATCGCGAAAATTTAATCGACGATTATAATAAAATTGCACAACGAGCTATTGAAGAAAAAAAAGAAGAGGTTTTAGATAAATGGTTTAATGAAAAAACCAATGGTTATTATATTATGATTGATGAAGAATATAAATCCTGTCCTACATTAAAAAAATGGGTAGAGATTGCTAATAAGTCATCAAGAAAATAACAATCGCTCTCAATTCCAAAAATTAATCCTGATAATTTTTTGATATGACAAAACCTACTGAGCAGATTTATGCCAACTATACAGCAGAAGATTTTAGTGTTTGGAGGACTTTGTTTAACAGGCAAATGGAAATACTGCAGCCCGCTGTTTCAAAAGAATATTTGCATGCCATACAAGAAGTAGGATTTACAGATAATAAAATACCTGATTTTATTGAGTTGAATGGCCTGCTTAAAAAATCAACCGGCTGGAAAATTGAAGTAGTACCTAATATTTGTCCAGAAGATAAATTTTTTCAATGCATAGCCAACAAAGTGTTTACTTCTACCTGTTGGTTGCGCACGATGGAACAGCTTGATTATTTAGAAGAGCCCGATATGTTTCATGATGTGTTTGGTCATATGCCTTTGTTGTCTAATTCTAGTTATTCTAATTTTTTTACAGATTTTGGCAATGTTGCTTTGAAATATCTCGACAATCCCAAAGCTATTCAATTGTTAAGTAGAATTTATTGGTATACTATCGAGTTTGGTTTAATTAAAGAAAATAACGACACAAAAATTTATGGAGCCGGAATCATTTCTTCTTTCGGAGAAACCAAACATGCTATTGATTCAGCTACCACAAAATTCGATTTCGACATTGAAGCAATTATTGATACGCCATACAGAACAGATATTATTCAGGATAAATATTTTGTAATTCATTCTTTCGATCAATTATATTCTTCCATTGCAGATATTGAGCAAGCGTTAGCAAAAAGGGTGTAATGATTACGCCATTTTTTTTATAATATAAGTTACAACGCCCCAAATACTAAAGTCGTTGTATTCTTTGATTTCCATAGGAGAAAGTTTATTTGTTTCTGGTATCAATCGAATTGTATTCATTCGTTTTTCATACCTGCGAATTAACATTTCTCCATCTACCACTGCAATAATAATACATCCATTAATAGCCGTAAGACTTCGGTCTACGATTACAATATCGCCATTATGAATAGCCGCTTGTGTCATACTATCGCCTTGCACTCTCATAAAAAAAGTTGCCGGCTTATTCCGAATCAATTGTTCATTTAAATCAATGCCTTTATCTGCATAATCATCGGTAGCAGCTCCAAAACCGGTTGCATTAGCGGTAGGAACATCAGTTTGTTTAAATTGTTTACTGCCTTTATATTCGGCATTGTAGAATTGTTCAAGTTCCATATACATACACTTTGTAAGCTAAAAATATTAGCAATAATAACACTAAAAATATTAGTAATCAAAATATTTTTTAAACGTATGTAAGAACAGATATTGCTATTTTTTAAAACCTCATGTCGCTAAACACTAAATAGGCTAATTTTACAACTAACTATTCATTATGACCCAACATTTAGCAGCAATAGAAGAATTGTTTAAGCAGGTTAACAATCAGCCTGTAGTGAGAATCGAAAAAATCCCACAAAGCGGCAGCGATAGAATGTATTTTAGAATTTATTGTGATAACGGGACTCGTTTTATCGCAACGTTCAACTCCAATGTGCCAGAGAATAATAGTTTTATTTATTTCAGCAAGCATTTTAAACAGATACATGCACCCGTTCCGGAAGTGTTAGCCATTAATAATGCCAAAGACATCTATATTCAACAGGATTTTGGAGATACTACTTTACTCAATATGTTAGAATTGAATGGACCTAATGAACTTGTGTTTGATCTATTTAAGAAAAGCTTGAAGTCTTTGGCAAATCTGCAAATTCAAGGTGATCGTAATCTTGATTATAATCAATGTATTACTAGCAAAGAATTTGGACAGCAAGCTATACTTAGTGATTTATTATATTTCAAATATTATTTTCTCGACACGTTAAAAATTCCATACGATAAAGAAAAACTATTGGAAGATTTCGAAGCCATTAGCAACTATCTTTCTCATGTTGATTATAAGTTTTTCATGTTTCGTGATTTTCAAAGTAGAAATATAATGGTTTATGAAAATGAAGTCCATTTTATCGATTATCAGGGCGGAATGAAAGGAGCTTTACAATATGATGTTGCTTCTTTATTATGGCAGGCAAAAGCAAATTTGTCGGATGAATGGAAAGACGAACTGCTGGATTATTATATGACTTGCGTAGAAAACGAGTTACAATCATCTATTGACAAAACTACTTTCATCAGTCAGTATAATGGTTATGTATTGATACGATTGTTACAGGTGCTTGGAGCGTATGGATTTAGAGGTTTATTCGAAAGGAAAGCTCATTTTTTAAGCAGTATACCATTAGCGTTACAAAATTTAAAATGGTTTCTACAAAACAAAAAAATTGGGATACATTTCCCTGTATTTGAAACATTACTCCATAAGGTTGTTTCTGATGATACCATTACAAAATTCACTCCAACAAAGGCAACTAAAGAAACACCCTTAGTGGTGAAAGTGCATAGTTTTTCATATTTAAAAAATGGCTATCCAAAAGACGAAACGAAAAATGGAGGCGGTTTTGTGTTTGATTGTAGAGGGATATTAAATCCGGGAAGAATAGAACAATATAAATCACAAACAGGATTAGACAAACCCGTTAAAGACTATTTGGAACAACAAACAAAGATGACGGATTTTTTAAATAGCGTATACGATATTGTTGATATCGCTGTAGAAGATTATATTAAAAGAGGGTTTGAAAGCTTAGAAGTTAACTTTGGTTGTACGGGCGGTCAACATAGAAGTGTATACGCGGCAGAAGCAGTGAATCGGCATTTGAAAAATAAGTTTGGTGTAAAAACAACAATAGATCATTTGAATAAAGAAAATTGGGTACAATCATGAAGGCAATGATATTTGCAGCAGGCTTAGGCACGCGATTTAAACCATGGACCGACAGTCATCCTAAAGCGTTAGCTGTCGTTAATAGCAAATCTTTGTTACAACGTAATGTGGAGTATCTTCAAAAGTATGGCATTATGGATGTAATCGTAAATGTGCATCATTTTGCTGATCAGATTATTACGGCTGTAGAAGAAAATAATGGTTGGGGGAGTAACATTATTATTAGTGACGAAAGAGAAGAGGTTCTTGAAACGGGTGGAGGATTATTAAAAGCAAAATCATTACTGTATTCAGAAGAGCCTTTTATCACTCTTAATGCAGATATTCTAACCAATCTATCTATCAGTAAATTATTATTATTTCATCAACAGCAAAACGCTTTGATATCTTTAGGTATAACAAATAGACAAGCCTCTAGAAACTTCTTATTTGATGATAACCATCGCCTTTGTGGGTGGGAAAATACTGTTACCAAAGAGCAAAAAGTTGTTATTGAAAATAAAGTCTTGCATCCAATGGGGTATAGTTGTGTGGCTATATTTAACCCTGATATTTTTGATCTTATTCCACAACAAGGAAAATTTTCCTTGACAGAAACTTATTTGAGTTTGGCTTCACAACATCTTATAGCAGGCTATGATCATAGCGGTGATAAATTTATTGATGTAGGGAAACCAGAAAGCGTATCAATTGCAGAAGAGATGTTTATGTGATAGAACCTAAAATATCCATGATTCTTTGGGTTAAAGCATTTTCATCAGTGTATCCTTTTGCCAATAAATAAAATTTGCTTTCAGAGAGTTGTAAAAACACAGCAGGATATCCTTCTACTTTTAATTGTTTTACCAAAGCAAATTCATAGTGTGCCATTTGTTTATAAGAATCGCTGTGTAGTTTTTGATAAAATGCTTCTTCCTGAATGCTATATTTTTCAATTATATGACGATATGCTTCATCGTCTGTTAAATCCCTGCCTTCAAAATGTAATGCATATTGAAGTGCGCTCGCGAAATCAACTGCTTTGTCGGGATAATATTCTTTTAAAATGCAAAGAGCAATAGCCGGTTTTTCTGAATGTGGATACCAGTCGCTTAAATCGGGATTAAAAATATGCCAAAGGTAGTCGTTGCCAAATTTCATGCCTGATAAATCTTCAACATTTTTATAGGCGCTGGCAATATAATGGGCTGTAGCACTAATGTGAACGGGTTTCTCAGGCAAAATCATCCCGCCGCTCAGTACTTCAAAATCAAGAATGTCAGACATTTTTTTTGAGAGATTGTTCATCACTTCGCTGAAGCCATAACACCAGCCGCAATAACTATCGTAGCAATAAATTAACAGAGGTTTATTCATAAAAAATTAATGAGCTTCCAGCCAGTTGTTTCCGGTACCCATTTCGGCATCGGTTGGAACGCCATTTGGTAAAGCTAGGGCATGTTGCATACAATCAAGAATTATTGGTTTAACGATGTCTATTTCATTATTCAAAACGTCAAACACTAATTCATCATGTACCTGCAATATCATTTTTGATTTTAATTGACGTTGCTTAAATGCAGCATCAATTTTTATCATAGCCATTTTTATCATATCGGCGGCTGTTCCTTGAATAGGAGAATTAATCGCATTTCTTTCAGCAAATCCACGTACTGTAAAGTTGGCAGAATTAATATCTTTTAGCCATCTTTTTCTTCCCATAAGCGTTTCCACATATCCGTTATTTTTTGCAAATTGAATAGTGTCATCCATGTATTTTTGAATATTGGGAAATTGTTTTTTATAGTTGTCAATAATTTCTTTTGCTTCCGTCCTGGATATTCCTAGGTTTTCAGCCAATCCAAATGCGCCTTGTCCGTAAATGATGCCAAAGTTTACGCTTTTTGCTTTGTATCTCATTTCTTTTGTAACGGCATCTTCACTAACATTAAATACTTTTGCTGCTGTAGCAGTATGAATGTCTTTACTCGTTTTAAATGCAGCGCACATATTTTCGTCGCCACTGATGGCTGCAACAATTCTTAATTCGATTTGTGAGTAATCTGCAGAAAGAAGCACATGATTCTCATCTCTGGGAATAAATGCTTTTCTGATTTCTCGACCTCTGTCTGTACGAATAGGAATGTTTTGCAGGTTAGGGTTATTGCTACTAAGTCTTCCTGTTACTGCTACTGCTTGGGCATAACTTGTATGCACTCTGCCTGTTTTTGGGTTGATCAGTTGTGGAAGCGCATCTACATATGTTGATTTTAATTTTGTTAATTCTCTGAATGTGAGAATATCGTTACAAATTTTGTGTTGATTAGCCAATTTGCTTAACACATCTTCTCCGGTAGCATATTGTCCGGTTTTTGTTTTTTTTGCTTTTGGGTCTAGTTTTAATTTTTCAAACAAAACTTCTCCAAGTTGTTTAGGTGAAGCAAGATTAAATCTTACACCTGCTTGTTCGTATACAGTTTCCTCAGCCGCTTTAGCATCTTTTTCCAAATCTTTTGAGTAATGACTCAAAAAATCGGTGTCAATTCGAATGCCTTCAAATTCCATATTGGTTAACACCTTTACTAAAGGATTCTCGACTTCGTAACATACTTTTTCAACATTGTTTTCAATAATTTTCGGCAAGAAAACATTTTTTAATTGTAAGGTTATATCCGCATCTTCACAAGCGTATTCCGTGATTGTATCCTCCGCCACATCGCGCATATTACCTTGATTCTTTCCTTTCTTCCCAATTAAAGCTTCGATATGAATCGGTTCATATCCTAAATATTTTGCACTTAGCAGGTCCATATTTCTTTTGCCTTCCGGCTCAATTACGTAGTGGGCTAGCATGGTGTCAAATACAATTCCTGTAATTTCAAAGCCGTACCACTTTAAGACAAGTAAGTCGTATTTTAAATTTTGTCCAATCCATACTTTGTCTTTATTACCAAATATATCATTGAATTTATTTAGCAAGCGAACGCATTCTTTTTGGTCAGTTGGGCATGGTACATAATATGCCTCACCTTCTTTGATAGAAAAACTCATGCCAACTATTTCAGCAATATTTGCATCGATATTAGTTGTTTCTGTGTCAAAACAGATTTCATTAACAGCCTTAAGATGGTTTATTAAATCATCGATTTTTTGATCGGTATTAACTAAATGATATTGATGGGCTGTGTTGGTAATGTTTTTGTCAACTATAGTATAATCAGAAGATTCGTTTTCTGAAGAGGCGCTTGTTTTATTTTCTGTAGAAACTATATTTCCAAATAAATCCATTTGAGCAGAAGTATTTGGTTTTTCATTTGTTTCTTGACTCATGTTAATCTCTTCACCTAAAATCCTTTTGGCTAATGCTTTAAATTCTAATTCGGTAAAAATCTGAGTGAGTGAATTGGCATCAAATCCTTTTAATTTAAAATCTTCTTCATGAAAGGCAACAGGAACATTTGTGATAATGGTTGCCAGTTTTTTACTCATAATAGCATTATCCTTTCCATTTCGAATTTTATCTCCAAGAGCACCTTTTATACCTTCTGCATTGGCTAACACATTTTCGATACTCCCAAATTCTTTGAGAAGCTTAACGGCTGTTTTTTCACCAACACCAGGAATTCCTGGTATATTGTCCACAGCATCTCCCATCATTCCTAATAAATCAATTACTTGATCTACGCTTTCTATATTCCATTTTTCACAAACTTCTTTTGGTCCTAAAATTTCGTGTAGACTTCCTTGATAAGGAGGTTTATATATTTTTATATGCTCAGAAACGAGTTGTCCGTAGTCCTTATCTGGAGTAACCATATAAACATCATATCCAGCTTTTTCTGCTTGTTTGGCGAGTGTTCCAATAACGTCATCGGCTTCGTACCCGTCAAATTCTACCACAGGAATATTAAATCCTTGAATAATCCTTTTAATATCAGGAATGGCTGAGATAATGTCTTCTGGGGCTTCTTGTCTATTCGCTTTATAATCTGTAAAATCAGTATGCCGTTCAGTAGGCGCGTGTGTATCAAAACAAACCGCCATGTGAGTAGGTTTTTGATTATTAATGAGGTCAATCAGTGTATTGGTAAAACCAAATTGAGCGTTTGTGTTTCTCCCTTTACTCGTAATTCTTGGGTTGCGAATTAAGGCGTAGTAGGCCCTAAACACCAAAGCCATCGCATCTAATAAAAATAACTTTTTCTGCATAGTATAAAAGTAAAACAAATGATTGAGAACACATCAAAAGTAAGTTGTTGTATAGTACGGCACCAAAAGAACAAAGTTTTAACTACTAGTCGAGTTAAGTATATGCGATAAATCCTTACATTTGTTTTAAAAAATACGCGATGTCACTTAATATAAAATCATTAATTATTATACTTGTACTTACTGGTTTTTTAATTTCTTGTTCTAAAGAAACGATTCAATCTGATTCTCAAAATCCGAACCTGTTTTATCCATGTCAATCCTGTGCATATTACCCTTGGTGTGATCAATCTTCATATGTTTACATTGATTCTACCGGAAACATTGAAGAAACAGTAGAATATGACTACAGGGAACTAGGAGATTCTATTATAAATAATGTAAGCTATACATCAAGCCTTATAAATTATTCTTTTGACACAGCTTTTCATCTTTGTGATCAAAATCAAACTACTGTTATCTACCCTGATGGCAATGGTCAATTATTAAAGTATACTCTATTGAAATCTGATGAGCCAACAGGATCAACTTGGAGAGATAGTTTTCCTGGTAACAATTCACTTCATCATATTGATTATACCTTAATGGCCAAGTCGTTTAATTGGAGAGTTGGAAACTATTTTTTTTATGATGTAATCAATGTGAAAGAAAAAATTTACAAAATCAATCCAGCAGATACGATTACCAATAGTTGTTTTTATGCAAGGAATGTAGGGTTGGTTGAAAAAATCACTAAAGATAAAAATGGTTTTCAAACCTACCATAGAGTACTGTCTTCCTATTCTTTCCAATAGGAGAGATTCTTAATTTTTCATTTTCTTTAATTGTTCTTCTAAGGCGAACATGTGATCTCTTAGTCTTGCGGCTTCCATAAAGTCAAGATTTTTAGCGGCTTTCTCCATTTCTTTTTTTGTGATGCCGATTGCCTTTTCTAATTGAGGTATGGAATCATATATTTCTTGTTCTTCTGCTGCAAGGAGTGATCTATCGTTGTTATTTAATGATGAAGGGTTAGATGGGTCGTAATTTCTTACATCTAGAACACTACCTTGCGCCATGACTTGATCTGTTGATTTTTTAATGGTTGTAGGTGTAATATGATGTTTCGTATTATAGGCAATTTGTTTTTCTCTTCTTCTTTGTGTTTCATCAATTGTTTTTTGCATGCTAGCGGTAATTTTGTCCGCATAAAAAATCACCAACCCATCTGCGTTTCTTGCCGCTCTGCCGGCGGTTTGAGTCAGACTTCTTTCGTTTCTCAAAAAGCCTTCTTTATCTGCGTCCATAATTGCAACTAAAGATACTTCGGGCAAATCCAATCCCTCTCTTAATAAATTCACACCAACTAAAACATCAATGATACCTAATCTCAACTCTCTTAAAATCTCAACACGCTCCAATGTATCTACATCACTATGAATGTATTTAGATTTGACTTGGATTCTTTCTAAATATTTATGTAATTCTTCGGCCATTCTTTTGGTTAGAGTTGTGACTAAAACTCTGTCGCCTTTGATAATTCTATTGTCAATTTCTTCTAGTAAGTCGTCAATCTGATTTAAGGTAGGCCTTACTTCAATGGGAGGATCCAATAGGCCTGTTGGTCTTACTACTTGTTCGACCAATACGCCTTCGCATTTTTGTAATTCATATTCTCCAGGAGTAGCTGAAACAAAAATGGTTTGGTTGGTAATACTTTCAAATTCGTTAAAATTTTGTGGTCGATTGTCCATCGCTGAGGGCAGTCGAAATCCATAATCTACTAAAACTAATTTTCTACTTCTATCACCGCCATACATTCCACTGATTTGAGGAATGGTTTGATGACTTTCATCAATAATGGTTAAAAAGTCTTTAGGAAAATAATCTATTAAACAAAAGGGTCTGGTTCCTGGTTGACGTCTGTCAAAAAATCTCGAGTAATTTTCAATTCCCGAACAGTAACCTAATTCTCTGATCATTTCTAAATCATGATTCACTCTTTCACTGATTCTTTGAGCTTCTATATATTTACCTGAGTTTTTAAAATAAGTTACCTGGGCAGCACATTCATCTTGAATTTCACTGATTACCTTAGCCATCATGTCTTTGGGTGCCAGGTATAAATTTGCAGGGAAGATTGCTGCATTTTCCACATTTCCAATTCTTTTCCCAGATGACAATTCAAGGGTTTCAATACTTTCAATCTCATCTCCAAAAAAACAAATTCGATATCCAAAATCAACATAAGGAAGGTTAATATCTACTGTGTCTCCCTTTACTCTAAAAGAGCCACGCTCAAATTCTCCTTGACTACGATGATATAAAGAATTCACTAATGAATGTAAAAAGCCTTGACGTGATATGATTTGTCCTTGTTTGATCCTGATAATTCCATTTTCGTAATCTGTAGGATTTCCCATACCATAAATACAACTCACACTCGCAACTACTATGATATCTCTTCTCCCACTCAGCAATTGGGCGGTTGCTTGTAAACGAAGTTTATCCAACTCTTCATTTATGCTTAAATCTTTTTCAATATAGGTGTTGGAAACAGGCATGTACGCTTCTGGTTGATAATAGTCATAATAGGAAACAAAATATCCAACCGCGTTTTCTGGAAAAAACTGCTTGAATTCACCATATAATTGTGCCACCAACGTTTTATTATGTGTTAAAACAAGTGTGGGCCTTTGTAATTGTTGAATCACGTTGGCCATAGTAAATGTTTTACCACTTCCTGTCACTCCCAGTAGTGTTTGATATTTTTCGCCATTACGGATACCTTCTGTAAGCTGTTTAATTGCTGTAGGTTGATCACCAGCAGGAGCGTATTCGGATGAAAGAATAAATGACATAGTGGAAATTCGAAAGATAAAATTACTGTTTCTTTTACTTGTTTATAAATGATTATTTTCAAAGAGGTATCATTTTATAGCATGTTTTAATGCGCTTTTATTGAAATATCTAGCAATTTCACAAACTAATTAGCGTAAACCCTTGCCAAGCCGCCTAATAGTGTTACCTTTGCGCGTCAAAAATCAATAGCAGTAGCTATTAAAAAAGAAAAATAATTAAAATGAATATTCGCAACATCGCCATTATCGCTCACGTAGATCATGGAAAAACAACCTTAGTTGACAAGATTTTACATGCTACAAAGGTTTTTAGAGAAAATCAAGAAACGGGAGAGTTGATCATGGATAGCAATGACCTTGAAAGAGAAAGAGGAATTACTATTTTTAGTAAAAATGTTTCTGTTACTTATAAAGACGTTAAGATTAACGTAATTGATACTCCGGGTCACTCGGATTTTGGCGGAGAAGTAGAAAGGGTTTTAAAAATGGCAGATGGGGTAATACTATTGGTGGATGCTTTTGAAGGACCAATGCCTCAAACGCGTTTTGTGCTTCAAAAAGCTTTGGCTTTAGGTCTTAGACCTATTGTAGTTATCAATAAAGTAGACAAGCCTAATTGTCGTCCTGATGAAGTGCATGATGCTGTTTTTGAATTATTCTTCAACTTAGATGCTACAGAAGAACAATTAGATTTTCCAACTTTTTATGGTTCAGGAAAAAATGGTTGGTTTAACAGCTCTCTTACACCTATTGACAACATCGCTCCATTATTAGATGGTATTATTCAATATGTACCAGCACCAAAAGCAAATGAAGGATATTCCCAAATGCAAATTACTTCATTAGATTATTCTTCTTTTTTGGGAAGAATTGCAGTTGGAAAAGTGGCCCGTGGCAGTTTGAAAGAAAACCAACAAATTGCTTTGATGCAAGCTGACGGCACAATAAAAAAAATGAGAATAAAAGAGTTGTATGTTTTTGAGGGCATGGGTAAAAAGAAAACAGATGAGGTATTTGCAGGAGATATTTGTGCGGTTGTAGGTTTAGATGACTTTAATATCGGAGACACCATTGCTGATGCAGAAAATCCAGAAGCATTGCCAGTCATCAGTGTAGATGAGCCTACCATGAGCATGTTATTTGGAATCAATAATTCACCTTTCTTTGGTAAAGAAGGTAAGTTTGTTACGAGTCGTCATTTACGCGATCGATTATTTAAAGAAACTGAAAAAAATCTGGCATTACGTGTAGAAGATAGTGATAGTGCTGATAGCTTCTTAGTTTATGGAAGAGGAATTCTTCACTTGGGTATTTTGATTGAAACGATGAGAAGAGAAGGTTTTGAATTAACGATAGGACAGCCTCAAGTATTGGTAAAAACCATTGATGGTAAAAAGCACGAGCCTTATGAAAATCTGGTTGTGGACGTTCCTTCTGAGTTTAGCGGAAAAGTGATTGATATGGTAACTCAAAGAAAAGGAGAGATGTTGATCATGGAGACAAAAGGTGAAATGCAGCACTTAGAATTTGAAATCCCATCTAGGGGATTAATAGGATTGAGGAGCAATATGCTTACCAATACTGCAGGAGAAGCCGTAATGGCCCATCGCTTTTTAGAATACAAACCATGGAAAGGACCCATTCCTGGTCGTAACAATGGCGTATTATTATCTAAAACAACTGAAAAAACAACTGCGTATTCTATTGACAAATTGCAGGACAGAGGTCGTTTCTTTGTAGACCCAGGAGATGAAGTATATGCAGGACAAATTATTGCAGAACACATTAAACCAGGAGATTTAGTAGTAAATGCAACAGAGGCAAAAAAACTAACGAACCATCGTGCAAGTGGGTCAGACGACGCATCAAAAGCTGCGCCCAAAATTTTAATGACGTTAGAAGAGTGTATGGAATATATTCAACAAGACGAATGCATTGAAGTAACTCCAAAGAGTATACGCCTGAGAAAAACGATATTAAACGAAGACGAAAGAAAGAAAGTCAGCAAATCAATGGCTCAAGAAGCAAATTAAAAAAAAGCCCGCATTATAAAATGCGGGCTTTTTTTAGCGACTGATAAAGCTATTTTACTGTAATATTTTTGGCAGAAACTCTCTTTGCTTCTTCTTTTTTGGGAAGAGTAAGTTTTAAAATTCCATCCGTATAAGTAGCTTCAATGTGATCTACTTTTACATCTTCAGGCAAATTAAAGCTTCTTGTAAAAGAAGTATAATTGTACTCTCTTCTCGTGTGTCTGTTTTCTCCGTATTCTTTTGATTCTTCTTTTTCACTGCTGACAGTAAGCGTATTTCCTTCTACGTTAATATGAAAATCATCTTTTTTCATTCCTGGAACCGCAAACGTAAGTTTGAAATCATCAGCAGATTCAATAATATTTACTCCAGGCACTGTTGACACTCGATTTAATAAATTAGTTCCCGTATCAAACCATTGATTCCAAGGTTTAAAAAAATCATCAAATACAGTGGGTAAATCTCCTCCATTTCTGGTTAATAGTTTTGTTGACATAAGGCTTCGTTTTTTAGATTGTTTACAATAGAAAACAAATGTAGACAAAGCGTTATTTTTAAAATAGAACACAAATCAAATACAAGAGTGAGGATAATCAGAACGAAAACATTATGCTGTTTTTTCGCTGAGTTCGAGCCATCTCAATTCTTTTTCATCAAGTTGTTGTATTATCAGAGAAATCCTGTCTGCAGTTTTTTGTAATTCCTCATAGGTCATTGGCTCCATCATTTTTTCTTCTAGCATTGCTTTTTCTTGCTGTAACAAAGGCATTTCTTTTTCAATAGACTCTAGTTCGAATTTTTCTTTGAAAGATAGTTTTTTAGACGAACTAGATTTGTTTGTCGTGATATCAGCAATCTCTTCGATTGGCTTCATGATTTGCTGAGTGTTTTTTTCAAGCGAACCATTGACAAGTGCTTCTCTATATTGTGAATAATTACCCGGAAAATCTCTGATCACACCGTCTCCTTCAAAAGCAAAAAGATGGTCTACCATGCGGTCCATAAAATAACGATCATGGCTAACAATTAAAATACAGCCTGGGTAATCCAATAAAAACTCTTCTAAAGTTCTTAATGTTTGTAAATCTAAATCATTGGTAGGCTCATCTAACACAAGAAAATTTGGATTTAGAAACAGAACGCTCATTAAATGCAATCTTCTTTTTTCTCCTCCGCTGAGTTTGCTCAACAGAGTGTATTGTTGTTCGCCTGTGAAGCCAAATTTTTCCATAAACTGACTGGCAGAAATTTTACTTCCATCTGCAAGTGGGAAAAACTCTGCTAATGATTTAACATATTCAATGGCTCTTTTATCTTCCTTATAAATTAAGCCTTCTTGACTAAAATTTCCAAAAACAACAGTATCGCCATGATTAATTTTGCCACTGTCTGGTAGCTCTTGTTGTAAAGCAATTTTCAAAAAAGTTGATTTTCCAACCCCGTTTTTTCCAACTACCCCAATTCTTTCGCCCCTTTTAAAAGTATAATCAAAACCTTTCATAATCACAAGATCACCATAACTTTTACTCACTTTCTTAAGTTCAAGAATTTTACCGCCCAATCTGGTCATTTTAACTTGAAGCGACACCTCTGCAACTTCTTTTTGTTGCTTTACTCTGTTTTCTACTTCAGCAAAAGCATCTTGCCGGCTTTTACTTTTTGTAGTCCTTGCTTTTGGTTGCTTTCGCATCCATTCTAATTCTTTTCTAAAAATATTTTTATCTTTTTGTAATTCGCTTTGTTCTATTTCCTGACGTAAGCTTTTTTGCTCTAAAAAGTAGTCGTAATTTCCCTTGTAAACAAAAACTTTTTCTTCGTCTATTTCAATAATCTCATTACAAACAGCATCTAAAAAGTATCGATCATGTGTAACCAACAGCAGTGTAATTTTTTGAGAGCCTAAATATTCCTCCAGCCACTCAATCATGGAAACATCTAAATGATTGGTTGGTTCATCTAAGATTAGCAAACAACGGGCTTCATGTAATTGCGATTCAATAAGAGCTTGTGCCAATGCCACCCTCTTTTTTTGTCCACCACTGAGGTTGCCAACTTTTTCATTGAGTTTGTGAATGTTAAGTTTACCAAGTATTTGTTTAAGGTTACTCTCAAAGTTCCAGGCGTTTAAATCGTCTATTTTAGCCATCAAATCAGACATGCGTTCGTGATCGTCGGATTCCTGTTCTAAAAACTCTTCATACTCTTTCACAACATTAACGACAGGGTTGTCTAGTCTAAGAATATTATCCCAAATAGATTTATTTACATCAAAGTCATGATCTTGTTGTAGCATTACTGTTTTGATATCCTTATGCACCCATACAGTTCCTGTATCTGGGGTATCTAACCCTGCAATGATTTTCATCAAAGTGCTTTTTCCAGATCCATTTCTGGCAACAAGTGCTATTTTATCACCCTCTTCAATATTGATTGTGATGTTTTTAAAAAGGGTTCTGATACCAAAAGACTTACTAATATTTTCAATTGAAGCATAATGCATATGAGCAAAGATAAGACAACCGCATCTAGTAAAACTAATTGATAATCAATAAGTGATAGTTTAAAAAGAGCAGTGCCATCTATTTTTTCAGTGCTATATTTTGCTGTGTTTACATAATAAAATTGTATCTTTGAAAATAGCAAAAACGCTACTTTTCTTGAGTCGTAGGCTCTATTAAAATCATAACATAATGACGATTTTTAAAAAAATTGCTCCAATTGTAACTTTTTTGGTGATTTTGTCGGGAACCTTATTTGCCCAAACCTCTATGATAGATGGAAAAGATCTTTCTAAAGTGAATGTTGATGCATACAGCAGCAAAGAAGTGCTTGCTTTATATGAAAAAATGCAGTCGATGAAAATGACGGAGGATGACTTGTATAGGGCTTTAGAAGAGAGAGGGTTACCAGAATCTGAAATCGAAAAGTTAAAGAAAAGATTTATTCCGATTATTGAGAATAGACAATCACAGGAAAAGGACTCTGAGGATCAAGACAATAAAAAAAATCAAACTAACGAAAAGCTTTTCAAGGAAAATCCTAAAGAGTCAAAAGAAGAGGATGTTTCTATTTTCGGTTCTGAGCTTTTTACAAAAAACAGCTTAGTTTTTGAGCCTGATTTAAGAATCGCAACCCCATCTAACTATGTTCTTGGACCAGATGACGAAATTATCCTATTGATTTTTGGTTATAGTGAAAGAAAACATAATCTACTGGTAAGTGCAGAGGGAGACGTTTATGTGCCTAATGTTGGACCCATAAATGTAAATGGATTAACCATAGAACAAGCTACAAAGAAGATAAAATCTAAATTAGCATCCACCATTTATCAAGCTATCAATACTGGTAAAACAAGTATTCAGGTTACGCTCGGTAAAATCAAAAGCATACGAGTAACGGTAATTGGAGAGGCAAATAAGCCAGGAACGTACACTGTATCTTCATTAACAACCTTATATAATTTGCTGTATCTATGTGGTGGGCCAAGTAAACTAGGCAGTTATAGAAATATTCAATTGTATAGAGGAAACAAATTAGATAGAACGGCCGATTTGTATTCTTTTCTTTTAAACGGAAATCAATCAGATAACGTGTTATTAAAAGAAGGAGATTTAATAAAAATCCCATATTATTCAAATCGTGTGCGTGTTTTTGGTAATGTAAAGAGAGTTGGACAATATGAAGTGTTTGAATCGGAAAAAATAAAAGACTTATTGGATTATTGTGGAGGTTTCAATGAGAATGCGTATAAGGCTGGAATTACGGCCTATCGAATTACGGATAGAGAAAGAATTGTAGTTGATATCAATTCCGACAACTATAATACTTTCAATTTGAAAGGAGGAGATGAATATTTCATTAGAAAGTTACAGGATAATTTTTCAAATCGTGTCGCTATTTCTGGATCTGTTCTTCGTCCCGGGAGTTATGAACTAAAGTCAGACTTAAAACTGAAGCAATTAATTGATTATGTGGGGGGATTAAAAGAAGATGCATTTACGGAAAGGGTTTCCATTTTTAGGTATTATGAAAATAAGATGCCTTTAATGGTTTCTTGTAGTTTAGATTCGATTTTAAAAAACAATGTTGATTTTAATTTACAAAAAAATGATTCTATTGTGGTTCATTCCATATTCGATTTTGTAGATTCACAATATGTGCAAATAGATGGCAACATTAGAAAGCCCGGCTATTTGCAATGGAGAAAAGGAATTACATTAAGAGATGTGATTACCGCATCAGAAGGGGTGAGTGATTTTGGAGATTCTACTAATATTGAGGTTTCAAGAAGGCTAAAATCTGTTCAAGCCAATCAGGCAAATTTTATGGAAACCCAATCATTCGTGATTAATTTAAATGCAAAAGAGAATAACAACATTGTTCTTGAGCCATATGATTTAATAATGGTGAAAGTGTTACCAGGTATTATCCCTCAACGGTCTGTTATTGTTAAAGGAGAAGTAAATATTCCGGGTAAGTATATTTTAAATAACAGTCAAGAAAATATCGTTGATCTTATCAAAAGAGCTGGAGGGTTTAAGTCTACAGCGGACTCAAGTTCTATTGTTATAAGGAGGGTAAATCAATCTAATCTCACTTCTCAAGAAAGAGAAAAATTGTTCAATAGAGTGTTAAACATTAGCAATGATAGTATTTCATCAAATTTAAAATTAAAAAACGAAATTTATAAGAATTACAATCTTATTTCAATTAATATGCAAGAGGCGCTGAAACGCACCAAAAGTTCTGATAATCTGTATTTAGAAGATGGAGATATCATAAATATTGAAAAAAACTCTAGCTTAATAAAGGTGAATGGAGAAGTATATTATCCAACAATTACCTCTTATACAAAAGGAAGACGTGCAAAATATTATATCAATCAAGCTGGTGGATTTTTAACTACATCTAATAAGTCTAAAGTGTTTGTAGTGTATCCAAATGGCAAAACGGCGTCAACCAAATCATTTTTATTTTTTAGAAGGTATCCAAAAGTTACTTCAAGATCAGAGATTTTTGTTCCTCAAAAAAACAACAATACTAGAGCTAAAATTAGTGCAGGCGAATGGGCAGTAATTGTATCTGCTCTAGGTATTTTAGCAAATGTTGTCGTTAGCTTAAGTAAATAATCAAAAAATATGAATCAAGAAACATTTGAAGGTACAATAAATAGCCGTATTGAATCTAATACTTCAAATTCATCTTTGAGCTTAGTGTATATTATTCGAAAAAAATGGCTTCTACTTGTCATTGTTGGGATACTTAGTGGTGCAGTTGGCGTGGTTTATGCTTTGTTTCAAAAACCTAATTATGAAAGTCGATTAACTTTTTCATTAGACACAGGATCTAACGACGGTTCTTTATCTAGTGCCATGAACCTTGCTGCTCAATTTGGATTAGGGCTTGGCTCTGGTCAAAGTATGTTTGATGGGGATAATATCATAGAAATTATGCAAAGTCGACGAATGATAGAAAGCGTATTGTTAACCACTGAAAAATTAGATAATCAAGAGTGCACGTTAGCGAAATATTATTTTGAGCATTCAGGCCTGAAAAGTAGATTGGGTAATATACAAAAAAATAAAAAAATAGATTTTCCTGTTGGTAAACCCAAAGAATCACTTTCATATATTCAAGACAGTGTACTATATATTCTTTACGAAAATTTCATTAAAGACAACCTTAATGTATCTCGGCCAGATAAAAAACTAAGCATTTATGAACTAAAAATTACTAGTAGTAATGAAAAATTCTCGAAAGTCTTTACAGATAGACTAATAGAATATACAATCAATTTTTATACCGAAATAACAAGCAAAAAAGATAAACAAACCATTGAGGTACTTGAGGAACGCGTGAATCAAATTAAAAGCAATGTTGGCTCAAGTATCGATAATCGAGCAGGCAGTGTTGATGCTAATATAAATTTAGCTTATAGTATTCCACAAACATATGCAACAAAACAACAGTACAATATTCAGGCATATAGTGAAGCATATAAGGAGTTATTTAAGACCTTAGAAATGGCAAGATATCAATACTTGAAGAAAAAGCCATTACTTCAAATAATCGATGCAGCAGATTATCCAATGAAAAAAATTAAAACAAGTAAATTGAAATCTTTGATTACTTTTTTGATACTTGCTGAATTAATAACTATTATTTTATTGTTTTTTTTTGTAAATAAGAGAACCGCGATTGAAAAATAAATCTTCGAAGATTATTACCATATTAAAATCTGGAACATTATTAATTCCAGGCTTCCTGGTTTCATTGTTAACATTGCTCCTTTCTAGTAATAGGATTTTTCCTAAACAATATGATACAACACTATTTCTGCTTAATACCACTCAATTATTGAGTTTTGGCGTTACTATAGCTAAATACGCTTCTGATCAAATGATGTTATCAAAGCTCCAGCCAAATGAAACAGTAGCAATAAAAAACTTTCTATTGTCTAGAGTACTTCCATTGAGTAGCATCTATTGTCTTTTTTTGTTTTTTTCTCATGATTTGAATTTGTCTTTAACACTGTTTGTATGCATTCCTATCGAGGTTTTTGTTATTAATGTTATTATTGAGTTTAATATTTCAAGAAAATATACCCATTCTTTATTAATTAATCTTGTCGGCTACGCAATGGTTTTTTCTTCGTATATAGGTCTGTCATTTTTTATTAATATCAATAATCTTTTGATTTTGATTCTCTTCCTCTCTTTTTCTATATTGAAGGGATTTATAGCATATAAATATAGACTAAACACGAACAGAAGACACGATGTTTTGATTACGTCTCCTCACGTCCCTTTTCAACAAGCCGGTAATTATTTTTTATTTAAGGCAGATCAGCTAATTATTGCTATGAATATAATCCCTTCATTTATATTTACTTTTGTTTTGCCAACAGATTATTTATTTTATCCAAAAATGATTGATGTTTTTGCTGGAATTGCCACTTCATTATCTCCAGTTATTGCATCTTATTCTAGAAACGCTAAAGCAGAAATTTCACTTTCAAAAATTTTAAGAAGTAAAACATATCAATTTATTTGTTTCTTAGCTATTTTTTTTCAGGTTGCGGGCTCTCTTTTTTTTCTCAAAAAAATTGATACACTTCATTTATTATTATTACTTCCGTTTTGTTTAACAACCTTATTAATTGTCCCTGTTAATTTAATTAATTACGAGCACTACAGGACTAACAATATCAAAAAAGCGAACAAACTTGTTCTTATAAGTATATCAATTACTTCTTTTCTTCTACTGATTAATTTGATTTTGAAGTCACTTATTATTTTTGCATTTTTGGTGCCGACTAGCTTAATGATTTTCATAACCATTGCTTTGTTCAACAAAAAACGAAAAAATGTTTAAATATAGGCATCTGTTTTTTTTACCGAGTTTTTATTTGTTTGTTACTTTTTCGGTTGCATACTCTTTTTATGTTATTGATGTGATTAGCTGGGAACATCCTCCTATTGAATTGCATATATGGTCTATCATAACAATATTATTTTCATTCATAAGCATATTAAATCATCATTTTTCATTTAGGAATGAAATTAATGCCACTGCATTTAAACACAATATTCAGTCCAATTCATTAATTAATTGGAAAGCCTATATACTTCTTATTCTAATTTCCTTTTTAGGCATTCTTGGGA
Source organism: Chitinophagaceae bacterium (assembly GCA_947452965.1). GTDB lineage: Bacteria > Bacteroidota > Bacteroidia > Chitinophagales > Chitinophagaceae > Ferruginibacter. The sequence continues at coordinate 263,893 of CANGEW010000001.1, read as the reverse complement.
TTATTAAATATGTTTTAGACTATGCTAAGTTTGCGGGTGCTTTTGGTATACTCATGAGTGTATTTATTGAAGATACCGGCCAACTTAGAACCATGGCTGATAATGTAGAAAGTTGGGGTACACAAGTTTCTTATTTTTCATGGATTGCTTCATTTATTATTGTCTATCATATCGCCAATAAACAACTTAGTAAATGGTGGTTTTTTTTCTTATTTATTATACTCGTACTTAATGCTCTTTTTTTAGATCGTACAAGACCCGTATGGATTATTTTCACATGTTCACTTTCTTATTTTATGGCCACCTATTATAAGTATTCTAGAAGAACAATTGTATTTGTTATTGCAAGTATTGCATTGTTTTTTATTTCGATTTTTATTGCCATTGGCTCTGTTCTTGGAAAAGGAGCAGATGATGAATATTTTTTAAATTACGGACTACCAAGATGGACGCAGTCTTTTTTTTCATATTTAACTTCTTCTTTTGCATACCTGGGGCGACTTATTAGTTACGAATTACCCGCGTCATATGAACCTGTTAGAATTTTATATCCAATAGAAAAGATATTAGCAAAGTCTTCTTTAGTAAATCAACCCCCGTCGCAAATCTTAGAGTTTTTTAGTGTTCCTATACTTACTAATGTTGGTACTTTTTTAGAACCTTTTTTTCAAGATGGCGCAAGAGTTTTTATGGCACTGGCAATTATTATTCATACGTTTCTTTTTGACTCACTGGCCCTAAAACTCATGAAAAACATAAACGTTTTTGGTGTGATATGTCTTGCTACACTTTGCTTTATAAATTTCATCGCTTTTTTTGTTCCAAGAATCAATTCGACAGCTACTTGGTTTATTTTTCTTATGTCTTACTTGTTGTTTTTATTAGATGTATATAATAAAAAGAAATCTACAATCTAAATATCATTTTACTATAAACAATTCCTCCCACTTAGTAGTAAATCTTTTACTTCGCATTTCTTGACGCATTTTCCAGTTTCTTTTTGTTCCCGCAGAAGCAAATTTTACGATATCGGCTTCTATTCCAAAATTGATGTTATCTATAATCTTCATCAGCTTCCTTTCTTTGTTATTTTCTCTAGATTCAAACAAATTGTATTGTACGGTGTAATTAGGTTGAATATTTCCCAATACAACCCCTGCTTTTATATATTTTCTTTCTGTAGTATACAACTTTTCAACTAATAGCATAGCTTGAGCAATGAGTACATTAGTTGCATCTGTTGCGATAGATAAATTTATATATGCAGATTGTGTCGAAGGTTCATAACTTATATTGAAATTGGATTCACCTCTTTTTACTACAAAAACGATTAAGGACCCTGCTACACCATTTTGCCTGCGTAATTTCTCTGCAGCGCGACTAATATAGGTGGCTACTGCTTCTTTTAATTCCTTCAGTTCCAGTATCGGTTTTCCAAACATGCGAGTGGTAGCAATCATTTTTTTTGATATGAGCGGCTCTTTCATATCCATACAATTCATGCCCTTTAATTCTTTAACAAGTCGAACGCCCGTGATGCCACCTAGATTTTTTTGCACCCAACCTTCATTCATGTTTCGAAGTTCCCATGCATTATTGATATTAAACATTCTTAGTTTTCTTGCATGGGCATTTCCAATCCCCCAAATGTCTTCAACCGGTGTGTTGATTAAGGCTTCCATTTGTTCTTCTATAGTTTGCAGAATGATTACCCCTCCAGTTTTCTTTTTGTTTTTTTTTGCCAATTTATTGGCTACTTTACAAAGTACTTTAGTGGCACCTATTCCAATAGATACAGGGATGCCCGTCCATAATTCGGTAGTATGTTTTATATAATGTGCGTAATTGAATAAATTCTTTTCATCAATGCCATCAAGATCAATAAAGGCTTCATCTACAGAATATACTTCGATACTGGGTGTAAGCATCCTAAGTGTTTCCATTACACGCTTACTCATATCACCATATAAATGATAATTACTTGAAAAAACACGTACGTTATTTTTTTGTATTAATTCTTTACTTTGAAAATAAGGCCCAGCCATTTGAATCCCCAAAGCCTTCGCTTCGTCTGTTCTGGATACAATACACCCATCATTATTACTGAGCACCACCACAGGCTTTCCATGCAGTGAAGGGCAAAAAACTCTTTCGCAAGCTGCATAAAAACTATTACAATCAACAATTGCCTTCATTTAGTAAAATGAGTTTTTTTAATTCTCAATCATCAACAAATTACTAAATTATTTAGCAAAAAAGAATGCTTTATAGTAAAAAAATTAAGGAACAGGATCATATCCACTTTTCCCCCATGGGTGGCATTTTGATAATCTTTTAATGGTAAGCCATATACCTTTAATGGGTCCGTATTTTTTAAGTGCTTCTATACCATAGGTTGAACAAGAGGGAGAAAATCTACATTTAGGACCTAATAAAGGAGAAATTATCCATTGATATAACTTAATCAGCAAAACAAAGGGGGCACTAAATATTTTTTTTAATATGGTCATATTACTATTTATGCTATTAACTATACTACAGCCTCTGCGTTTGTGTCAATTTGATTGATAATCGATAGCAATACTAAATGGGAAGAGTTTTCTACTGTTGAAAAATTAGGAAGTTCTTTCCCTGTATAAATTAAAAACAGTGCTATTTTTTTATTGTGTTTATGTAAGCTCAACTCTAGTTTCTGTTTTTGCAGTCGATAGCCTTCTCTCATGAGTCGTTTGATACGATTTCTATCAACAGCCCTTTTAAAATACTTACTACTTACAGAAAATCCAGCTTGTAAAGCATTATTAGAAGAAGTATGCATCCATATAGCTCTAATTGGAAAGTGATTTATTTTTTTTCCATTAGCAAAAAGCGCATTGATATCTTTTCGACTTTTTAATCTGTCTTTTTTTCCTAAACAATATCGTGTTGTATTTTTCAATATCTGTAAATTAACCAAAATATTACATTAAACTAAAAAGCCCTTGCAAATGCAAAGGCTGAATTCTTTATGAAGAATGTTAAAGATGATGTGGTCTATTTTTTTGAACCGTGTTCATCAGAAACAGTCAATTTATGACGTCCTTTAGCTCGGCGACTTGCTAATACTTTACGACCGTTTGCATCTTGCATACGTGCACGGAATCCGTGTACTGATTTTCTACGACGAGCGTGGGGCTGATAGGTTCTTTTTTTACCTGGCATTGTTGATTATTTTTTCCTTTTACAAATGTTGTTTACTTGTTCCCGTCTGCCAGGCACCATCCCGGCATCTTGTGAAAGGACGGCAAAGGTATGGCATTTCAGCATAAAATGAAAATGAACAGCAAAAAAAATAGGAAAATAACTGTGTGTAAGGCTGAATTCTTTATAAAATCGCTTTTTCGGCGTGTAATTCTCCTCCAAAAAATACACTGGCATGGCTGTTAAAATCTTGAACATCTCCAGTCGTAAAGAACCTGCGGTTGCCATTTTTTGCGCATTTACTTTCTATAGAAGCATGACGAGCTAAGTAATCTTTCAAACTTTTGGCAACAATGCTTCCTTGAGATATGATTTTTATATTTATGGGAGTATGTTCTTGAATCTTTTCAATTAACAATGGGTAATGAGTACAAGCAAGTAATAGCGTATCTATTTGAAGGTCTTCTTTCAGAATGGCAGAGATATGTTTTTGGATAATTGTATTTGCATAAGGAGTGTCTATTGTATTGTTCTCTACAATTGCTACCCATTCTGGGCAAGCTTCTTGCGTAACTTTTATAGCTGGAAAAAATTTTGCAATTTCGATAGGATAGGATTGGGATAGAGTAGTGCCAATCGTTCCTAATACGCCAACATGGCCCGTGTTGCTATAATTACCAATCATTTCGGCACTAGGTCTAATTACGCCCAGCACTCTTTTTTGCGGGTCAATATTGGGCAAATCATTTTGTTGAATTGTTCGCAATGCTTTTGCTGAAGCCGTATTACAAGCCAAAATCACTAAAGAACATCCTTGATCAAAAAGCCATTGTACAGCCTGAAGAGTATAGGCATAAACGGTTTCAAAGTCTTTATTTCCATAGGGCGCTCGGGCGTTATCCCCTAAATATAGGTAATCATATTCAGGTAATTGCCGCACTAATTCTTTTAAAATAGTGAGACCTCCATAACCACTATCAAAAATACCAATAGGACGTGTACTCATTGTTCAAAAATAACAAAGCCGTCCTATATTATACAGGACGGCTAAAAAAAATATAAAAATGATTAATGTTTTTTGGGAGCTGCTGGTGCGGCTGCTTTTTTAACACCTAATTTTTCTTTCACTAAACTTACGATATCATCGCCTGGAGGACCTACAATTACAGAATTTACATCTAAAACGTACGTGTAGCCATTATCTTTAGCAACAGCCCTAATAGCATCTAATGCCTTTGTACGAATAGGAGCAATTTTCTTTTGAGCTTCTTGTTGGTACATTTCTTGAGCTTGTTGATTCCAACCTTGTACTCTTTGATATAAACTTAACAATTCATTCTTTTTAATTTCTTTCATGCTGGGTGAAAGTTTTGCAGAATCTCTAACAAACAAACTGTCTTTTTCATTTAATTCTTTCATCATATCTTGTCCTTGTTGAGCAAGGGAAGCTTGGTATTCTTTTAGTTCTGCTTCAGCTTTTTCTGCTTCAGGCATAGCACCTACTAATTCGTCTGTGCTGATATAACCAATTTTTTGTTGAGCGGATGCTCCGAATGTGCTTACAATCATTACTGCTGCTACGAGTAGTTTTTTCATTGTGTGTATTTTTTGTTTAAATGTTGCTATTATTGTTTTATTTGATGCCTAAGTACTTTAAAATATCTTCACTTTTGTCCAACTTAGGGTCAGCAAAGATAACTGTAATTCCTTCACTTTTATCAAGGATAAAATCATATTGTTTTTCAAGAGCTAATTTTTGAACAGCGTTGTATACTTTATCTTGAATAGGCTTTATCAATTCTTGTCTTTTTTTAAAAACATCGCCTTCAAATCCAAATCTTTTTTTCTGTAAATCGCGTAATTCTTTTTCTTTATTAAATAATTCGTCCTCTCTTTTCTTTTTTAGTGTTTCAGGCAGCATAATCTGTTCGGCTTCAAAATCTTTTGCCATTTTATTATAGTCTGCTTGCTTTTGGTCAATTTCTTGCTGCCAAAGGTCGCTAAACTGGTCTAGTTTCTTTTGAGCATCTTTATATTCCGGAATTTTGCCTAAAATGTATTTGGAGTCAATAATGGCATACCGTTGCGCAATACTACTAAAAGATAGTAGTACAAGTAAGGTAAGTGATACGATAATGTTTTTCATGCCTTCTTTATTTGTCATAAAATATTAATCCGACTCTTGTCCGAGCATAAAGGTAAATCTCGCAGCTCCGTTAATATCGGTACTTTGATTAATTCTATCTATACCTATGCCATAATCAAAACCTAGTAGTCCAAGCATAGGAATCATGAATCTCATTCCAACACCTACAGATCTTCTCAATTTAAAGGGATTATAATCTTTAAAATTATACCATCCATTTGCTGCCTCAAAGAAAGCAAGTCCGTAAATGGTGCTACTTGCACTTGTTGAGAAAGGATAACGTAACTCTAATAAGTATTTATTAAAAATAGTAAATCGGTCTGCAGCGCTTGCATTTTCTGGGTTAAATTTTGGATCAGAGCTTGAATATACTGGATAACCTCTTTGTGAAACTATGTCATATCCAAAAACACCCATGCCTTGAGAAACAGAATTTAATCCAGCATCTCCTAATTGAAATCTTTCAAAAGGAGACACATCTAATTTGCTATTATATCTTCCAATGAATCCAAATTTCACAGCTGTTCGTAAAATAAATTGTTTGTTTTTTTCTTCACCCCTTGCTCTACCAATTGGAGTATACCAATCTCCCGCAAAGCGCCATTTATGAAATTCAGGTAATTCATATTTATTTTCACTACCAGAAGTCATTCCCAATAATGAGTAAGGCAAAGTAAATTGGCAGCTTAAATCAAAATTAGAACCATTTGTAGGAAACACAGGGTTAGGACCAGCGGAGTTTCTTAATAAAGAAAGCTTCATGCTGACGTTATTAGACGTCATGTTTGAAATCCCACTAAAAAATTGGTTGTAATTTTTTAAAACATATTGTTGAAAACGTAAACTATATACTAAGTTGAAATAATCATCTGGCCATTTTAATTGTTTTCCTAAAGAAACATCGATGCTGTTAGTTTGAATGTACGACTCAATTGAATTAGCATTAGCATCTATGTAATTGAAATTATTATATTTCGAATAATTATACCCAAATGAAAAAGAGTTTCTTTTTTTACCACCTAACCAAGGTTCAGTAAAAGAAAAACTATAGGATTGATAAATTTTTCCATTTGAGGAAACCCTGAGACTTAGCTTTTGACCATCCCCAGAGGGTAAAGGATCCCAGGTAGATTTTTTTGTGATGTTTTTTATAGAGAAGTTATTAAAAACAACCCCTAATGTTCCTGTTAGTCCAAATCCTCCTCCATAACCTGCCGACAACTCTAATTGATCGGAAGATTTTTCTTCCACCTCCCAATTAATATCAACGGTTCCATTAGATTGATTGGGAACAATATTGGGACTTATTTTTTCAGGGTTGAAAAATCCTAGCTGTGACAATTCTCTTTGTGTACGAATGATATCTGCCCTACTAAATTTTTCTCCAGGAAGGGTACGCATTTCTCTTAGAATAACATAGTCCTTCGTTTTGTCGTTGCCTGAAACAGTGATTTTCCCATAAGTAGCTTGAGGACCTTCACTTATCCTGATTTCAAAATCAATAGTATCATTGTAAACGGATGTTTCAACAGGGTCTAATCGAAAAAATAAATATCCATCATCAAGATACAAACTACTAATGTCGCCACCTTCCATAGAGAGTTGTTTGCCTAATCTTTTGTTGAGCAACTCTAAATTATATATATCGCCTTTTTGAATACCTAAAAGGAAATTCAAAACAGAATCGGAGTACTTCGTATTTCCTCTCCAACTAATATTCCCGAATCGATATTGATGACCCTCGTGAATTTTGATATCTATATCAAGGTTCCCCTTTTTATTAAGGATTTGAGTGTCAGAAACAATTATGGCATCTCTTAAGCCTTGAGAGTTATAGTAGTCAATTATTTTTTCTTTATCCTCTTCATATTTAGTGTCGCTAAATTTAGAGGTAGTTAAAATTTTTATCCTTAAATACGGATTGAGAAAATCAAGAATTCTGGTAGGATACAAATAAGCTCTTTCGTTAAGAAACTGTTTAAATGTTTTAGCTTTAGAGGTATCTCCATATGGATTAGAAGATTCTATTGGATATAAAGTGCATCTCCACATTTCGTGTGTTTCCTTCATTTGTTTTTTTAATGAAGCATCATCGAATTGGCTATTGCCTGTAAAGTTGATAGAATTGATTCGAACCTTTTTGCCCTTGTTTATTATGAATGTTAATATGACCCCGTTTTTTATACCGTCTACAATTTCTTCTTTCGTTTGGATATCGATTTTTCTATATCCTTTTTCAAAGTAGTATTTTTGTATGGCTTCCACAGCACTTAATTTCATGTTATCTGTGATAACTCTTTCTTTAAATAGACCACATTTTGTTTCTAGATCTTCGCGCTCACTTTTTTTGACACCTTCAAAAGAAAAGCTGATTAATTTAGGCCTCTCATTGATGGATATTTCCAAAAAAATATCCGACCCTACTATTTTTGTAATGGAGATATCTACAGCAGAAGCAATGTTCTGTTTCCATAGCTTGGTTATAGCTTTAGAAAAAACATCAGATCCTGGAATTTGAACTTTATCTCCAACTGCGATTCCAGTAATTGAGATAATTAAATTTTGATCAAAGTATTTAACACCGCTTACGGTGATTCCTGCAATATTGTATACTTTAGGGTATCGACTATTGAAGATTTCTTGAATAAATTTATTTTCCTTTCCCGGAAGGGTATCATTTTGTGCAAATAGATGCATCCCCAAACAAAACAAAACTCCCAGTAAAACTACTTTCTGTACTATAGTGCGCATCTATTTTTTTTTAGTGTGGCAAATTAAGCCCATTAATGAAAAGTATTTGTTAAATGAACCGTTTCGGCTACATATTTTGAGTATTATCCAATATTTGTTTTGTTGTTTTCCCAAATCGTCTTTCCCTGTTTTGATAATCTAAAATAGCTTCGTACAGATTTTGTTTTCTAAAATCAGGCCATAATATGTCTGTAAAATAGAATTCGGTGTATGCCATTTGAAATAATAAAAAGTTACTAATTCGATATTCCCCACTAGTTCTAATCATTAGTTCTGGATCAGGGAAATCTCCTGTTGTAAGATACTTACTAAAAAGCGGTTGAGTGATTTCGGTTTCTGTTATTTTTCCCAGTCGAACATCTTTTACAATCTTTTGCACAGCTGAAACTATCTCCCATCTGCTACTATAGCTCAATGCCATATTAAGATTCAGTCCCGTATTTAAAGCCGTTTCATTGACAGCCGAAAACAGCTGTTTGCGAGCATTTTCTGGCAACATGTCGGTATCTCCAATCACGTGTAAGCGAATATTATTTTTATTGAGCGTAGGAACTTCTTTTTTTATTGTATCAACCAATAGCTCCATCAATCCATCTACTTCGCTTTTCGGACGATCCCAGTTTTCTGTGCTGAAAGCGTATAGTGTAAGGTAATTGATGCCTAATTCTGCTGCGCCTTCCACAATATCTCTTACACTTTCTACACCAGCAAAATGGCCAAATAACCTGTCCTGTTTGCGTTCTTCCGCCCATCTTCCATTACCATCCATGATAATGGCAATATGTTTGGGAAGCGCATTATGATTGATTGTTTTTTGTAGGCTCACTTTATTATTAAAATAACCATTAATGTAAGTCGCAAAAGTAACAAAAATGGCCGAAACTTATTAAGAATCAGCCATTAAAGTAGTGTATAAAATATCTTTAATAATCCAAAGTGATTATTGGGAAGGGCATTTATAGGAATTAATATTGAAGGAGATTCCAATTTCAGCTATTACATATTGATCATTTTGTTGACTCCAGCCTCTTTGTCTACCTTCTTTACCTAAAGATTGACCAACCGACATATCTTGATACATACCCGCAGGCGTTAGCCCACCGTTTGCATCTCTTTGAAACTTATCACTACCAATATAAGTGGTGCTAACATCATCAATGTAATCTGTAGAGGTAAAACGTTGACTGATTTCAAAAGAAAGATTCATTTTATCGGTTAAGCTATATTTGAAGCCGATTCCGAAAGGGATACATAGAGCCATTGTGCTATATTCAGATCTTCCTTGATATCCAATTGCTTGACCTTCAGTACCTAAAGGACGTAAATATACTTTTTTTCCTTGGTCAATTACATATGGATCATATGAGAAAAAGCCAACTCCTAGTGTAACATAGGGGGTAAATCTATCATAATCACTATTAGAAATGAATTTAAAGAAATTAAAATCACCTTGCACAGCAAATTCATAAATATCTGTATTAAAATTTAGGTTTCTAGTCTTTTGGTATAAATTATTGCTATACTTGTCACTATATGCTAATTGTGTATACCTACCAGCAACCCTTAATCCTATGTAGTTGCCAAATTGTTTCCTAAAAAACAATCCCAAGGCCATATTTGGCCTATTTAATGCAGATCTTGTATTTAAGTCTCCAAAGTAATGAGAGGCCCCAACGGTAAATCCGTATTCGCCCTCATGAAACACACCTTGATTTTGAGCTTGTGTAGTAAAGTGTAGCGTCAAACAACAAAATAATACAACGATATTTTTTTTCACGTGTAAATAGTTTTTATATACTTCTTGTAAAGATACAATTTGAGATCAAATTCACTTGTTATTCATTCATTTTTTTCGTGTCATCGATAATTTTAACACAGACTAATTTTCAATCTTCTGAATTCTTATTCCAACACTTAAAATGTTTTTTAAAGGGTCTTCCCTCATGATATGATTAATTTGGTAGGAGTAGGCACCAATTTTTTTAAATTTACAAGGCATTTCATTGATTTTTTTTCTTACCTCCCAGATGTCATTCATCCCAACGCCTTCCCAACCTTGCTGGTCATTTCCTAATACACAGTTGATTTTTTGAAAATTCATGGTATCTCCTGGCGCTTGAGAACCCAAATTAAGCCAAATGTTATTATAAGCATATGCATCTGTATGACGAATGATCACATAGATGTTATACATTGAATTAGTATCATTAATAGAAAAAGTTCCTTTACAATTATTGTCACTTTTCCATTCACTATCAGGAATACTTGTATGTAATTCAAACAAATCAATTTGATTACATGAAATATTGGCGGTTGCCAAAACAAAACATAAGACAGGCAAAAAAAATTTCATCAAAAAATCATTTACAGTAGATAATCTAACCAATAAAAATAGCGCTACAAAATATTTAAAATTTGTTCTTTTGCTTTTTCTAATTCATCTTTCATGACAACCACACATTTTTGAATCTCTACATCATATGCTTTGCTTCCTGTCGTGTTTATTTCACGCCCAACTTCTTGAAGAATGAAAGATAATTTTTTTCCTTTACTAATTTCGCTACCATGAATTACTTCTGCAAAATATTCACAATGTTGCCTCAATCGAATTTGCTCTTCATGGATATCTATTTTTTCCATATAATAAATCAACTCTTGTTCCATTCTGTTGTGATCTATGTTTTCTTTTCCAACATATTTCAATAACAATTGATTGATTTCTTCTTTAATTCTAATAATTCTATTGGGTTCAAATTGCAAAATAGCTTCTTCTTGCAAACGAATGTTTTCAATCCTGCTCAATAAATCTTTTTCAAGAATCACCCCCTCTTCTTTTCGATGGGCAACTAATTCAGTGATTGCTTTTAGTAATACGGTTTTAAATACCTCAAACTCTTTTTCTGATAGCACTTCAGTGCTTGGATTCACTACTTCCGGAAGTCTTAACAATGAACTGAGTACAGAGTTGGTATCAATATCAAGTTCTTCTGCTAATTGATTGATTTGAGCGTAGTATCCTTTTATTAATTCTGTATTGATTACAACAGGCTTACTGGCACCATTTTGTTTGATTACAATATAGCAATCAACCGACCCCCTGATTAAATGTTCCTGAATGAGTTGACGAATATCAAATTCAAACGGCTTTAACAATGAAGGCGTTTTTAACTGAAGTTCGAATTGTTTTCCATTCAATGCTTTTACTTCTACAAAAAAAGTTTTGTCGCCAACACTTTGTTCTGCCCTTCCAAATCCAGTCATTGATTGTAGCATATTTTTTTTATTACAAAGTAAATGATAAATTATTGTATAAAGGAGTCTCTATGTATAAATAAGTGTAACAAATTCTTTTTTAAACTGCATTAAAAAAGCCCAACATATTATGTCAGGCTTTTTATTATATGGATGGGTTAGTAAGTACGGGAAATAAATTCCCTACACAATATTAGAAATAATTTTTTCATTACAAAAAAATATTTCTAACTATTTTATCAACATTTTATTTTGACTTGTGGATAATGGAAACAAAGAGATTTTTTCGAATGAAAAAAAAATGTTTTGCTTTTGCATTTTATTTTCTACAGAAAAAAATAAAACTCTTGAAACAGTAGTAATATCAATGTGTTTCATTAATTGTTTTTTTTGATATTTCATTTTTGATTTTAGAAATCAAAAACATTGCAAGTAAAATCATTCTAAATCTTTAGTCAGCTTTTCAGAAAAAATATTTTGTATACCGAGGTTTTATTTTCTTGATTTATCTCAATTTTCATACAATTATAGGGTTTCAAGTTAAAATCTTTCCTTTGATTCATTTGTTTCATCCATTAGCTTTAAAATAATACTTTTGTAAAAAATCATTCAAGTATATCTGTTTGAAGATTTTATTACAAATTAATTTTTTAAATTTTTTTATATGCAATTTCCTTCTCCAGTTTCTTTACAATTTATAAGTGAATTAATTAATGCAACTATCGTCGGTAGCACAAACACTTTGGTGACGGGCATAAATGAGATTCATAAAGTTGAAAAAGGAGACCTTGTATTTGTAGATCATCCTAAATACTATGATAAATGCATCAACAGTGAAGCAAGTTTTATTATAATTAATCAGCCCGTTGATGTTCCTGCCGACAAAGCTCTTTTGGTTGTTGATCATCCTTTTGATGCATATTGTAAAATAGTAAACCACTTCCGACCTTTTGAACCCTCAAATAAAATGAAAAGTGATTCTTCTCAAGTTGGAGAAGATACCATTGTATATCCGAATGTTTTTATTGGTAATCATGTAACCATTGGGAAAAACACCATTATCTATCCGAATGTTACGATTATGGACCATTGCATTATTGGTGATAATGTTGTGATACAATCTGGCTCTGTAATTGGTAGTAATGGCTTTTATTACAACACCAAAAAAAACCGAGAAGTTTGGTATAAAAAAATGCCTGATTGCGGAAGAGTTATCATACAAGATGATGTTGAAATTGGAGCTTGTTGCACAATTGATAGAGGCGTTAGTCATGATACGGTTATAGGAAAAGGTACCAAGCTCGATAATCAAGTGCATATTGGTCATGACACTATTGTAGGGAGAAATTGCTTAATGGCTGCTCAAGTGGCTATTGCTGGAGCCGCTACTTTGAAAGATGGCGTTACATTGTGGGGGCAAGTGGGTGTGAATAAAACACTAACTATCGGAGAAAATGCAGTCATCTTTGCTCAAAGTGGAGTAGGAGGTGATTTGGAAGGCAACAAAGTTTATTTTGGTTCGCCCGTACAAGATGCCAAAATCAAACAAAGAGAGTTAGTATGGATAAAAAGAATCCCTGAGTTATGGGATAAAGTAATGAAGAAATAAGTAAACTAATTATTTACTTTTTCCACTAGCATTTTTGAACAATATGATATTGTTTCTTCAATAGGTGTGTAAGCAAAAGAAGGGAATGCCAATAAAAATTTTTGATTATCAAAAGAAACTTTTGCAATTGCGGCTTTAGCTGTTTCTTTTGTTATCAGTGGTTCTATTCCTAATAACCCACTTCTTATTTTTTCAAGTCTCCAAATAATATTTGCCATGATAGGCGTTACTTTTTTATGAGCCTTCTTTTTTGAAAAAGCATCAGCAATCAAATGAACAATTGATTTAAAAGATTGATTGTGTCCACTTATAATAAATTTTTCTGCTACACAATCAGATTCCATTAATAAAATCATCGATTTGCTTACATCTCTTACATCTACAAAACCAGTTCTTCCTTCAGAATACCATTTTAATCCATCATATACTTTTTTAAAGATAGCTGTTGACCCATCTAGCCAGTTTCCTGGTCCTAAAATAATACTTGGATTTACAATAACCGATGGAAGTCCCTCAGCTATGCCTCTCCATACCTCAAGCTCGCCCAAATATTTGCTGTGACCATATACACTTCCCCCTGTTTTTGGGGTCCAAGACATGGTTTCGTTTATGGCTTCATCTTCTATCATTCTTCCTAACGCAGCTACTGAACTAACATGTACTAATTTTTTTACGCCCGCCGAAAGCGCAGCATTAACGAGATTGGCAGTGGCTTCTACATTAATTTGATAAAGTTGTTTTTTTGTTTTGGGTGTAAACTTTACTAATCCTGCACAATGAAAAACAAAATCTACTCCAGTCATTATTTCCTCTAATGAAATGATATCTAACAAATCACATTGAATGATATCCAGATTTGGATGTGTAATATCTGAAAAGATAGTTTTGTTTACAATCGCTTTTACTTTTACTCCTTTGGGTAATAATTGCTGAACAATTACTTTTCCAAGTAAACCAGAAGCGCCCGTTACCAGACACACTGCATCTTTTTCTAAAGGCTTTATTTGCATGAACTTGGTTTAATACTTTCGAAAAGACTCAATGTTGTTAAAAGTTTAGCTGTAATTATAAAAACCCTTACCAGTTTTTTTTCCTAATGCGCCTATCTGTACTTTTTGTATTTGTAGAGGTGATGGCTCAAATCGAATAGCTTGGTTACAGGCATCATAAAGTGATGTTGTAACAGCAAGATTAATATCGTTACCAATTAGGTCCATTAGTTTGAATGGCCCCATTTTAAAACCAGCTGATTCCATGATAGTATCCACTTGTTCAATACTAGCCATGTTAACAGAGACTAGTTTCATAGCTTCTAAATAATAATGACGAGCCACCCGATTTACAATGAATCCAGGTGCGTCTTTACATACTACGGCAGTTTTTTGAAGCCTGTCACATACTTCAACCAATGTTTCTATTACATCTTGAGATGTTTGATCTCCTTTTACTACCTCTACCAATTTCATTAATTGAGCAGGATTAAAAAAATGCATACCTGCAAATCTATCAGGATATGCAAATTTTTCTTGAATTCTGTTAATTGACAAGGAAGAGGTGTTGCTTGTAAAAATTGTTTTGTTTGAATTGATAAGTGCAAGCTCATTGAATACACTTGTTTTGATGTCCACCTTTTCGATAATAGCTTCAATGATTAAATCAGCTTTACAGTCTTTGATCTCATTACAATATTGAATTCGATTTTCTATTGCTGTTTTTTCTTCAAGTGTGAGTTTGTTTTTTTCAAGAAGCGAAGAAAGATTTTTGCTTATCGATTTTTTTGCAGTTTCTATGGCTGTAGCATTTGAGTCAAAAAGCAAAGTTGTAAAGCCATGTTGCGCCACACAAAGCGCAATGCCACTACCCATTGTGCCAGCCCCCACTACACCTATTTTTGTAATCATGTTAGGTAAATTGTTTTAAAAATCGAACATCATTTTCACTGAACAACCTAAGATCTTTTACTTGATAGGTAAGCATTGTAATCCGTTCTACCCCCATACCAAATGCAAATCCAGTATATTTATTACTATCGATACCGCAATTTTCAAGCACTTTTGGATGAACCATGCCACATCCTAATATTTCCACCCAACCAGTTCTTTTACAAACACTACATCCTTTCCCACTACAAATCAAACAACTGATATCCATTTCAGCACTAGGTTCTGTAAAAGGGAAATAAGATGGTCTAAAACGAACTTCTACATCTGCACCAAACATTTCTTTCACAAAAAAGTAGAGTGTTTGTTTTAAATCAGCAAATGAAACGTTCTCAGCGATGTATAATCCTTCTACTTGATTAAAAAAACAATGTGCTCTGGCACTAATGGTTTCATTTCTATATACACGACCCGGACAAATAATTCTTAAAGGCAATTCTCCTTTTTCCATTGCTCGTATTTGTGCATTGCTTGTATGTGTTCGTAATAGCCAATCCGGATGTTGGCTAATATAAAAAGTGTCCTGCATATCTCGAGCAGGATGATTTTCAGGAAGATTTAATGCTGAGAAGTTATGCCAGTCGTCTTCAATTTCCGGACCTTCGGCAATAGAAAATCCAAGTCTTTGAAAGATGCCTATCATTTTATTTTGTACAATACTGATGGGATGTCTGGATCCTAATGGCAAAGACTGCCCTGGTAAACTACTATCAATATAATTAGCTGATTGATTGTCAGACACTTCAAAAGAATCTGATAGTTGCTGATAAAAAGCCTCGACAAATAATTTAAATTCATTTAATAATTGTCCGGCTGCTTTTTTTTGTTCATTAGGCACATCTTTCATTTCTCCCATTACGGATTTCAATAAACCTTTTGTGCCTAAATATTTTATTCTGAAGTTTTCTAATTCTTCTTTTGAACCTACTGATGAGGCTTGAATCTCAAGTTTGTATTGTTCAATTTTTGCAAGTAGTTGATCCATAAAACAAAGGTAATACCCAAATGGTTAAAATTTATTTATAATGAGGTAAGTATTTCAAAAATTTGATAACTTTAGAAAAATTTATAACTATGTCATTATTTAAATCGGGCAATCCAACCCTTTCAGAAAAAAAATTCAGAGATACAGTCATCTCTACTTCATTTACTCAAGAAAACGCCATGACTATCAATGGCACCTTGAATAAATTTGGTTTCATGTTATTAATGCTCATGGGATCTGCATACTATTCATGGAAAGAATTTGCAGCATCTGAAGGAACAAGTCAGAGTTTAATGCCTATGATTTTAGGAGGAGCTATTGGAGGATTTGTTATTGCTTTAGTGATTACTTTTAAAAGAGAGTGGTCGCAATATTTAGCTCCATTATATGCGCTTTGTGAGGGGCTGTTTATTGGTGCGATTTCAGCTATGTTTAACGAAATGTACAATGGCATAGTGTTACAAGCCGTAGGATTAACTTTCTCAGTAGGTATCGGCATGTATTTTCTATATTCTTTCAAAATCATCAAAGCAACAGAAAAATTCAAATCGGTTTTAATCGCCGCAACAATAGGAATTGGAATATTTTATTTAATAACAATGTTATTGAGCATGTTTCATGTAGATGTAAATGCAAATATGCCCTTTATTAATGGTAGCGGTATGTTCGGAATTGGCTTCTCATTAGTAGTGGTTGCCATTGCTGCTTTAAATTTGATTCTTGATTTTGATATGATTGAACAGGGGGCTGCAATGGGAGCTCCAAAATACATGGAATGGTATGGAGCATTTGGCTTGATGGTTACTTTTGTATGGCTGTATATGGAAATTTTAAGATTGCTTTCAAAGCTAAATAGAAGATAAATTTTTTTAGGAATCAAGGAATTGGCCATGGCTTGAGTAACAAAAGCCATGGCTTTTTTATTTACATTTGAATCTAAATTATATCTACATGCAAAAAATACTTATTCTAATAGCCGCCCTATGTATTGTTTCAAAAAGTATGTTCAGTCAGGCACGTTTGATAGAAAAAGTAGAAAAGAAGGGAAATGAAATCATTATTCCGTATGAAAAGTATGTATTACCGAATGGACTAACCATTGTATTGCATGAAGACCATAGTGACCCTTTGGTTCATGTTGATGTAACCTATCATGTGGGTAGTGCAAGAGAAGAAATCGGAAAAAGTGGATTTGCTCATTTTTTTGAACACATGCAGTTTCAAGGAAGCGATCATGTAGCGGATGAACAACATTTTAAAACAATTACCGCTGCAGGAGGAACACTAAATGGAAGTACAAATTTGGATAGAACCAACTATTTTGAGACAGTGCCTAGTAATCAGTTAGAAAAAATGCTATGGTTAGAGTCAGATAGAATGGGCTTTTTCTTAGATGCCGTAACGCAACAAAAATTTGAAGTGCAAAGAAGCACCGTAAAAAATGAACGCGGACAAAACTATGATAATAGGCCCTATGGTTTGATGGGTGAATTTACCAGTAAGAACCTATATCCATATGGCCATCCTTATAGTTGGTTAACTATTGGGTATGTAGAAGATCTAAACAGAGTAGATGTTCAAGATTTAAAAAATTTCTTTTTGCGTTGGTATGGCCCAAACAATGCTACATTAACCATCGGCGGAGATATCAATCCTTCTCAAACCATTAAGTGGGTAGAAAAATATTTTAGTAGCATACAAAAATGTCCAAATGTTACTAAAACCTCATTGCCTAATTTTCAATTAACAAGCGATCGCTATGTTTCATATGTTGACAATTATGCCAGAGTACCGATGCTAGTGAAAACCTATCCAACCGTGCCCAACTATGATACGGATATGGCACCTCTTGCTTGTTTAGCACAAATTATTGGTCAGGGAAAAACTTCCATTTTGTATCAGCAGTTGATTAAAACACAAAAAGCTTTACAAGCCAATGCTAACAGCAGATTGAATGAATTGGCAGGCGACTTTTCTGTTCAAATCATCCCATTGCCAGGCAAATCTTTAGCCACCATGGACTCATTGTATAAAGAAACTTTGTTGACTTTTGAAAAAAGGGGTGTCACTAATGAAGATATCGAGAAGTTTAAAGGCAATATAGAATCACAATATATCAATGGATTACAAAGTGTATCTGGAAAAGTGTCTCAACTAGCAGCATTTCAAACGTTTACTGGAAATCCAAATCAG
Organism: Chitinophagaceae bacterium; assembly: GCA_947452965.1. Classification (GTDB taxonomy): domain Bacteria; phylum Bacteroidota; class Bacteroidia; order Chitinophagales; family Chitinophagaceae; genus Ferruginibacter. Next base: position 245,837 of record CANGEW010000001.1, on the reverse strand, counting down.
ATTGGAAAACTATTATCAATGTATCAATCTGTTACCAAAGAAGATGTAATGCGTGTGTACAATACTTATATAAAAGGAAAAGGATGTGTGAGTGTAAGCATATTAACCAAGTCTGATAAAAATGGTCCTGCTATGTCAAATAATTATTCAATAGATAGTAGTCATTATGTTCGCCCCAACTATGGTTACAAAGGATTGGTTTATAAAAAAGGAAAAGACAAATTTGACAGAAGCATAATGCCAGGTGTTGGAAATAACCCTGTTGTAAAAGTGCCTGTGTATTGGAAAAAAGAAATGAATGGCATGAAAATTATTGGAGCTGCATATAACGAACTTCCTTTGATAAATATTACCATAACCATACCGGGTGGGCATTTGGCACAAGCAACAGATACATCTAAAATTGGATTAGCCAATTTTGTTGGCAACATGTTGAACGAAGACACTAAGAATTTTTCAGCCGAATCTATGAGTGTAGCGCTACAAAAAATCGGAAGTAGTATATCCGTAGGAAACACGTTTGACGGCATTCGCTTTTATGTACAATCATTAAAAAAGAATGTTGACCAAACTATGCAGCTTTTAGAAGAAAGAATATTGCATCCCAATTTTACACAAGACGCATTTAATCGAATTCAAAAACAAATACTGGAAGGGTTTAAACAATCCAAATCACAACCAGCTACTATTGCGAGCAACGTTTTTAATAAAATTACTTATGGTCCTGAAAATATTTTAGGAATGAATGATAATGGAACAGAATATACTGTAAAAAATCTTACTCTTACGGATGTTCAAAATTATTACGAACGTCATTTCACAACAGAAGATGCTAAAATAGTAATTGTTGGAGATGTTACAGAAAACGAAATACTTCCAAAGCTTTCGTTTCTCTCTTCCTTGTCTCATCAATCAGTTCATTTACCAACTCCACCTGTTGCCGCTTCTATTGATAAAACTAAAATTTATTTAGTAGATGTTCCAAAGGCCGCTCAAACAGAATTTCGTATAGGCAAGATCGTTGATATGAAATACGATCCAACAGGAGAGTATTATAAAGCAGACTTGATGAACTATGTGTTGGGAGGAAATTTTAATAGTAGATTAAATTTAAATCTCAGAGAAGATAAAGGCTGGACATATGGTGCGCGATCTAGTTTTAGTGGCGATAAATACAGTGTAGAATACCTTTTTAGTTCTGGCATTAGAGCAGATGCTACTGATAGTGCCCTTACAGAGATTTTAAAAGAATTAAATCATTACAATAAAGACGGAATCACAAAAGATGAATTGACTTTTATGAAAAGTGCCATTGGACAAAGAGACGCTTTACAATATGAAACCCCTGGACAAAAATCAGGATTTGTAGCTCGATTATTGGATTTTAATTTAGAAGGAAATTACCTGGAAATTCAAAATGATATATTAAAAACCATTAGCAAATCAGATATAGATAGTCTTTCAAATAAATGGTTGCAAACAGATAAAATGAATATTCTTTTAGTAGGTGATAAAGAAAAGATATTACCTGGGTTAAAAAAATTCGGACTAGATATCATCGAGCTGGATGTGGATGGGAATAAAAAGTGATAGTAATAAATCTTTCAAAAAATAAAAAATTTTCAGAAGTCTCCTTAGTTTAGGGGGCTTCTTGATTTTTTCATCACATTAAATATGTTTTATTTTCTCACAAGACGAATAGAGCCTATTGCCTACTCACAATCTCCTCATATACCCCATCCCATAGTGCAATCCTGCTTTGCAAAGAGGAAATCGTTGCCTCTTGGGCTTCTTCCCAATATTGCTTATCGGTACAACATAGAGAGGCTGTCATAGCCAAGGCTAGATGACTATGGTGATCACCATCAACTTCGATGTGACGTTCCAAATAATATTTAAAAACAGAGATGCTGTCAGGAAATTTACTGTCGATATCCCGAATCATAGAAATGAACATACCAGGGATTAAATCTTCTCTTCCGAATGTAAAGGTAGCAGCTTGAAGATGCGCTTTGTTGGATTGAATGACTTGAAAGGTGTTATTTACAAATGATTGAGCAGCCTTTGGAACTTTCGCTTTTTCATAGGCTTTTTCTAGTTCTTTATTTTTTTTCAATGAATCAATAAATGTTTCAATGCAAGTGGTATCTGCACCTGATTGTCTCATTGCGTCTATATATATTTCAAAATGACTTTTTCTAACACCAACATTATCTACATCAGATTCTTCTCCTACCACAATTTCATTAATTAAAAATCTCGTTTCTGCATTACCTATCGGAAACCAAGGAACATCAGTGCAGGTTAGTTTTTTTTGTAACGATTTTAAAAGTGACATAAAGTCCCATACTGCAAACACATGGTATTTCATGAAAATATTCAAATCGTCTAAGTCATTAATTACACTATAAACTTTATGATGAATGATCTGTTGGCGCAAGGGTTCAATCGCTGATTTTAGATGATCTATGTAAGAATCTTGGTTCATTTTTTTTCTTTTGCCCGCAAGTTAATTCCACCTAATCATCTATGAATATTCGTTTATGAAAAACTTTAAAAATCTCATAAAAAATTAATCAATCAAATGGAAAGAAGCATCGAAATAAAAAAAGCTTACAAAATCTGTAGTTTTTTTACAGATAATTGTAAGCTTTTATTAGAAGAAATATTTTGTATTATAAAGCAGCAATCATTCTTTCTTGTACAATTGTCCAATTGACCACATTCCAAAAAGCCGCTAAATAATCAGCACGTTTGTTTTGGTATTTTAAATAATAGGCATGTTCCCACACATCTACTCCTAATATAGGAGTTCCTTTTACTTCGGCAATTTCCATAAGTGGATTATCTTGATTAGGGGTTGAGCAAATTTCTAATGTACCCTCTTTTACAATCAACCAGGCCCATCCACTTCCAAAACGTGTCATTCCGGCCTGACTCATTTTTTCTTTGAAAGCATCGAAAGAACCGAAAGCCGAATTGATAGCGTCTGCTAATTTTCCGCTTGGTGTACCACCTGCATTAGGCGCCATACTAGCCCAAAAAAAAGTATGATTCCAGTGTCCTCCACCATTATTGCGAACTGCAGGACTAATACTTCCTGCGTTTTTTACTAATTCTTCAATGGTTGCAGACTCATGTGTTGTTCCCGCAATGGCCTTGTTTAGGTTATCAACATATGCTTGATGATGTTTGCCATGGTGAATATGCATTGTTTGTGCATCAATGTGTGGCTCAAGCGCTTCGTGAGCGTAAGGTAAGGGTGCTAATGTAAATGACATAGTAGTTTGTTTATGTATGTAGAAAATAATTCGGTTGACAAAGTTAATGCATTACTTAAATCAGAAAGGAAAGTTTATGCTGAATTTACAGGTCCTTTGTTTTATATTTTTATTTATCTCTTAATTTTTTAAAAAAATCTTTCATTAATTGTGCACATTCATCTTCTAAAACACCTCCAATAAGCTCAGTTTTGGGATGAAATGGGTTGTTCTTTCCTGTGCTTCTTCTGTAACTATTTTTTTCATCATGAGCCCCAAATACAATTTTACCAATTTTACTCCAATATAAGGCTCCAGAACACATTAAACAGGGCTCGACAGTAACATACAAAATCGCATCAGGCAAGTATTTGCTTCCAAGGTAATTATAGGCAGTAGTTAATGCAATGATTTCTGCATGCGCTGTGCTGTCGTTCATCATTTCTACCTGATTATAGGCTTTGGCGATAATTTTGTTTTGTAAAACGACAATTGCTCCGATTGGTACTTCTTCTCTGTCCATTGCCTTTTGTGCTTCTTGAAGCGCTAGCTTCATATATTCTTCATCAGTTCTCATTTATGTGTAACTTTACAACAAATGTAATTCAGTTCTGTGCATTTTTAAAAACAATACATGAAGCGTTCATTAATTTTATTCACCTCTATTTTTTTATTTCTTTCTTGTTGTTCTTCTGCAACACGTTCAAGCGATACCACTATGACATTTAAACAAAAAGTATTAAAAACCATTTATCCTCTTTTAATGAAACTCGGAAAATCTACTGCGCAAATCGATACTTTAAAACATCCACCAGCCCCAGTAGATTTTTATTCTCTTCATTTTACTCTAAATAATGACAGTGCCTTTCTCATGTCTTCTTGTAAAGGAAAAAAAGTATTGCTTGTCAATACTGCATCCAATTGTGGATTTACTGCTCAATATGATGCATTGGAGAAACTATATCTTCAATATCAAGATAGTTTAATCATTATCGCTTTCCCGGCAAATGATTTTAATAATCAAGAAAAGGGTGATGATGCAACAATTGCAAACTTTTGCAAGAAAAATTATGGAATTACTTTTCCAATCGCCAAAAAAGCAAGTGTAATTAAAAAGAAAGACCAGCAACTTGTTTTTAAATGGCTAACAGACAAAACTCAAAATGGCTGGAATGTACAAGAGCCTACTTGGAATTTTTGCAAATATCTTATCAATGAAAACGGCCAATTAACTCATTTTTTTTCATCATCAATTGATCCATTAGGACCCGAAGTTCACCAAGCTCTATTTAATCAACCATAGTAAAGAACTTTCTTTACAAAGGACAGTTTTGATGATAATCAATAATCTCAATAGGAATGTGCGGAAATTGATAGTCTTTATAATGAACGCCAATTTCATCTAGTACTTCATAAATGCTTTCGGGAGAAGTAAGAGTCACAAGTTTATATCTAAATTCTTTTATACCTGGTAATCCTTTTAAATAATTAGTATAGTGTCTTCTCATTTCATTAATACCTACAATTGGGCCTTTCCATTCTACCGATTTGGATAAATGTTTTTTGCATACGGCGATTCGCTCTTCAAGAGTAGGAGTGGGAAGAAGTGTTTTGTCTTTTAAATAGGTCTTAATTTCCCGGAAGATCCAAGGGTAACCAATGGCAGCTCTCCCAATCATAATCCCATCTACTCCATATCTATTTTTGTAATCCAATGCTTTTTGAGGACTGTCAATATCGCCATTTCCAAAAATAGGGATGTGTATACGTGGGTTGTTTTTTACTTTTCCAATCAAGGTCCAATCTGCTTCGCCTTTGTATAATTGGGCTCGAGTTCGACCGTGTATAGCCAAGGCTTTCACGCCAACATCTTGTAATCTTTCTGCAACTTCTTCAATGTTTTTAGATTGATCGTCCCAGCCAAGTCTTGTTTTTACAGTTACAGGCAATTGGGTGCTTTTTACAACAGCTTCGGTTAAACGAATCATTAGGTCAATATCTTTTAATACGCCTGCACCTGCCCCCTTACTGACTACTTTTTTTACGGGGCATCCAAAGTTGATATCAACCAAATCGGGGTTAACGGTTTCACAAATACGAGCACTCATGGCCATTGCTTCTTCGTCTCCTCCAAAAATCTGAATACCAAAAGGTCTTTCTTCTTCAGTGAAATCTAGTTTTTGCTTGCTTTTGATGGCATCACGAATGAGTCCTTCGCTGCTGATAAATTCACTATACATTAGGTCTGCACCATTGTCTTTACAAACAGCTCTAAAAGGAGGATCGCTTACATCCTCCATGGGTGCAAGAAGTAATGGAAATTCTGGAAGTATAATTTTACCTATTGTAGGCATAGCATAATTTGTATATTGCAGAACAAAATTACAAATTAAAGACTTGCTATGCAATATAAAAGTATAAAAGGCTATAATGGTGTTGCGCAACTAGGCATATTATTGGTTTTCGTTGGCGCTGGTTTAATTTTAGCAACCATTATTCAAGCGATAATCGCTTTTCAAATGGTTCCAGCTAGTACATCATTTGTCAATTTAAATCTAGCATTACAAACAGCATTTAAAAATCCTGATAATATTGGTTATATCAGACTGATGCAAATCATGGGCACGTTTTCCATATTGTTTGTGCCAGTAATTTTCTACACAATAATATGTAATGGTAAAAACATGTTTTGGTTAGGGTTTAATAAATATTTTTCAATCAAACAGATTGCGCTAGGATTTGCCATTATATTTACTGCCAATATGTTGGCCGGTCCCATGCAAGATTTATCAGAAAAAGTGTTGTCCTATTATCCATCAATTAATACTGTTGCAAAAAATTTGGAAAATGCCTACAACGATCAAGTGAATATGTTAAGTCATTTACAAGGTGCTGCAGATTTTTTTTTAGCGCTTGTAATCATGGCATTTCTGCCAGCCTTGTTTGAGGAGATGTTTTTTAGAGGCGCTTTACAGCAGTTGTTGTCAAAGTGGTGGAAACAACCTTTGGCAGCTATTATTGTAACATCTGTGATTTTTAGTATGATCCACATGTCTATTTATCTTTTTTTAAGTAGGCTTGTTTTGGGATTCGCATTAGGATGGATGTATCATGCTACTAAAAACATTTGGGTTAATACGATTGCACATTTTTTAAACAATGCAATGGCAGTAATTCAAATGTATATCATGAGTGGAACGAAAAATAAAATTGACGTAAGTAAACTAGACCCAAAAATACCATGGTGGTTAGGCGTGTTTTCGCTTCTTTTTTTAGTGTATCTTTTTACAGCATTAAGAAAACAAAGTGAACACAACAAGGTTCGTATGGAACAAAAAGAACAAGAACTATTGGAGGAATATCAACAATAGTTATTTTCACACCACAAAAACAAAATCATTTTGGCACTTCACATTCAAACCTTCTTGACTCGCACCGCAACTGCATTAGTATTTGTCGCCATTATGATAGGAGGATTGTTTTATAATGAATACAGCTTTATTGCTTTGTTTGCCATAGTAATGTTTGGTTGTTTGTTTGAATTCAGTAAAATTGCAAGACTAATCAATGCGAAAAAATATTTCTATTTTTTGCCAATTGCTTTTCTGTATATCATTTTGCCTATAACTTTTATGATAGATTTAGGCACACATAATCTAGAAAGAGAAATTGCCTATTCACCATTGATTCCATGTATGATAATTTTTTCTATTTGGATCAATGATACAGCAGCGTATTTAGTAGGTTCTTTTATAGGCAAAACGCCTTTTTCCAAAATCTCTCCTAAAAAAACATGGGAAGGAACAATAGGCGGTGTTGTTATTTGTATCGCATTGGTTGCTTTTGTTGGAAGTTATTTTGTTAACAACCCCCAATTGACTAAAATAAATTGGGTTATAACAGCTAGCATTTGTGCAATCTTTGGAACCATGGGAGATTTGCTAGAAAGCAAATTAAAAAGAATGGCTAACATTAAAGACAGCGGTAGCATTATGCCAGGACATGGAGGTTTTTTGGATCGCTTTGATTCGATTTTAATTGCAACACCAATGGTTTGGCTATATTTTAAATTATTTATTCTTTAGGATAAGATTTTCTTTTCTTAATTGTAGCTTTGCTTTTCAATTTTTTATATGACTATACATCGCGAAGGAACAAGAACAATTATCTATACTGCTATTTTTTTACTAGCATTGAATCTCCTAACATCAAAACTACTAGCATGTGATTTTTGTTGGATTACTATAAGTTTATGGGTTATTTCTTTTGGCTTATGGCTGTTTATCGTTTCTTTTTTTAGGATTCCCAATAGAAACCTCACGGTTAATGATCAATTAGTGGTATCTCCTTGTGATGGAAAAGTGGTGGTAATTGAGGAGATATTTGATGAAGAATATTTTAAAGACAAAAGGCTCCAAGTATCAATTTTTATGAGCCCAGCAAATGTTCATGTTAACAGAAATCCAATAAGTGGTGAAGTGTTATATAGTCAATATCATAAAGGAAAGTACTTAGTTGCATGGAATCCAAAATCTTCTACAGAAAACGAACGACATTCTGTTGTGATAAAAAAGGGGAATCACCCCATACTAGTTAAACAAATTGCTGGGGCTTTGGCAAAAAGAATTGTTAACTATTTACACGTGGGCCAATCCGTAAAACAAACGGATGAGCTTGGTTTTATTAAGTTTGGCAGTAGAGTGGATTTGCTTTTACCTGTAGGTACTGCTATCAATGTTTCGTTAAATGAGGTAGTTAAGGGTGGCGTATCCGTAATAGCAACTTTATAAAATTAACAGAGTTTTGCTTTTTGTAGAGCCACAATGTTATATATTTATAGACAAATTTTTAAAATTTACCATCATGAAAAAAGTATTATTATTAGCCTCAGCGGCTTTGTTGGTTGCAGGAATGTCATTTGCTGCACCTACTCAAGACAAAAAGAAAAAATGTTGTAAAGAAGGTAAAACTTGTTGCAAAAAGATGAAATCTTGCGACAAAGACAAAGAAGGTAAAAAAGATGAGAAAACAGGCGAAATGAAACCTGCTCCAAAATCTCACTAAAATTAACTTCAGTATAAAAAAGCCTGTCAAATTTGACAGGCTTTTTTATAAAATATTTTTTAATTCTTTTAATTGTGTAATGGTGAACGTTGGTGAAATAGATGTAGTGGTATTGATATGGTTTACAAATATGGCATCTATTCCGAAATCCAAAGCACCTTTGATATCGGCTTCTAAATTATCTCCAATCATTATGGACTCATTTAAGGAGGCGCCCGCTTTTGTTAGCGCATAAGTAAATATTTCTTTTTCAGGCTTCATGCTATTACTAGCTTCAGAAGTAACTACATGTGTAAAGAAATGGTCCATATTACTATTTTTTAATTTACTCCATTGTGTTTTTTCAAATCCATTAGTGATTAAATGAAGCGTATAGGATTTTTCTTTTAAATATTCTAGAATTTCAATGGTATAAGGAAAAACAGATTTTTTAGTCGGTAAAATTTCTAAAAAAAGCTGACTCATTTTTTTTGATAGCTCTTCATTTCCGATTTTAAAATCTAAAAGTGTTCGCCACATTCTTTTCCATTTTAATTCATCGGTACTAATAAATCCCTTTTGATAACGATCCCATAAAATTTTGTTGTGAATCAAATACTTTTCATAAAAAACTTCGAAAGGAGCTTGAATCATTAGATGTAAGTCTAATTCTTTGAATACATCCGTTAGGGCAGCGTGTGCATTGGTATCAAAATCCCATAGGGTATGGTCTAAGTCAAAGAAAATGTGACGATATTGGCGCATAAACAATTAAATAATTTAGATCGAAGTTCTATCTTTATAAAACATGAAGATAATTATTAATCATAAATAAATTTATACCAATGAGTGTAATCATTACTGGAGCGGGAAGAGGTATTGGAAAAGCGATTGCATTAAAATTTGCCGCCCAAGGAGAAGAATTAATTCTTTGTGCAAAATCAGCAGAAACAATAGAAAATGCAAAACAAGAAATACTGATTCGATTTCCTAATACAGTTATTCATACGTTTCACACGGATCTTTCTGAAAAAGCAGCCGTTAAAGAGTTTGGTGCATTTTGTTTAACCAAAGGCACTCCAGGTGTTTTAATTAACAATGCTGGTTCATATATACCTGGGAAATGCATAAATGAAGATGAAGGAGTAATGGAGCAAATGATGAATATTAATTTTTATAGTGCGTATTACCTTACACGTTTTTTATTGCCCTCGATGATGGCAGTAAAGCAGGGCCACATTTTTAATATTTGCTCCATTGCTTCATTACAAGCGTATGAAGGCGGGGGAGGGTATAGCGTAAGCAAGTTTGCATTACATGGGTTTAGCAATAATCTCCGTCATGAATTAAAGCCTCATGGAATAAAAGTCACTAGTGTTTTTCCGGGTGCCGTTTTTACCGATTCTTGGGCGGGGTATGATAACTCAAGTAATAGAATTATGGAAGCCGGAGATATCGCAGAAATGGTATTTGCCGCAACAAAATTATCAACCCAAGCGGTGGTGGAAGATATTGTGATTAGGCCACAGTTAGGGGATTTATAAAAATCAGGGTGTACAAAACTTATAACCAACACCTCTTACGGATTGAAAGTATATAGGATTTCTGCTATCTTCCTCAAAATACTTTCTGAAGTTTAAAATAAAATTATCAATGGTGCGTGTTGTTGGGTAAACATTATATCCCCAAACGGCCTGTAAAATTTTTTCGCGAGTCACCACTTCGTTCTTGTTGTCAATCAATAAGCGAAGCAGCATTCCTTCTTTTTTTGTGAGTGTGATTTTAACTCCTTTATAGTTTGTACATTCTAGTCCATTAAAATCAATAAAATTGTTTTTAAATTCAAAAACATCAGTAATGGTAGATTTGGTAATGAGTAGTTCATTTTTTCTAATTAGTTTCTCTACCCTTAATAATAACTCTTCTAAATTGAACGGTTTTGTTAAATAATCATCTGCTCCTTTCTTTAATCCTAAAACTCTATCAGCACTTGTGTTTTTAGCACTTAAGATTAGTATTGGAGTAGATAAATTTTGTAATCGTATTGACTCGCAAACAGAAATACCGTCAAGTTCAGGTAGCATTACATCCAATATAATCAAATCAAAATGTGCCTGATGAATTATTTTTAAAGCAATAGCCCCATTATTACAAGTAGTGATCTCATAGCCTTCTAATTCAAGATTTAATTTTAATGCCTCTTGAAGGTTTTCTTCATCCTCAACAACTAGTATAGAATATTTTTGCTGACTCATTTTTAATCAATTCGTTTCAATTGTATAACAAAATTTGCACCTGCTGGAGGATTATCTCTTATGTAAACAATGCCTTTATGAAGTTTAATAATTTTTTCTACTAAAAAAAGGCCAAGGCCTGTTCCTTTTGTTTTTTTTGTGGAATCTGTTCTATAAAATTTTTTAAATACTTCTCTTTTATCCTTGTCGGATATACCCGGACCCCTATCTGCAACATGTAATTCTATTTTGTCTCTATGTTTGAAGACAGAAAGCTTTACATCGCTTTCTTTGGGTGTGTATTTAACGCTGTTATCAATTAAGTTATTAACCACAATTTTTATTAAAAAAATATCTCCGTTTATGAAAGATTCTTCGTGATCAACTAAAAGGATATTTTTTTGAGGAAATCTTTTAGAAAAATCATCAACACAGTTTCGAACGAGATCTGTAAAATTAAATTTTTCAAAAATAATTTGATACCCATCTCCCTCCATTTGGGAGGATAACAATAAATTGCTACAGAGATCATTCATTCTATTGTTTTCTTCTATTGAATTACTAATAAGCTTTTTTTCCTGTAATTCATCTAGCTTTCTTCTTTGAAGAGTTTCAAGATTTAGTTTTGTTACAGCAATAGGAGTCTTTAATTCATGAGTAATCGCTATCATGAAATCTTGTTGTTGTTTACTGATTCTTAATTGTTTATGAATCGCCTTAAATAAAAAAATAGCACCAACAGTAATGAGTAACAGAAAAATTGATCCTTCGCCAATATATTGAGCTGTTTTTCTTTTTTTATCTTCAATGATAGAGTTGTAGCCTTTCTCAAAACTTGAATCATTTTTGAGCAAGGCGATTTTATAAGAAGTCATTTGGTCGTTTTGCCTGCTTAATGCAACATACCACCAAATAAGAGCTGAAAGGATATACAAAAGTAAAATCCAGTAAAACAAAAAAATGAATTTTATTTTATGAGATTTTCTAAGCATGATACTTCCAATTAATTTCTTTTATCAAGCCCCCAGCTTAATTTATCTCGGAGTGTTTGTAAAAAATTATTTTCATTCATTCTAATTAAGTTGATATCAAACCCTTCTTTTTTAACAGCAATTTGAATGTCTTTGTTTACTAGCTCTCTTCTACTATCAAGCGTACAAAGAAAGCCATCTGTTCTACCTTCTACTTCAAAAGACACAATAGTGTTGTCCGGAACAATAATAGGCCTAATGTTTAAATTGTGAGGAGCAACAGGAGTGATAACAAAACAACTACTTTCTGGAAAAAGTACAGGGCCGTTACAACTGAGCGAATAACCTGTTGAACCTGTTGGAGTAGATACAATTAACCCATCTGCCCAATAGGTGTTTAAAAAAGCACCATTTAAGTAAGTGTGAATTTTTATCATTGGAGAAATATCCTTCTTATGTATGGTGAATTCATTTAGGGCATAAGGTGTTTTTCCAAAGAGAGGCATATTAGATTCAAGGTGGATGAGTGTTCTTTTGTCTATTACGTATTTTCTTTCGGCAATGGCATCGATGACTGCATGAATTTCTTCTTTACCAATATTTGCCAAAAAACCAAGTCGACCATAATTAATACCAAGAACGGGTATACCGGAATCTCTCACCAAAGTAACCGTGTCAAGTAAAGTGCCATCTCCCCCCAAACTAATTAAACAATCAATACTACTGTCTAGTTCCTCATAAGAATTAAAGGTTGAGTATTGACCTTTTAATTTTATAGATGAGTAAAATTGGTTAAAAAAATCTTGATAAAAGACAGGTTGAACACCTTTGTTAATTAAATGTTCTATTAATTGTCCAATATCTTGCAATTGATTGTTTTCAATTCCTCTGCTATATATGGCAATTTTCATTGTGAATTATTTTAGTAAGATACTAATCCAAATTATTGAAATTCAATTTAATGAAGGATTGTTCCCGTTTGTAAAAATACTCCCTTTTCTCCTAACTGGTTCAAGCTAAATTCAATACTGAAACTAAAGTCATATAGAGTAAGCACATCAATTCCGAATCCACCCGTATACAATACTCTATTATTAAGTCTAGTTTCAAATTCTTTATCATTTAAAGAGTATCCTGCATCAAAATATGATTTTAAATAGATAGCAACCGGAAAAAATGGCAATTCTCTAATATTAAATGGCAGATGAAAATGATGGTCGTATATTTTTTTTCTAAGGGTCATTCTCGATAATCCTGAAGAGTACCCATCAATTACATAGTATTCAAGCCCTCTTAAATAATAGTTTCCATATCCGAGAGCTTTTTGGTTGATGTATGATTGCTTAAATGGGAACTTAATATCTGTAATCAATTGAATACTACTATTAAAGTTATGCCCGAGATCAAAATATTTTCTATAAATCAAATTAAGTTTCAGCATGTTTAAATTACCATCAAAACCCAATCCTCTTTTTAGGATACTCATCGAATAAGATTTTCCTCTAGATGGATAGTTGATATTGTCAACATTTATGTATTGATGAGTGTAAGAGAAGTCAGGAAAAAAAACATCTCCTTTTTCGGATTGTAAAAAATATGGATTGTATGCGATTGTATTAATAGAGTCGGGGACTCTTAAATAATTAGCTTTAATAGTAAAAATATTTCTTTTGTAATATCCCTTTCTAATTCGATACGTTGCATTGAAAGAATAATTTTCTTGATTAAAATTATTGTTAATGTAAGTCATTAAGTGATTTTCATAATTAGTTTTATAAGCAAATCCTTTTGTTTGGGAATAGCCTGTCTCAATTTGAAAACCTCTATCTAGTTTTTTATTACTATATGGAGAATTGTAACTTATGCTTATATTTCTAGTGTATCCGTTTAATAAATAAATAGTGAGTTTGTCGCTTCTACCCGTAAAATTCATATGAGAGAAGTTTATTCCGTAGGTAGCTCTATTTAAATCTGCATGATAGGTGTTATACCACTCATTAAAATTTCTGTCAATAATTGAGAATTCCGGTTCAGGATAGATGTACCATTTCTCAATGACACTGATTTTTATGTTTAAATCTATTGAATTGATTGCTATTGGTTTTATTTCAACTACTGAAAATAAGTTTGTATTATAAATTAGTTCACGAGAACGTTGAATTTTTTCATAAAAAAGTGAAGCTTTTATAGAATCTCCAACTTTAAATTTCATTTCGCCAATAATAATATAGTCTTTTGTCTTTCTATTTCCTTCTATGTTTATTCCTGAAATGTAGTATTTAAAATTACTATCAATCATTGCTACTTTTCTGCACGTCTCTTTATTTATAATTGAATCTTTGAATCCGACTGATTGTCCATTGCAAAAAAGCATTGTACAAAAACATAGAATAGAAACAAGTAACCCAATTTTTTTTATAGTATTATTTTGTAGCATTAATAAATTGACATTATATGCCTAAATAGTTCATGAGGTTTTTGTAATTGGCTTCTGTTTTTTCTTCGAAATGTTCTACACCAAAATGATACTTCACATGGTATTCATATCTTATAAATGTGGCTACTATAGATGATATTTCTCTGTTGTTAATATGGAGGGTTACTAACATTTTTTCTGATTTGGGATCATTAAAAGTATTAAGATGATAGATAGTAGCGTCATTGCTTTCCACAATTCTACTAATTTCAGAAATAGAAAACTGAATTCTATCGAGTTCTAATACAATAATGCCACCAATTTCATTACTGCCGGTAAAAATTCCGGTCATTTTTAAAAGATCTTCGGTAGTAATGACCCCTATAAAATCTTGCTGATGGTTAAGAACAGGAATAATATTGGAAGAATGAAGGTTGCAAAAATTGATTGCATTAAGAAAATGAACATCTTCAAAAATAAACTGCTTTAAAAAAAAAGTTTCGGCAACTTGAATAGTTAATTTTTCATCGTCAAAATCCAGAAGGTCTTCTTCGCTAATAAGGCCGATAAATTTATTTTCGGAAGTAACAGGCAGATGAGTTGTCTTATAATCAACCATTAATTGCTTGGCCTTGATAATGAAATCTTGCAGTTGTAGTCTAGGAATATTATGATTGATTAATTCCGATGAGAGCATATCAGTGAGTTATTTACAATACTGCGAATTAAAAAAATCTATAGCTAAGCTTTGTTCTTTTCAAGAAACTGATCAAGTATTTTATTGAATTCTTTAGGAACTTCCATCATAGGCGCATGTCCGCACTTGTCTATAAAATGTAATTCGCTATTGGGTATTAATTTTTTGAATTCTTCTCCCACGAAAGGAGGTGTTACTATATCGTTATTTCCCCAGATCAAACAAGTAGGCTGCTTAATTTGATTTAATTCTTCACCAAGATTATTTCTAATAGCGCTTTTTGCCAAAGCAAGTATTTTGATAACCTTTAAACGATTACTAGTAATTTCAAACACTTCATCGACCAATTCTTCAGTTGCCATTTTGGGATCAAAAAAAGTCATTTCAGTCTTTTTTCTGATATAATCTTTATCTCCTCTTTTGGGATAAGTATCGCCCATTCCATTTTCAAATAAGCCCGAACTGCCGGTTAAAATCAGGCTTTTAATTTTTTCAGGCTTTTTTAAAGTATGAACTAAAGCAACATGTCCACCTAAAGAATTACCCATTAAGTGTATGTGGTTATATTTTCTATGTTCAATGAATTTGTTCAAATATTTTTGGAGCCCACTTACCGATGTGTGTAATAAGTCCAATTCAAGCAGAGGTAACATTGGAACTACAACTTGATGGGTTTGCTTAAAATGATCTATTAAATCTTTAAAATTACTTAGGGCACCAAATAACCCATGTAATAACATCAATGTTTCACCGCTACCTTCTTCAATGAACTTGAATTTACCATCTTGTTTAATAGAGTAGCTCATTTAAAGTATTGATTTTAATATGCTTTATGTAGAAAAAATATTGTTTATCTAGACGTAAAATTACGGTAAATAGAAGAATAAGGGAAATAATATTCTATACGGATAATTTGCTATTAAAAAATGTATTTAAGTCTTGAAAAGTGTTCTTGAAAAATGGAATGGCTCTACCCCAAAAATTCATAACATCAGGAGCCAAGGGAGATAAATATTTATATGAATAGGACTGATGTATAGTATCCTGACCAATGATATGAAGCTCTACAATATAAAACAAAAAAACACTATACAAAACACCATATAATAACATAAATAAGCAAACTCCTCCAAGTTTATCAAACCATCCCAAGAGTGTTGCATCGGTTGTTTTTTTAAAAAACCTTCCAACGAGCTGAAAAACAATTACAGTTGTACCAAATAATAGCACAAATGATAAAAATGGTAGCCAAGTGCTTTTAATCGAGGTATGAGTAGAGAGATAAATAGCGGTAACGGATGAAAATTTAATAGAAATAGCTATCCCTACAAATAGTCCAACAAACGATAAAAGGGACAGTAAGAATCCCTTTTTAATTCCTTTCATACAAGCAATAACCATTAGAATCACAAAAAACAGATCAATAATCATTATTTGTTATTTTGAAAGATAAACGTATGTTGGTAAAGATTAACCTAAAAGCTCTTTTA
The DNA here is from genome assembly GCA_947452965.1 of Chitinophagaceae bacterium. Lineage (GTDB taxonomy): Bacteria > Bacteroidota > Bacteroidia > Chitinophagales > Chitinophagaceae > Ferruginibacter. The sequence continues at coordinate 229,726 of CANGEW010000001.1, read as the reverse complement.
CAATATTGCTAATGGTTTTTCCATCCGCTTTTCCAGCAAGTTTTTTTGAAGCAACGCCCATTACTTTTCCCATATCTGCAGCGTTGGTAGCGCCAACTTCTGTGATAATTTCAGTTAACGCAGTTTTAATTTCGGCATCGGTCAATTGTTTAGGTAAGAATTTTTCAATGATAACCATTTCTTCTTTTTCTTTTTCGGCTAAATCAGACCTGCCTTGTTTTTCAAAAATTTCCAATGAGTCTTTACGTTGTTTCATCATTTTTTGTAAAAACTTCAATTCTGTTGCTTCATCAATTTCTCCATTAGCTCCAGGTTCTGTTTTTGCTTTGATGATTTCAGCTTTGATGGCTCTTAGTCCTCTTAAAGCCGATTCGTTTTTTGATTTCATGGCTTCTTTCATTTCTGCCATTATTTTTACTTCTAGTGACATAGTTTATTTTTTAATTGATTGAATTATTTATTTTCAGTCTGTTCTTTCAACAAGTTTTCTCTAAATTTTTTTTGAAATTGTTTTGCAAAAGATTTTAGTTCATCAGACAAGTCTTTGTGTTGTGTGGCTCTTAAAAAAGTATCAGACATGGTCATCATCATTTGATAATAAAATTCACCCATTTCGTCTACCATCATATTTTTTGTCCAAAGATCAATTCTCATGGCTGATTGATCAGCGCCATCCCAAAATGCCAAACACATAGCTTTTGCTTTTTGTGCCATGTCAGCATTGCTATCGCTAGCCGACCAATTAATTTGTTCTGGTATTTTGTTAGGATCTAAAATGACATCTATGGTTATTGTTGATTTTTGCATTTTTTGTACAAATGTAATGTGTTATCTATGATAAATTTGAAATGACCTGCCATAAATTATTTGCAACTTCTGGCCATGTATTTATTTTAACTTCCGAGTAGCCTTTTTCTGCAAGAGCATTACGATAGTTCTCGTCTTTATAAATCAAAATCATTGCTTTTGAAATATCTATTTCATTGGGCACTACATAAAAGCCACTTTCTTTAAAAAAAGAGCTGAAATAATCAGATTTTGGCAAAATAATAGGACTACCTGCACGGAGCGCCAGCAACATGTGGGTAGTAATGCGGTATAGGTCCTGTATAAATAATGATGCATATGCGGTTTGTGTGATTTTTATAGCGTCATCCATATACTTGTCTACCAATGTCACATCGGCTCTGAATTTATAATTTGATAATATATTTTCAAAAGCGTTTTTGTTTTTCGTATCAATTAATAACAACAGTAGCATAGAAGATTGCTGCCACTTTTTAAACAAAGAATATGCTTTCAATACGGTAATAAAATTATTATCTGAAGAAACATCATGAACCACAAAAAAATCTTTTTCTTCTGTATATTTTTTTTTAATTATTATTTTTTCTTCGAAACTTAGTGGTTCAGCCGCTTGTACTCCTTCTCCTATTTCAAGTATAGAAATTTCATTTAAAGGGTTTTCAGAAATCCATTTGTTTTTTACCCATTCATTGGCGGCAATAATATAATTAGTACGGTCTGTTTTTTTTAATTTTTTATTATTCATCACTTCTGCATAATCCGCTCTAAAAAATTTTCTACAATTTATATTTTCGTATGACAACATGTCCTCTGAAAAGAAAATATCCGGTTGTAGACTTTTAATTTTTCTTGACAGAAAAGTAGAGGTATTTAACTTTTTAAATAGCTTCATTCCCAAAAACATCTTGGTAACTAATACTTCAATATTTATAGGATGGTTGTGGTCTTTTAAATCAACAGAAGAATTTACAATAAAGTAAAAATGTATTTCCGGCTTGAGTGTTGCTAAAGAAAATAAACTTTGATAAAAAAAATTATCAAGTAATTCATCTATGGTATTGATTTTGATAAAAGAAGCTAAGATCTTCATTTGATAGTTATTTCAATACTTTTAGCTTCACAGTTTCAATTCTTGTATCACTTACGTTGAGTATGTCAAATTCAAAATTATCGATAATGATTCTTTCTTTTTGTTTAGGAATTGCTTCATTGTTTTGAATGATATAACCTGACAAGGTTTCTGCTCCTTCTACTCCTTTAAATACAATTTGATATTTTTCTGATATCACATCAAGTTCTAATCTGCCACTAAATATGTATTCGTTTTGTGCAATTTGTTTTTCAATAAGTGCTTCTGGTAAATCATATTCGTCCTCTATTTCTCCAAACAATTCTTCTAATAAATCCTCCATAGTTACAATTCCAGCAGTGCCACCAAATTCATCAACCACCCATGCAATGCTTTTTCTTTCTTTACTAAATGTATTAATTAAATCAGTTGCACTCATTGTTTCAGGAACAGTAGGAATAGGATGAAGAATTTCTTTTAATGATTGTGGATTTTTAAAAAGGTCAAGATGATGAACATATCCAATGATATTATCGATGTTTTTTTCAAAAACAATAATTTTACTAAGCTTGGTTTCAATAAACTTTAATCTTACGTCATAAATAGTTGTTGTAGTATCTAATCCTTCTACTTCTTTTCTTGGAATTAAACACTCTCTCAGTTTTTTTTCGCTTAGAGACAATGCGTTTTCAAACAGTGATTTATTTAGTTCGGCATTTTCTTCATCGTCATGATGATGTTTGCTCTGTAAAATAAAATGATCTAAATCTACTTTGCTAAAGGCCTCGTTTTTGTTTCCCATTTTTACGTTGAAAATGTATTTTAATACCCAGCCAGCAAAAGCTACAAATTGGGAGGCAATAGCCGACAACAACCAATAGATTGATTTGGTAAACATGCTAATCAATCTATTATTCAAAATAAGGTTACTTTTAGCTTTAAAAATTGATTTGGCAATAGCTTCAACAAATAAAATGATAAAAGTAGACAAGCATGTTTCTACAAATAGCCTAATGAGATTTACATAGTTGGTTGCACTTTGTGGAAGTCTTTCTTGAATCCAATTCCAGATAGGTGCAAGCATGTCTCCAATTAACAATCCATAAATAACTAATAAAATGTTTATTGCAACAAGAAGAGTAGCAATAAAAAGCGTTGAATTTTCGGAAAAGTACCCCCATGTTTTACCTGCAGTTGTACCTTGTTTTTTACTAAGTTCAATCGAAAGCTTATTGGCAGAAATGAAAGCAATCTCAATTCCTGATAAAAAAGCTATTAGAATAAGAGAAAATAGTATTGACATTAATGCAATGAAGTCCATATACAAAAGTAAAAAATTAAGAAGATATCATCACAACAAATTAGTGAGCTAAGAAATCTCCGACTATAACTAGCGCCCTACTGCAGGCTTTTTCTAGATCTTCATTTAGAATTACTTCATTAAAATGATGTTTAAAGGAAATCTCATAAGAAGCCTTGTTTATTCTCGCTGTTAAAGAATCCTCTGTTTCTGTTCCTCTCATTAGTAATCTGTTTTTTAATTCCTCTACAGATGGGGGTTCAATAAATATACTTAAGGTATTTTCAGGGTATTGCTGTTGCACATGTATAGCTCCTTTAACGTCAATATCTAAGACAGGCACTTTTCCTAAAGACCAAATTCTTTTTAATTCTGATTTTAATGTACCATAATACTTTCCTTCATAAACCATTTCCCATTCTGCAAATTCTTTTTGTTGTATTTTCTTTTTAAAATCATCTTCACTCAAAAAATAATAATCTACACCTTCTTTTTCATTTGCCCTTGCTTCTCTGGTGGCAGCAGAAACTGAAAAAGAAAGGGTGGGGAATTTTTCCATCAAATAATGTGTAATGGATGTTTTGCCGGCTCCAGATGGAGCTGTAATGATGATAATTTTTTGATGAATGCTGCTCATAATAAAAAAAGTACGAATAAAAAATAAAGAATTACTAATTCATTAGGATCGAAATATGTTTTATGCTTTTCTAATAATATTGGCACCTAATTTTTGTAATCTTTGGTCAATAAATTGATATCCTCGGTCTATTTGTTCAATATTTTGTATAGTGCTTTTTCCTTCTGCACTTAGAGCGGCAATTAATAAGGCTACTCCTGCTCGGATATCTGGTGAACTCATTGTAATACCTCTTAGTTTTTTTTGTCTTTCCATTCCGACAACTACCGCTCTATGTGGATCACATAAAATTATTTGAGCACCCATTTCAATTAATTTATCAACAAAAAACAATCTGCTTTCAAACATTTTTTGATGTATTAATACACTTCCTTTTGCTTGAATGGCGGTAACCAAAATAATACTTAATAAATCGGGTGTTAATCCAGGCCATGGATGATCATAAATGGTTGGAATGCCCCCTTCTAGATAAGTTTGAATTTCATATAAGTCTTGGGAGGGTATATGTATGGAGTCCTCTTTAATGTGCATTTTGATTCCTAATTGAGCAAATCGTTCTGGAATAACACCTAATTCTTGCACACCTGCATTATTGATGATAATGTCGCTTTGGGTCATTGCGGCTAATCCAATAAAGCTTCCCACTTCAATCATGTCAGGAAGAATTGTATGTTCTGTTCCCAGCAAAGATTCTACGCCTTCAATAATTAGTTTGTTACTTCCAACGCCACTGATTTTTGCCCCCATTCTAATCAGCATTTTACATAACTGTTGAATATAAGGTTCGCATGCAGCGTTATAAATTGTAGTGGTGCCACTTGCTAATACGGCCGCCATTAAAATATTGGCAGTTCCAGTAACACTGGGTTCATCCAATAGCATGAAGGTTCCTTTTAGTTCGGCTGTAACAAGTTGAAAACAATTGGATTGTTCATTGTATGAATAGGACGCGCCTAATTTTTCAAATCCAATAATATGAGTATCTAATTTTCTTCTACCAATTTTATCGCCACCGGGTTTGGGTAAATAGGCTTTATGAAATCTTGCTAAAAGTGGACCAGCAAGCATTACGGATCCTCTCAATCTACCACTTTTTTTGTGAAACGCTTCTGAGGATAAAAAATCAACATCCACATTATCTGCTTGAAATCTATAGGAGTGAGCGTCTGATTTTTCAACAGAAACGTTAATTTCTTTCAATAGCTCGATGAGCAGGTTCACATCTATAATATCAGGAATATTATGAATGATTACAGGCTCTTTGGTGAGTAGCACAGCACTAATGATTTGTAAAGCCTCGTTTTTAGCACCTTGAGGAGTTATGCTACCGGATAGTTTTTTCCCGCCTACTACTTCAAAAATACTCATGTTGATAGATGTGTCTATTAATAATTAATATTTGAATTCAATCAAAATTAAAAATTAAAAACCAAATCGTTGCAACTGTTTTTTACAGGTAGGATATATTATAATCGATTTGAGGATATTCCTTTGGCTTATGATTGTTTTTTGTCATGATCCATATCTTCTTTCTTTCTCTTTTTACGGATCATTTCTATCATTTTGTTTCTAAACTCTTTGTCTTTTTTATAAAATGCGTCTGTTCTCTCTGCACCAATAACCTTAGCAAATTTGTCTTTGTAGCTTTTTTTGATGGTTAAAACAGCTTCTTCTTTGTCTAATTCAGCCAGTTTTTTTTCGTGAACAGCTTTCAATTCGGCATCATATTGATTGTGAATGGGCCAGAATTTTTGAGCTTCCGTTTCATTAAGACTCAATTCTTTGCTCATGTAGGCAATATATAAGGCTTTTATTTTTTTCATGCCATCTTTTTTTGCCCCATCTTCTTTTTGAGCAATGGATTGAATCGAAAAGAAACTAGTAAGTAAAACCATCCATAGTAATGTGATTTTTTTCATAATAGTTAGTTTTAAAATGAGTAGTTTTTATTAATTGTTTGGTTTATAGTTCATGTTTATTCTGAATATTGACTTGATGAACACAACTGTCAAAAACGGAAGGTTCATATAAAATTTCTTCTTCACTGGGTAAGGAATTGTCTTCGCATAAAGAAGCTACCAAAGCCGCATTAATATCATCGCCATTTGCTAAAAGATATTCAGAAGCATCTTTTTCATTTAAAGCATTAAATTCAACATTAAAGTTATCTTTAGATAAGATTTCTTTGGCGGATTGTATAACAAGGGTAATGTCATCTTCCTTTTTTTCCTGAGCTTTGGGTGATTTTATTAGTGAATATAAGCCCCATCCAATACAACCAAGAAAGAGGGCAGCAACTAAACTCTTGTAGAAATATTTTATTGAAATTATTTTTGATGGATGTTTTTTAGTTTTCGAAATTATTGCTGCAGGAAGCGTAATAAAATAATTATCCGGCACTTCGAAAGGGCCTGAAGAAGATGTTTGGAGTGTATCAAGAAGGTCAGTATGTTCTGATTTACAAAGGGTAATAACTTGATTAGGTAGTTTAGTAAAATAAGCTTCAGGAGCAGTAAAGGGATTGCTGTAAGGTATTTCAGCAATGATAGTACTTATTGAAACTAATTCGTTATGTATGTCTTCTTTCATAAACATGGGTAAAATAGACTACTTTTTATTTAAATTGTTTAATGGTTTAGAATAAAGTCTTCAATTTTTTTTACTGCATGGTGATAGCTTGCTTTTAAAGCTCCTTCACTTGTGCCGAGAATTTTACTCATTTCTTCGTAAGGCATTTCCTCGTAATATCTTAGGGTAAAAACAATTTTTTGTTTTTCTGGAAGTCTTTGTATCCCTAATTGTAATTTCCATTCAAGCTTATTAGCGTCAAAGTTTTTTTCTGCTTCAATTTTATTAATGAGCGGGTTTTCGTCACTATGTAAGGAGCTGGTTCTGATTTTTTTTTGCTTTTCCAAGAAGGTAAAGCATTCATTAGTCGCAATTCTATACAACCAGGTATAAAGTTGACTGTCTTCTCTAAAATTATCTAATCCTTTCCAAACCTTAATAAACACATTTTGTAACACATCGTTTGCATCATGATGATCAATCACTAAACGCCTAATTAACCAATACAATTTTTCTTGATGTTTTTTAATAATTTTTGTGAAAGGGATTTCTTTATTTGTTTCATTTTTAAATTGAAACACAAGGTCAAGATCGTCGTTGTGAGATATCATGTTAAATGGATCGTTCAGACGTTTCTCGGTAGAGGAAGTTTAATTAAATGAATAGAAAAATTAATTGTTAGTAGGGCTTATGATTTTCTTCCAATACTTTTTTCTGCAGCATTCGCGATGGAGATTGCATCAAGACCATATTTTTTCAATAATTCTAGAGGTTTTCCACTTTCTCCAAATGTGTCATTGGTGCCAATATACTCAATAGGGATGGGCAATTTTTTTGAAGCAATTTGAGCAATGCTGTCCCCAAGTCCGCCTATGATATTGTGTTCTTCTGCCGTGACAGCACATCTTGTTTTAGTAATAGATTTTACAATTGCTTCCTCATCAATAGGTTTTATAGTATGTATATTGATTACTTCTGCTTGAATGCCTTTGTTTTCAAGTATTTTAGCTGCTTCAACAGCAAGCCAAACCATGTGTCCACAAGCAAAAATTGACACATCTTTTCCTTCTGCTAATAGTTGTGCTTTTCCTAGCACAAAGTCTTCTTCTTTTGTAAAAATAGGCCAAGCGGGTCGACCAAATCTTAAGTAAGCAGGTCCTACAAAAGAGGCAATGGCTTTTGTTGCTGCTTTCGTTTGTGTATAATCCGCAGGAACAATTACGGTCATGCCTGGAAGCATTTTCATTAATCCAATATCTTCTAGAATTTGATGAGTCGCGCCATCCTCTCCAAGTGTTAGGCCAGCATGAGAGGCGCAAATTTTTACATTTTTTCCGCTGTAAGCCACACTTTGTCTGATTTGATCATACACGCGACCAGTTGAGAAGTTTGCAAAAGTAGTAGTGAATGGTATTTTGCCTCCAATCGTTAATCCGGCTGCAATTCCTATCATGTTAGCTTCAGCTATTCCACATTGGATAAATCTATCAGGAAACTCCTTTATAAAACCTTGTAATTTCATGGACCCAGCTAAATCTGCAGTAAGTGCAATAATATTATTATTTTCTCTAGCTGCTTCTAAAATACCATCGCCAAAACCGCTTCTAGTATCTTTATTGCCTGTTGATTGAATAGAGGAAAGCATGAAATTTATATTTGTTTAGATAAAAAATGATTGTTTTCTTTTAGTTTCAGTTCCCATTTCCAAGCGGTGGTCATCATATCTTCTAAAGAATATTTTGGAGTCCACTTTAATACTTCGGTGGCCTTTTCGTTATTAGCAAAAATACCCACAACATCTCCTGATCTTCTGCCTGATATTGTGTAATTAAGTGAAATGTTATTTACCTTTTCAAAACTTTTTATGAGTTCTAAAACCGTGTAGCCATTACCCGACCCCAAATTAAAAACTTCACAATTGCTTTGATTTCTTTTTTCAATTAGATAATTAAGCGCAAGGGTATGAGCATGAGCAATGTCGCACACATGAATATAGTCACGAACACAGCTACCATCTCTGGTGGGATAATCAGTTCCAAAAACATGCATTTGGGCAATTTTTCCTATGGCTGTTTGCGTAATGGCAGGAACTAAATTGGCAGGTTTTCCTAATGGCACTTCTCCAATTTCAATTGAGGGGTGTGCACCTACAGGATTAAAGTATCTTAAAAGTATCGATTGAATATTATTGCTTTTGACAGTTTGTTGAATAATGTTCTCACCTACTTGCTTGGTATATCCATAAGGAGAAGTAGCTGGTTTGATAGGCGAGTTTTCTGTTACTGGAATAGAATCAGGATCTCCATAAACTGTGCAAGAAGAAGAAAACACAAAATGATTGATGGAAAACAGTTCGCAACATTTTAAAATATTGACTAGGGAAGTGATATTATTCTCAAAATAAGTCAGGGGCTGTTGAACCGACTCGCCAACTGCTTTAAAAGCGGCAAAATGAATCACGCCAACTATATCTTCATTATTTTTAAAAACACTACGGGTGCTTTCAAAATCACATAAATCAACGGGATAATTGATTATTTTTTTGCCTACAATTTTTTCTACTCCTGCCAAAATAGCTGGATTGCTTTTGCTATTGTTGTCAATAGAAATTACTTCATACCCATTCTGAATTAAATCAACTATGGTATGAGTGCCAATATAACCACATCCTCCAGTAACCAATATTTTATTCACGGTTCAATGTATTCTTAATAGTGATTGAAAGATATCAATTGGACAACACGACTAACGCCAAATACTACGCAAAGAAAACAATAATGTGTAAAAAAAACTATTATTTAATGAAATAATGAAGCAGATTAAAGAAAATAGCAGCTAGCAAACCACTAACAGGAATGGTTATGATCCAAGCCCATAATAAATTTACAGTTACGCCCCATCTAACAGCGGATAGTCTTTTAGTAGCGCCCACCCCAATAATAGATCCAGTAATAGTATGAGTGGTACTGACAGGGATTTTTAATGCTTCCGTTACAAATAATGTAATGGCGCCTGCTGTTTCTGCAGCCACTCCTTCAAACGGGGTAACTTTGGTGATTTTTGTTCCCATGGTTTTTACAATTTTCCAACCCCCACTCATGGTTCCTAAAGCAATGGCTGTGTAACAAGCTAATGGCACCCACCAAACCATTGTATCAATTGAGTATAAAGTTGGGTTCCAGGCAATTAATGCTGCCATGATGATACCCATTACTTTTTGAGCGTCATTACCCCCATGTCCTATACTAAATGCGGCAGATGAAACTAATTGTAGTCTTTTAAACCAAATATTTGCGCTATATGCATTTAAAGAATGAAGAAACAAGGTAAATATTGCCATTACGGTTACAATCGTAGACAACAATATCCACTTAAAGTTAGCCGCATGAAAAAGCACTTTTAGAATATAGCTATTGAACTGAACTTTTATTTTAGTTGTATCGGTTTCAATATTATGGCGTAAGAAAAAAAAGACTCCAATAATGATGAGTATGGCAATAATTTTTGGCATCATTCCTTTGCTAAAGGAGTGAATAAACCATAAAGAAATTATAAAAGCCACTATCATGCCTATTATAGGAGCAAGTATGATAAAAGAAATTACTTTTAGTATAGGTTCTGAATTGATGGCTGCAAATCCTCCATAAGCGATAGCTGCACCAGAGAATGCACCTATTAATGCATGTGAAGAGGAAGATGGAATGCCAAACCACCAAGTAAGCAAGTTCCAAAATATGGCTGATAACAAGCCAGCTAATATCACAATGAGCATAGCATGACCACTCACTACATCTGGTTTTACTGTTTTCGCGATTGTATTGGCAACACCATGATCTTTGAAAATAAAGAAAGCAACAAAGTTGAAAAGAGCTGCCCAAATTACAGCTTGTGTAGGAGTGAGAACTTTTGTTGATACAATTGTTGCAATAGAATTTGCTGCATCATGAAATCCATTGATATAATCGAAAATCAAAGCAAGTGCGATGATTATTATCAAAAGGGTCATATTAGTAGTTTAGAGTCTTGAAAAGAAAGTTAATAACCAGCTTTTTATTAAGCGTATTTTATAATGATTGACTCAATCACATTAGCAGCATCTTCGCATTTATCTGTTGCTATTTCCATTACTTGATAGATTTCTTTTTTCTTTATAAGTTCTTTAGCATCTGGTTCGTTAGCAAATAGCGCTTCTATAGAAGTATTAAAAATGTCGTCAGCTTGATTTTCGAGGCTGTTGATGGCAACAAGCGCATCGGTGATGCGGCGTAAGTTTTTCATATTACGCAATTCAGTCACTGCTTTATTTATCTCTTTGCATCCTAGTGACACAATTTCAGCCATTTTTTGCAATCCTTCTTCATTAGGATTTACATGATAGAAGTTTATTTTTTTTGCTGTGGCATAGATATAGTCTGCAATATCATCAAGAGAGGTAGCTAAATAATGAACATCTTCTCTATCAAATGGCGTGATAAAATTTTTACCTAATTCAGTAAAAATTTGATGTGTGTATTCATCATTCACATGTTCAAGATCTTCAATTGATTTAATGATTTCACTTCTTTTTTCAAAGTCAGTTTCTGCCACTAAGGCTTTTAACTGATCTCCCATTTTTACCAAAGCTTCCGATACATTTTCAAATAGTTGGTAAAAAATTTTATCCTTTGGAAGAAAAAACTTTAAAATGGAATTAAAAGACATAACAGTTGATTATTGGCGTGACTAAGTTATATAAAACTTGCAAGATGCATTCTTTTTTTTAATATTTAACCATCCCTTTTTTCTTAACGATTAGATAACATTGAAAAACTTCATAACAATCTATTATAATACGTTTGAAATTTTTCAGCGAAGATATGACTAAGACTATTGAAACATGGGTATGAAAAATCACCCTTGAGGTTATATTCTAGTTAGTTTGAGTTATATTTGCTTGGAACTTTTATTGATATTTTTTTTGTGGGATACTATTGTTTTTAAAAAATCATTTTTTATGTTTAAAAATCGAATTTTTTTTCTGCTTCTATTATACATATGTTCACTTTGTGCTTGTATTCCAAACAAAAGACTTTATTATTTTCATGATCAATCAGTGGGCAGTCAAAAAATAGACTCACTTTCTGCCATATACAATATACATCGAATTCAGCCTAATGACAGGATTTTTGTAATAATAAGTAGCCCCGACCCATCTTTAACAGGGTATTTAAATGTAGGCAATAGTTCTCAGGCAGGTGCGAGCCCCAATGAGGAAGGGTATCTTGTTAACAAAGATGGAATAATTAATTTTCCAGTAATTGGCAATGTTCATATACAAGGGTTAACTACAGATGAAACAGCTACTTTAATAAAAGAAAAACTAAGCTATCTTTTTAAAGATATTTATGTTAATGTTAAACTAAAAGGCAGAATTTATTACTTAACAGCAAAAAATGGCGGTGAAATCCCCATTTTTAATGAAAGACTTACAATAATTGAGGCATTAACACATATACCATCGATTGATCCGTATGATAATAGAAACGAAGTGATGTTAATCAGAGAGGAAAATGGCATACGTACATTTGATACAATTAATTTGACGAGCAAAAGACTATTTGAATCGGATAAGTTTTATTTAAAAAACAATGATTTTGTATACGTAAAACCTGGCAAATTTAACCAAAGCTTGTTCAACACTCGTGGACCTTTGGCAACCCTAATTGGTGTAATTGGCGGCTTGACTGCTATATTTTTCACTGTAAGAAGTTTTGTAAAATGAGTAATATAGAAAACAATATTTGGGAAGGAGAAAAAAAAATAGATTCAAAAGCATCCTCAAAAGGTAATGCATCACCCTCATCTTCTTTTGATGTTGATGTAAGAAGGATTATTGCGCTGTGGCCGTTTATTTTGCTTTTTGGTTTGTTAGGCTATGCTGTTGGTGCTGTTTACCTAAGATATGTCAGTCCTATTTATACCGTTTCAAGTTCAATTAGTTTTGCAGATAATATTAATGAATTATCAATAGACAAAGCCTTGTTTGGCTCAGGAAAAGATCCTTTAAATGACAAAATTGCGTATTTAAAATCGCCTACTTTAATTTCAAAGGTAATAGACTCCTTGGGGTTACAATTTCACTCAGAATCTCAAGGTAGGTTTAAGAATAAAGATTTTTACGGAATCATAAAGTGGCAAATCTTGGCTGAGAATACTGATATGGCTACGCCTGAAATTAATTTTTCTATTCTTCCCAGCATAAATGGGTTTAAGTTTTTTTATGGAAATGTAAAAGGTCAAGGAAAATGGGGTGAGCCTATTTTAATAAAAAACACTTTGATTAAAATAGAGAATCCAGGCCACCTATATGTAGGAAGTCCTATAAATTGTTACAGCCTAGATAAAACGCAATTAGCTTTCACTATGAGCGGCAACTTACAAGTTAGCTCAACCGCAAATGATAATGTTATTACTTTAAAATATTCAGACTTGTCTGATCAAAGAGCAGTAGACATTATAAATAAATTAATTCAAGTTCATAATGAAGATATTAAAATCAATAAATCACTTGGTTTAACTCAGGCGATTGATTTTATTGAAAGACGCATGGAGCCATTGAAATTAGAATTGGATTCAATCGAAAACTCCTTAGCAGCTTATCGATCCAATCATTTAATAACTTCTGACTTTGATGAAAGTTTATATAAAGAATCTATTAACAAGTCAGATGAAGCGCTTAAGAAAATTAGCAATCTAGAAATAACAATAAGGGAGGTGGAGGAGTTTGTTGCAAACCCTCAATTTAGAGAAGATCAGCTCTCTTATTCAGGAATAGACAATGACGTTCTTCAAAATTTATGTACTCAATTTCAACAGCTTAGAGTTCAACGCGATAAACTTGCATTGAATGCGCAAGAAACGAATCCTAATATGATTTTTATTAACAAAAATCTTTCGGATCTAAGAACAGCGATGAACGAAGAATTAAATAAGTACAAAAGAAAACTACAATTTTTAAAGTCTGAATATCAAAATAGCCTTTCATCTTCTACCGCTAAACTCAAAAATATCCCATTCTTACAAAAAGAAATAATTGATAAAAGTCGGTTTCAAGACATTAAGCAATCTCTATACACCACCTTACTACAAAAAAGAGAGGAAGCGTATATTTCTAAAGCATCCGTTACGGCAGACACGAAAATTATTTATTCACCCACGAAAAGAACTGCCACAGTTAAACCTTCTGCAAAAACGATCTTATCAATTTTTATTTTAATTGGGTTGTTGTTGCCAATTATTTTTGCCATTATTATTGAGTTGGTTAACAAGAAAATTATTTCAAAAAAACAACTTCAATCTCTATCGACAACACCTGTTATAGCAGAAATAGAACAAATTACTCAAAATGAATTCTTTCCATTTGTTGTTGATGCCGGAAGCAGAACTATGTTTGGCGAACAAATCAGGTCTCTTAGAACAAGCATTAATTTTTATACAGATAAAGAAATCAAAACACAATATGTGGTGCTAACTTCAAGTGTGAGTGGGGAGGGTAAATCCTTTTTGTCTATGAACTTAGCCAAAAGTTACTCTCTTCAAGGTAAAAAAGTAGCCTTGTTGGAATTTGATCTTAGAAGACCAAAGATAGCAAAAGCCATAGGTTCAGAAAATGTAACTAATGGACTTTCAAGTTTATTATCTGGAAAGGCGTCTCCTTTGGAAATCATCATACCTATTGTAAATACAGAAGAGGAAAAGCTTGATCTTTTTCCTGCTGGAGCCATTCCACCTAACCCACAGGAGTTATTGTCTTCTAAACACATGAATACACTTAAGGAGTATTTAGATAGTAATTATGAAGTTGTGGTAGTGGATACCCCTCCGTTTGGAATAGTTGCTGATGCACAGATTTTAGGCGAATGGGCAGATCTAACGCTTATCATTACACGTTTTAATCAAACAGTTAAAGACCAGATACTTGAGATTAACGAATGGAAAGAAAAAAATTATTTTAAGAGCATGGCTCTAATATTTAACGGGGTTAAAAACTCCGGTTACTTCGGATATAAATACGGATATTACTATTACAAACGCAAATATGGATACAGCTATTATTCTGGATATACAGGATATACCGGTTATACTGGATACATCAGCAAAAATAAAGGCAAGAAAAAAACAACAGATTTATAATTACAATTACTGACTTTATTATTCTTCTGAACCCAATTTTTACAGTATGCCAAATTCATATCGTAACATTCTAGTAACAGGCGGCGCTGGGTTTATAGGAAGTCATTTTGTTGAACTATTATTACAGCATAACTACCTTGTAACCATCATCGATAATTTCGATCCTTTTTATTCTCGTGAAATAAAAGAATCAAACATTAAGGAAATTAAACAGCATCCTAATGTTGTTTTTTATGAATTAGACATTTGTGATCAACAAAAATTAGAAGAGCTTCCTGGAAATTATGATGCAATCGTTCATTTTGCTGCCAAAGCGGGTGTAAGACCCTCTATCAAAAACCCTTTACAATATCAAGAGGTCAATGTTAAGGGAACACAACATTTATTAGAATTTGCCCGAAGAAGAAATATCACTCAATTTATTTTTGCTTCTTCAAGTAGCGTATATGGGGTTAATAAAAACTATCCATGGAATGAAAGCGATGGATTATTGTACCCTATAAGTCCATATGCTAGCACTAAAATTTCTGCTGAACTATTGGGGCATGTATATAGTCATTTGTATAACATACGTTTTATCGCTTTAAGATTCTTTACCGTTTTCGGACCTCGACAACGTCCAGATCTAGCCATACACCTTTTCAGCAAAAAAATCATAAATGGAGAACCGATAGATTTTTTTGGTGATGGAAATACAAAAAGAGATTATACTTATGTGAGCGATATTGTGAAAGGAGTGTTTAATGCACTTCAATATGATAAAACAAACTATGAAATCATTAATTTAGGTAACTGTCAAACTATATCCTTAAAAGAAATGCTGGAAACCATAGAAGATGTTTTTGAAAAGAAAGCAACACTTAATTTTTTGCCAGAACAAATGGGAGACGTATCAATTACCTGTGCGGATATCAAAAAAGCTAAAGATTTGATACAATATGAACCTGGCACATCTTTTAGAAATGGAGTTGAAAATTTTAAATCCTGGTTTTTGCAGCAACATGGTTCATAAGAAAGCCTAACCTATAATGTCCACAATAAAAGTATTACATATCATAAAGTCATTAGGCAGAGGTGGTGCTGAAATGTTATTACAAGAAACCTTACAATTACATAACAAAAATCAATTTGAATTTCATTATATATATTTTCTCCCTTGGAAAAATCAAATGGTTGCGGGGATACAATCAAACGGAGGAATTGTAAATAACTTTCGCTCACGCAATAATATATCTTTATTATTTCAAGTTTTTCATATCAGAAGCTATATTAAAAAGAACAATATTTCTATTGTTCATTGTCACTTACCCTGGGCTGGTTTTGTAGGTAGACTGATTTTTAAACTAATAAAAATTCCTGTCATTTATACAGAGCACAACAAACAGGAACGATATCATCCTATAACAAAACGACTTAATAAAATAAGCTTTAATTGGCAATCAAAAGCCATTGCCGTTTCGAGCGATGTATCCATTTCTATTCAAGAAAATATTAAACCATCTATTCCTATAACAACCATTCTAAACGGAGTTAACACAGCATCATTTCAAAGAAGGGAAGAACTTGGAAAACAGAAAAGGATTGAATTAGGTATAGATACAACCTCTATATTGATTGGGACCATTGCTGTTTTCAGATTTCAAAAACGATTAAAAGAATGGGTAAGCATTTTTAAAAAAGTATATGAGAAATATCCGCATGTTAGAGGATGTATTATTGGAGATGGTATATTAAAAAACGAAATAGTACAACACATAAATGACTTGGGTTTGCAAGAAGTGATTATATTACCTGGTTTACAAACTGATGTAAAACCTTGGCTATCTGCGATTGACATTTTTATGATGACCTCAGAATTTGAAGGACTTCCTATTGCTTTATTAGAGGCAATGAGTATGAAATGTGCTGTTGTTTGTACTGAGGCAGGTGGAATAAAAGAAGTGATTAGAAATGGTAGTGATGGCTTTACCGAATCTGTTGAAAATTGGGAACAATTGGAAAATCCTATAAAATACTTAATACAGAATCCTCAAGAAATATTAAATTATGGATCTAAAGCACGTGATAGAGTTGAGAAAGAATTCAGTTTACAAACTATGGTAAATCAATTGGAAACTGTATATCGTAAAATATTAACCAAGGAATAAAGATGGAAATAGTAGCGGCAACAAAAGAGGAAATTCCTGCGATTGTTGAACTTATGAAATTAAGTTTGGGTGAAGCTTTGATGCCTAAATCAGAGGCTTATTTTATTTGGAAGCACTTTACAAATCCTTTTGGCACTTCAACTATTCTGCTTGCAAAACAAAATGAAAAAATTATTGGACTAAGAGCCTTTATGAAGTGGCAATGGGTTAATAAAGATGGAAAATATTTAGCTGTGAGAGCAGTGGACACAGCAACGCTTCCGTCTTTTCAAGGGAAAGGTGTTTTCAGCAAATTAACCCAAGCTGTCGTTAAGATAAGTGAGACCGAAGGCGCTTCCTTCGTGTTTAATTCACCTAATCCAATAAGCCTTAGGGGATATTTGAAAATGGGTTGGTATTCAATAGGAAAAATGCCAGTAAAAATAACAATAGGTAGTCTTTTGCCTAGATTTTTTTCCAATGAAAGCCTAAACAAATTTTACAATCAATATTCAGTTGAAAAGGCTTTGCAAAAAATTCACGAAAATTGGAGCCTTTCATTTGATACCAATAATTTTCACACACCCATATGCTATAATTACTTACATTGGAGGTATTTTGAGTGTCCAGTTGCGAAATATGGCGCAGTGATTGAACCCAAAAAATTTGGATTTATATTTAGAATAAAATCCATCAGTAAATTTATGGAACTTCGTATTTGTGAATGCTGGGCAGAAACAAACGAAGGGCAAAAGGAACTGAATATTGAAATTAAAAAACTGATACAAAACATCCGGCCCTTGTTGATTTCTGAGGGCACTTTCCAACTTGGATATAAAAATTCAAAATTGAAACGGGGGCCAATAGTAGCTCTGTTAAAAGGTCCGATAGTAACCATAAGAAAATTAGGTAATACCTCTATGGAAGATTTTAATCATTTTAAAAACTGGAAACCTTCATTAGGATCAATGGAACTCTTTTAAACAATGGAAGTAATTTTTATCATACTATTTATTCTATTAGTCAATACGTTTATCATAAGAACAATATCTTCAAGGTATTCTGTAGCTTCAGAAAACTATTTGTGGGTATTATTTATAGTTCATTATTTACTAACCATTGCCTATTTGGTTTATTCAAGTTCATCCAGAAGCGATTCACAGAATTATTATTACACAACTTTTAATGTTAATGATTGGCTAACACTGTTTCAAACAGGAACCAAGTTTGTAGGTTTTGTTTTATGGCCATTCTCAAATGTTTTGGAACTCTCTTATTTTTCAAATATGATAATTTTTTCATATTTTGGTTATTTAGGCGCTGTGTTTTTTTATGTAACAGCAAAAGAAAATATTCAATTACGTAACAATTGGAAAAACTATTCTCCAATAGAGCTTTTATTTTTATTACCTAATCTACATTTTTGGACCTCTTCAATAGGGAAAGGAAGTATAATTTCTTTGGGTATAGGACTATTAGCTTTTGGACTTAGCAGATTTAATAAAAGAATTCTAAGTATTATAATTGCTTCCTTTCTTGTTTATATGATTAGGCCTCACATTTTTTTTGCTATTGTAGCTGCTTCAATTTTAGGACTATTGTTTACTAGAATTGGAATTAAGCCAATTTTTAAATGGCTGTTCATTGTTTTATCCGCAGGTGTTTTCATTTATATAAGTGGAGATGTTTTAAGATTTGCTGACTCAGATTCTATTGACGTAACATCATCTTCTTCAATCAGTCATCGTGCCTCGCAGTTGAGTAGTGCTAATTCGGGTGTTGATATCCAGAATTATAATTTGTTGTATAAAATTTTTACTTTTTGGTTTCGTCCTTTGTTTTTTGATGGATTAGGTGCTATGGGATTTATTTGTTCGTTTGAGAACTTATTATGTTTAATACTTTTTATAATAGCTATTAAAGAAGGTTTCAAAAATTGGTCGAAATGGAATGGGCTTTTTAAAATATTTGTTTTTGCTTTTCTTATAGGATCATTTATTTTGTGTCAGGTTACTGGAAATTTAGGCATTGCTATGAGACAAAAGGTTCAATTTATGCCCTTCTTTTTTATTATTTATTGCAAGGCTATTTCTTACAGACAAAAAGAACTTTCTTAATAAATTGTTTACTATATGTCAAAACAAGGCGTTTTTTCCGTTTCGTTGGATTTTGAATTACATTGGGGATGCCTTGAACATAAGCCTCAATTAAATCAATCAGCCCAAAATTATTTCCACAATACCCGTAATGCTATTCCAAAAATGCTTCAAATATTTGAAAAGTATGAGTTGCATGTAACATGGGCAATCGTAGGGATGTTATTTAGAAAAAATGCAACCGATTGGCATCAAAACCAACCATCTGTTTTGCCAACATTTAAAAACCCAGCTATATCTGCGTATGATTGGGTTAAAAAAAATGGTTTTTTTGAAGAGCAAGATCTCTTTCATTTTGCCCCTGAATTAATCCAAAAAATCAAATCAACACCCAACCAGGAAATTGGAAGCCATACTTATGCGCATTATTTTTGTTTAGAAGAGGGGCAGACCATTGAGCAATTCAAGGAAGACATTAGAACGGCTTTCAAAGTGGCAAATGAAATAGGCATATCTATTTCATCACTGGTGTTTCCAAGAAACCAATATAACGAAGAATATTTGGCTGTTTGTAGAGAGCTTGGAATTACTTCTATCAGAAGCAATCCAGCTATTTGGTATTGGCAACCTTCAGATAAAGCTGGTTTATTGACTAAAATATTTCGTTCAGGAGATGCCTTCTGTAATATACATTCAGCGCCCATGGTGTTTCTTGATCAAATTCAAACACATATTCAACCCATTCAATTGCCTGCAACTAGATTGTATAGACCATGGAGACCAACCTATTCTTTTCAGAATAAATTTAAATTAAAAAGAATACTCAATGAAATGACTCGGGCTGCTCAAGAAGGCGGATATTACCATCTTTGGTGGCATCCACATAATATTGGAAATCACCCTAAAGAATGCTTGGAGGAACTAAATATTATTGCCAGTCATTTTGTAGCCTTGCATAAAAAATATGATTTTCAATCACAAACCATGAATGAAACCACTCAATATTTGGTTAAAAAAAATATGCAAACACACAATTGATCTTTTAAGTTTATGTCGATGAAGGTATACGATACTATCATAAAAAGACTAATGGATATAACAATAGCATTGATTGGATTAGTGCTTTTATTACCCATACTATCAACTATTATTTTACTTTTAGTCATAACCGGGCATAAAAAAATTTTCTTTATACAAAAACGCCTAGGCTATCATGAGTCTATTTTTAAAATCTACAAATTCTGTACAATGACCGAGCTCAGAGATGCGTCAGGTGTATTGTTGCCAGATTCTAAAAGGTTAACTTTTTTTGGCAAGCTTTTAAGAAAAACATCACTAGATGAGATTCCTCAATTAATCAATGTGCTTAAAGGCGAAATGAGCATTATTGGACCTAGACCTTTATTAATTGAATATCTACCGCTTTATAATGAAGAGCAAAAAAAAAGGCATTTAGTAAAACCAGGAATTACGGGTTGGGCTCAGGTAAATGGCAGAAATGCTATAGAATGGCAACAAAAATTCAAGCTTGACGTATGGTATGTCAATCACATTAGTTTTATTTTAGATTGTAAAATCATCTTGTTAACTATCAAGAACGTTATCGCATCTTCAGGAATTAATCAGCAAGGACAGGCTACGATGCAACCCTTTAAGGGAAACGATTAAGTATGAAAGTGCTAAGTATAAACACGTAAACTTTACGTTAAATAATTACATTGGAGTCATTTTGTTTATTTTTTTGTTTATTTTTTTGTTAATTTTAAACTGCTTTTCCGAATAATATAGTGATGTAGTGGCTCAGTTATTAAATCATCAATAGTGAATAATAGAGTTTGGTTGTCATCTCCTCACATGGGAGAAAAAGAAAAGGAATATGTTAGTGAGGCTTTTTTAACTAATTGGGTAGCTCCATTAGGTCCAAATGTAGACATATTTGAAAGGCAATTGTCTGATTATTTGGGAGTTAAAGGAGCTGTATCCTTGAATTCTGGTACAGCAGCGCTTCATTTATCATTGATTTCAATAGGCATTAAGCCAGGTGATGTAGTTCTTTGTCAA
Source organism: Chitinophagaceae bacterium (assembly GCA_947452965.1). Lineage (GTDB taxonomy): Bacteria > Bacteroidota > Bacteroidia > Chitinophagales > Chitinophagaceae > Ferruginibacter. The sequence continues at coordinate 208,890 of CANGEW010000001.1, read as the reverse complement.
AGTTTTACGTTTGCAGCCTCTGCTTTTCCGATAGTTTATATGGGCGCTAATCCTGTTTTTATTGATAGTGAACAAGATACTTGGAATATGGATACTGTACTGTTAGAGAAAGCTATAGTAGAGTCGATAGAAAAAGGTCAAAAGCCTGCAGCCATTATTGTTGTGCATCTTTATGGCATGCCAGCAAAAATGGATTCGATTGTGTCTATTTCAGATAAGTACCAAATACCGATTATTGAAGATGCGGCGGAAGCCTTAGGTAGTAGCTATCATAATAAGAAATGTGGCAGTTTTGGAGATGTATCAATCGTAAGTTTCAATGGCAATAAAATTATCACAACAAGTGGTGGTGGTGCTCTGATTAGTAACAACGAAGATTGGATTCAAAAAACAAGACATTTGTCTGCACAAGCAAAAGATGCCGCACCGTATTATTTACATACGCAAATAGGGTATAACTATAGAATGAGCAACATTTGTGCTGGAATCGGAAGAGGACAAATGGAAGTACTGCAACATAGGGTTGCTAGAAGAAGAGAGATTTTTGAATTATATGTAAAAGAATTAGGTAATATAGAAGGCGTTTCTTTTCAAAAAGAGAATGAAGCATCTTTTTCAAATCGGTGGCTTACCACGATGCTATTGGACGAAGAAAAATTTGGGATAGGAATGAATGATAATATTAGAATCGAGCTGGAAAAATGTAACATTGAATCAAGACCCTTGTGGAAACCATTGCATCAACAGCCAGTATTTGAAAATTGTGTAAGATATATAAATGGAGTATCGGATAAATTATTTTCTACAGGAATTTGTTTGCCTAGTGGATCTAATAATGATAATGAAGTAATTGATACTGTAATAAACCAAATAAAAAAAGTTATATTGAAATAGATTGAGCACTAAATCAGTATTTTCATGAAGAAATTTTTACTCAAATCAATTAGGCCCTCACAGTTTGTTTTAATAGGCGACCAAGTGCTTATTGTATTAGGTTTAATTTCTGCTATTATCGTAAATTTCCGGTTGCTCTCAGAAAAGGTATTTCCTATCCACACAACTATTTATAATGCAACTATTCATCTTTTTTTAGGAATAGGCGCCTGGGTTTTATTTAGAGTGTATAAAAAAGTGATTCGTTTTTTTACCAGTAAAGATTTCTTGAATTTAGCTTCAATATTATTACTTGTTCATGTTGTGACATACATTCTTAGCATGTTGATTTTTAGAATTTTATTAATTCCAAAATATCAGCTAAAACTAGAAGTCTTCATCATTAGTTTTTTTATTACATCTAGTTATATCATAGGTAGTAGACTCATCATTAGTTATTTATATTTTTATTATAATCGTTCTCAAAAAGTAAAAAGTCAGAAAAAAATATTGATATATGGTGCGGGAGAGCTAGGGGTCTTTTTAAAAAAATCAATACTTACTCATTACAATGGGGAGTATAAATTGGTTGGCTTTTTAGATGATGATCCTCAAAAAATTGGACGTTTGATTGGAGGCATACAAGTGTTAAACGCCTCTAAAAATATAGAGGAATTTATTAGGAGTCAGGGTATCACCGATGTAATTATTGCTAATAAAACGATTACCCCCGAAAGAAAATCAACTTTTTTAGAATCAATGCTTCCTCTAAATATCAAAATCAGAGAAATATCTTCTATACAGTCTTTTTTTAATGCCAATTTTAATTTAGAAAAATTAGCCAGTATAGATATCAATGATTTAATGAATCGAAAACCAATACAATTATTTGATGATCATGTGGCGCTTGCTATAAAAAACAAAATAATATTGGTTACTGGTGCGGCAGGTTCTATTGGTAGTGAAATAGTAAGAAAACTCTCTGAACATGGGGCTTCTCAAATTATTTGTGTTGATTTCTCCGAAAGTGCTTTATATGATTTGGAACAAGAATTATCCAGAAAACACAATGCTGTAAAATATCATTTTTTAGTGACAGACATTAGAGATGAAGAGTTGGTAGAAAATGTTTTTAAAACATATCATCCTGATTTTATTTATCATGCTGCTGCCTACAAGCATGTTCCTCTTATGGAGAAATTTCCTTGGGAAGCAGCAAGAATCAATGTGTTTGCTACAGAAAGTATTGTCAAGATTGCAATTAAATATGGTTCGGAAAAATTTGTGTTCGTTTCTTCAGATAAAGCGGTTAATCCAACCAGTGTAATGGGTGCTACTAAAAGATTGGCTGAAATTATTGTAAAATCATATGCATCAAGCTCTTCTTCTACTTGTTTTGCGATAACTAGATTCGGAAATGTATTGGGCTCAAATGGCTCGGTTGTTCCCTTGTTCAAAAAACAAATACAAGAAGGCGGACCTGTTACAGTAACTCACCCCGACATGGTTCGATATTTCATGACTATTCCGGAAGCTTGTCAATTGGTATTAGAGGCTTCCGTGATGGCAAAAGGCGGTGAGGTTTTTGTGTTTGACATGGGTGAACCAGTTAAAGTGGTTGATCTGGCAAAGAATATGATTCGATTAGCGGGTTATCTTCCAGATATTGATATTAAAATTGAATTTATTGGTCAGCGACCAGGTGAAAAACTTTACGAAGAGGTTTTTTACATTAATGAATCCATGAAAACTACTCATAATCAAAAAATATTAATCAGTAATGAAGTTGATTTTACAATTTCTGACGCAGATAAAATTATTCAAGAATTAAAAGACATTAACAGTTATTACAACGCAGACATATATAGAAATGTTTTAACTCAATTGCTGCCAGAATACCAACATATTGCTATATCAGGTATTTTTAGTAATTTTAATACAAAAAATAAGACACCTGATTATAAATTTCAAAATTGATTAACCAAATCGGTATGAAAAGAATAGTACTCCCTTTTTTAATTGTTTCATTATGTATGCAATCTGCTGTTGCTCAAAATGCGAGATTTTCTCAAGTTTTTTCTGCACCAATGCAATTGAATCCTAGTCTTGCTGGTAGATTTGATGGCAAAGTGAGGGTAACAAGTTTATTTAGTTTTCAACAAACTTTGCTTAATAATGGTCCTGTTTATTCAAGTATGAATCATCAAAATATCAGTTTTGATATAAAACTTGGTCATTATCGTGCAAGTGGAGATGATAATCAAATAGCTGATAATGGCAAAGAAAACAAAGTTTCTACAAAAGAAGCTAAAGATGTGGTAGGAAACAATAACCCTAATGGATATTGGGCCGCAGGAGCCACATTTTATCATTATGGACATTCCTCTAATCCTATGGATGCTTCTTTTTACAGTGTTTCATTGGCTCGTCATTTTTATAACAAGAGTAATAAGTTTTATGGTTTTGGAGCCCAAGCAACCTATGCAACAGGCTGTTTAGATAATACGAGAGGTGCTAATTACGACATTGAAATTTCTGGAGGCGGATTTAGGTATCCAACAGCTTCTCCAACTACTAGCAATGGGGCTGGACATTATGTAGACTTTAGTGTAGGGGGCTACTATGGAATGGTTACAGAGCCTGTAATGTTTGAAATTGGAGCAGCTTTGAATAATTTTCATTATCCAAACAACTCATTAGTGGGAGATAAAGAGTCTGAATTACGTCATAGAGTTACTGTTGATGGTCTTCTTCGTTTAAAATTAAATCCGAAATGGGGTATTGTGATGAAAACAATATATTGGCATGATGGTTTGTATCTTAATAGTAAAAAACCAGACTCTGATTCATTGTATCCTCATGCATTTTGGTCAGGCATTGAATTTTATAAAATCAATCCGTTATCTCCGTATAATATAAATTTCGGTTTATACACTAGAAATTTTCTTTCTCTAATTCCATACATTAGCATAAACGCTACTCAATATGCGAACATCAGATATACTTACGAATACCCTCTTAATCAAGGATCTGTAGTAAAATTTGTTCCCTACAGGCATGAAGTAGCTGCGATTTTCACCTTAAAAAGAAATACAGCACCAGGCACCAAGTTTTATAAAAAACTAAACTATTGGTAATCAAACAACAAAAATGTGAATTTTGTATGTTCTCATTTTTAAAATTTGTATAATGAAAACTAAAACACTCCCAACCCTTCTCTTGCTTTTTGTTACTTTTCAGGTAACGGCTCAAAAATTATTGGAAAATTTAGGAAGCAACCTCAATACATCCTACTCAGAAATAAGACCTACTATTTCTGCCGATGGCAAAACCTTATTTTTTGTTGTAGAAGGAAATCCAAAGAATACTATGTATGCTACCGATAAGCATGCACAAGATGTTTGGTTTTCGGAACTAGGAAATGATGGGAATTGGTCAAAAGCTAAACAATGTGCATCTCCGATAAATCAAAAAAATGACAATGCTGTTTTTTGGAGTTCCCCTGATGGTAGTAAATTATTAATTAGAGGAGTATACAAGAATGGAAAATTCGAAAAAAGAGGATTTTCGTTCATTCATAAAATAATCAATACAGAAAACATTGTATCGTGGTCTTCACCAGAAGAGTTAAAAATAAAAGGCTACAGCAGTATGTCTGTTGACAAATACGCAGGAGGATCCATGTCAACCGATGGAAAAACCCTGCTACTCTATTTTTCCGAAGAAAAAAATAGTTTTCTTAATGATATTTATGTGAGCAGATTGCAAAATGACGGCGAATGGTCAGCCCCTAAAAAAATTGAAGGCGACATTAATCAAGATGACTATGATGAAATATCTCCTTACTTAGCTTCTGATGGAGTAACACTTTATTTTGCCAGCGACAGACCTGGAGGATTCGGTGAATATGATGTATGGATGTCCAAGCGTCTTGATGATACTTGGATGAATTGGACCGCACCCGTAAACATGGGAGATTCTGTAAATACAGCTAAATGGGATGCATATTTTACAATTGACGCCAAAGGAGAATATGGATATTTGGCATCTACCTCAAGTTCTTTAGGGGCATCAGATTTATTTAAAGTGAAACTAAATAATGCCAACAAACCATCATCGGTGGTAATGTTGTATGGAAAAGTGTATAGTGCAGAAAATAATGAAGAGATTATACCAGGTTTACATTTAGAAGTAAATACTATTAAAGACGGAAAAGAGAATCAATTTATAAATGATCCTACCCGATCAGATAGTTCAACTTCAGAATACAATAGTTCTTATAAAATTGTATTTCCATACGGTAATGTATATTCTATTAAGGCTTCCGGAGAAGGATATCAATCGCATGTAGACACATTAGATTTTTCTGTTGTTGCTCCATACAAAGAGTTGCATCAAGATATTTTTATTCAGAAACTTAAAAAACAATTGGCTAACAATGGAGTAGATACTTCTAAGTCATTGTCGATATCTACAGCTTCTGCTTCTGTTGATACCAGTTCACGTTCTAACATAAGCGTAGAAAAAGATTTTGTTTCTTCAAAAATTTCAACAAGTAAGAATATCGATAGTATTAATAATCGTAAGCGTCAAGACTTATCAAAAGGGGATATTATTGTCATTAATAATATTCTTTTTGATTTTGCAAAATCAAGCTTAAAAAAATCGTCTTATAAGGAATTAAGAAAAGTTGTACAGCTCTTAAAAAATAATCCAAACGTTACTATTGAATTATCGGCGCATACTGATAATATAGGTAGTGATAAATACAACTTAAAACTTTCAAAAGCAAGAGCAAAATCTTCTAGTAATTATTTGATTTCAAAAGGAATATCTTATAAAAGAATTCAATCAAAAGGCTATGGGGAGAGAAAACCAATTGCTAGTAACAAAACATCTGTGGGCAGAAAATTAAATAGAAGAGTTGAAATCAAAGTAATCAAAAAATAATTATAACAAATAACAAAATAAAAAAAGTCGATTCAAAACAATCGGCTTTTTTATTTTCCTAAAGTCAATGAAAATCCAAATGTAGTTCCTACATCTACAGTGCTTCTCACATGAATAATTTGTTGATGTGCTTCAATGATATGCTTACAAATAGCAAGCCCTAAGCCACTGCCACCTTCCTTTCTGCTTCTTGCAGAATCTGTTCTATAGAATCTTTCAAAAATTCTGATTTTATGATCCTCGGCAATTCCGGAACCATTATCAGTAATTTCGATGAGTACTTCTTTGTTATTTACTTTGTAAAAACTGGCTTCCACAATGCCTTCACTGGATTTTCCGTATTTTATAGCGTTGTCTACTAAGTTAATTAATACTTGTCTGATTTTTTCTTTATCTGCGTATACTATTAATGGTAATTCGCATCCTTTTTTTACACTACAGATTACTTGCTTTTCATTAGATTTAAAACTTAGTTCTTCAAAAACCTCTTTAATGATGTCTTGAATGATAAAGTTGCTATAGTTCAATTGCAGTTCTCCGCTTTCTAGTTTTGAAATTTCATCCAGATCATCAACTAAACATACAAGTCGTTCAATATTTTTTACCGCATTTTGTAAAAAACGCATGTTAACCTCATTATTGTAAACAGCTCCATTTAACAAGGTTTCTACATATCCCTGAATTGAAAAAATGGGTGTTTTTAATTCATGGCTTAAATTTTGTAAAAACTCTTTTCTGAAAACCTCATTTTGCTGAAGAGTTTCAAATTCTCTTTTTTGTTGATGTGCCCATTTTTCAACATCTAATTGAGCTTCCTCAATGCTTTTGGGAGGTAAAATATTTTTAAAATAAAACTCTTCTCTTTTAGAAGCTTTCGTTTGCGATATAAATTTATAAATCAACTTTATTTGTCTATTCACATACATATCAAATAGATAATGTATTAGAATGAGAGAAAGAATAAATGTAATCCCCCCTAAAAAAAAACAAATTATTAATGAGTTGGAAAAATAAAAAATACCTATCGAAAAACATACTGCAAAAATCAGTGCAATGAGCACTGATAATTGTATGGGGGTAATATTTTTTTTGTGAAACATTTACTAATTCAATTCAAAGATATTGGAAGGTTTTGGTAATAATGGTGGCAATTATATTTGAATGCTTATCCTTCAAATTTGTAACCCACGCCTTTAACAGTGGTTATACAGTCCAGGTTTAATTTTTGTCTTATTTTTCTAATATGAACATCAATTGTTCTATCTCCTACAATTACTTCTGTACCCCATATTTTTTGAAGAATTTCATTTCTTAAAAATACTTTACCAGGCTTAGAAGCTAACAAGGAAAGCAATTCGAATTCTTTTCTTGCTAAGACTACATCTGTATTATTAAGCCGTACTGAATATTTTTCTCTATCAATGAATAAATTTCCAAATTGTGTTGCCGGATTCTTTTCTGGCAACATTCTTCTAAACAAAGAATTAATTTTACTAATTAGGACCTTAGGTCTAATTGGTTTGGTTAGGTAATCGTCGGCGCCTGTTTCTAGTCCTTTGATTTCATTGCTTTCATCTTTGATAGCGGTAAGAAATATAATGAGCGTGTTTTTAAATGTATCAATTGAGCGTAATTGCTTGCAAACGTCCATGCCGTTTTTGCCTGGCATCATAATATCTAAAATGATTAAATCAGGCGCAAAGCTTTTTGCTATTTCAATTGCTACTTCTCCATTTTTCGCAGTTGCTACTAGATACCCTTCGGCCTCTAAATTAAATTGGAGGATTTCTAAAATATCTTGTTCATCATCAGCAATCAATATTTTTTTACTAGTATTCATTGGTGTAATTGTGTTGCAAATGTACTTCTTCGTAAAAATTAACAGCTTATCACTAACAAATATTAATATTATCAAATTGTTAAGTGAAAAATCAAGAGTAATTACATAAATTGAGCAGAATTAAACGCTCTGAAATACCAAAATTGGTGTATTCTGTGTAAAATAATTGCATAATGTATCGACTATTTATTCTTTTTTTCTTTTCGATTATTAGTTTAAATGCTCATGCACTATCAGACACTATTAAAATACCTTTAAATCGTCAGTTTTTTCATGATAAAATTAATAATGCCCAAAGTTTATTTGATAAAACTGATGGGCAAAAAGATTTCTTAGTCAATATTACAACCAATACAGAGGGTAATATAAAGATTACGGATGCGATTTATAGAAAAATTGACGACTTGCAAATCTGGATAGAAACAAGAGACAGCAGTATCAATAACAATCAAAGAATTAGATTATTAAGTTATCTTGAAAATGTATTACTTCAGACTAGGATAGCTGTTAGAAAAAAAGAGTTGAATCCTTTTGAGATTCCAGCATTAATGCAAAGTGTTGAGAAACTAATTCTAGAATCTTCCTCAGAGCTTGTTCTCTTGAATCAAATAGAGGCATCTTCATACAATGTTGCAAAAATTCTTTCAAGTGTTTTTGGGGAAGACAAAAACAACAACGTTATAAAAAATCTAATTTATTTAAAATTTTGCGCACTCTATCCTGACAAAATCATCACTACTATTAAAGATTTTCCATCGGAAACATTTACAGACAGCTTAATAAATGTTGCATGTTTGTATAATCCCTCAAAAGTATACACATATGCACAATCTGTAAACACAATAGAAGGGCAACTGATAAGAAGAAATCATTACAAACTAGTACAAACGATTGCACAAATCAGTCAAACCACTCATTCGCTAATGTATTTTCCTTTTTTAGACAATATTGTTTCTGGAAAAACTTCTATTGATAGCATAAAAAAACTTTTAGGTAATGAAGATGACCTATATGATAGTGTTGCTTACTTTAAATTACTTGTGAAAACTGAGTTAGAGTATCATACAAGATTGAACAATAATTTTAAGGATACGCCAATAGCGATGTACGGTACAAATGGATTAAGAGAAACCCTAAAAGACAGGGCCATCCGTCATTTTATCACGCCCATTAATAATTTACATGAGGAAAAAAACCTTGACATTAGGATGCGATCAATAGATTCATTGTCTGCTTCTGAAATTTTTACACTTATTGTAATGGGAGAAAATGATATTTATACATCTAGTTTTAAACATTGTTTTAATAGAATGTTGAGTAAAATGGGTAACAAACCTAAGTGCGACTCATTATTACTAGTGATGCAATTTGATTTTTTTAAGAAGTTTATAAAAATGGCTGCGAATTACAACAAACTCGATACCTTTTTAAAATGTATGCCAACTTCAAGTGCACAACAGTTGATGAAAGCTTTTGTCTCTAACTTACAAAATTCAAATAATTTAGAAGATGCAACAGATGTAGCTGATTCTTACAGCAGCATTAACAATAAAGATTTATTGTCTAGCATTTTGTATTATGTTTCAGATAATGAAAAACAGGCTATAGCAACACAAGATCAAAGAGCATCACTAATTTATGGCATTTTAAAAAATATTTTTTTATCATCAGATACTTCACGGCATCTAGATCTAACTAAATTGGCTGGTGTAAATTCAATTTATAACATCAGTAAAAAAGATTTACAAGATGATAGCGGAAGAATTGTTCAGCAAGTTTTTTTCTATGGCGATGAAGATGGTAAATTATATTTCAATGGGTTTTTAAATTCATTTTCGAATAAACAATGGAAAATTATTTCTAAAAAAGAATGGGTAGAGATAAAGTCTTTGCAAGGAAATATTCAGATTTATGCGAATAAGCCTTTAGATTATGATGCCAATTTGGATGATACGGCGCAGGCTCATCTTAATATTTTTTTGCAAGAGAAAGGTATACAACCCAATATAGTAATTCATAGAGGTCACAGCTATTGGCTTCCAGGCACCATTAATCGTATGCCCGAAAATGCCAAGATAGTAATATTAGGCTCATGCGGCGGGTATAAAAACTTAAAAAAGATATTTGATATAGCACCAGATGCACAAGTGATTTCAACAAAAGAAATCGGTGCTGGTGATATTAACAAACCTATAATGAACTATTTGAACCAGGCTCTATTTTCAGGAAAAGAAATCAATTGGAAGCAAATGTGGAAAGACTTAACGAAACAGTTTGTTTCTGATTCAAATCCAACTCTAAAAGAAACATGGGAAAACTATATACCACCTTATAGAAATTTAGGCGCTTTATTTATTAAGGCATATAATAAAAAAATTGAGTCTTTATAAGATTAAAGAGACTGCAGACGAATGAATAACACATCTAAAATCCAATTGAATCCGAGTAATTTTTTATTATTGAAGAGGGTTTTTTCTTTTGCGAATCCCTACAAAAAAAAATTATATCTAGCTATTATACTTTCTTTGTTGTTAGCATTGATTGCCCCACTCAGGCCCTATTTAATTCAACTCACTATTAATTATGGAATCAAAAATAATGCAACTGCTTATCTCATAAATACTTCAGGCGGATTTCTCATAGAAATAACCATTGTTCAAATATTGCTATTAATTATTGAGACTTTCACAAGATTTGTTTTTACTTTTTCAACTGCATCTTTAGGACAAAGTGTTGTAAGGGATTTAAGAAATACAACCTACTCAAAAATCCTTGATTTGAATTTAACACAATTTGATAACACACCAATAGGAACACTTACAACTAGAACAATCAACGACATAGAGTCTGTAAATGATATTTTTAGTGATGGATTAATTCCAATAATTGCCGATTTGCTATCAATAATTTCAATCTTAATCTATATGTTATACACAGATTGGAAAATAACTTTGGTTTGTCTAATGCCTTTTCCATTGTTAATAGTAGCTACATATTTTTTTAAAGAATCTGTTAATAAATCATTTACTTCTGTCAGAAATTCAATAGCTAATCTAAATGCGTTTGTTCAAGAACATTTATCTGGCATGTCAGTCATTCAGGCTTTTGCTTCAGAAAAGCGTGAGGCAATCAAATTTGATCAAATCAATAAACAGCATCGTGATGCAAATATAAAATCCATCCTAGCATACTCAATTTTTTTCCCAATTGTAGAATTAGTAGCGGCTCTGAGTATTGGTTTGTTAGTATGGTGGGCTGCAAAACAATCTATCCATGTTGACACTATTCATTCTCAACAAATAGCAGGCGTTATAACTTCTTTTATATTATGCCTAAATTTATTATTTAGGCCTTTGCGTGTTATTGCTGATAAATTTAACGTGTTACAAATGGGAATGATAGCAAGTGAAAGAGTTTTTAAAATTTTAGATAATGAAGACACGACATCACGCATTCAAAAAAATGCATTAACTAAAAAGTTTATTGGCGAAATTTCATTTAATGATGTTTGGTTTTCATATACAAAAGAGGCTGATGTTTTAAAAGGAATTAGCTTTAATGTTCCAGCTGGAAAAACTTTGGCTATTGTTGGGAATACTGGAAGTGGAAAAACAACTATTGTTAGCTTACTTAATAAATTGTATCATACTAAAAAAGGATCTATCACAATTGATCAAGTCGATATTAATGACATACCTATTGATAATTTAAGAAGTCAAATTGCAGTTGTGTTACAAGATGTCTTTTTGTTTAGTGGGTCAATACTTGACAATATAACGTTAAGAGATCAGACAATCAGCAAACAAAGTGTTATCGAAACGACACAAATGATTGGACTACATGATTTCATAATGCAATTACCTGGAGATTATAATTATAACGTTATGGAAAGAGGAGCTACCCTCTCTTTTGGCCAACGTCAATTAATCTCTTTTGCGCGCGCCTTATTATTTAATCCATCTATTCTTATTCTTGATGAAGCGACCTCTTCAATAGATTCTGAAAGCGAAGTGTTAATACAAAAAGCAATAGACAAAATTGTTTCGGACAGAACTTCTATTATTATTGCTCACAGACTAAGTACAATAAAAAAAGCTGACAAAATCATTGTAATTAATAAAGGTGAAATCATTGAAGCAGGCACGCACGATGAATTACTTTCTATGAGAGGAATATATTTTCAATTATATCAAACACAGTTTTCAAAACAATCAAACTAAGGTAATTAACGAAGTACCATTTGCCGGTCTGCATCCAGACGAACAAGAATAAAAATCAATACTGTAAAAGTAAGTAGCGAAGATCCTCCATAACTCATTAATGGCAGTGTAATTCCAATAACGGGAGCAAGTCCAATTGTCATACAAATATTAACGGCTATATGAAAGAAAATGATTGCAGCTACTGAATATGCGTATACTCTGCTAAAGGTACTTCTTTGCCTCTCTGCAATAAATACTATTCTCAATAATAATCCCAAGTAGAGTCCCATTAATACAATGCATCCCACAAATCCAAAACTTTCAGCAAGAGATGTAAAAATAAAATCTGTATGTTGCTCGGGTACAAAATCTCCTTGTGTTTGCGTTCCCTTTAAAAAACCTTTACCAAAAAATCCTCCAGACCCAATCGCGATTTTTGATTGTTTTACATTATAGTTTTCGTTATCAGATTTTGCATGGTTTTTGAGGGGTGTATCTAAATTCATTGTAGCCGGATTATCATTAGAATAAGGGTTGTCTCTTCCTACCATGCTGAAAATTCTGTCTGCTTGATATTTTTGAAAGACATGTTTAAAAATAAAAGGAACCGCAATAACAGAAAATAAAAGACTAATTATCCAAACACTAATTATTGTAAATAATATTTTTTTATTTCTTTTAATTTTTCTGTTCAGAAAATAAATGATAAATACTGCAATCAATGTAATACTTACTATTAACTGTACTGAAGTCAATAACAATGTTGCAACGAGTAGCGTTCCTAGGAAAGCTCCGATGATTAAATAAACAGCAGGGAAGCCCTCTCTATACATTGGCAATAACAGAGAAAAGTATACTAGAGCTAATCCTGTTTCATTTTGTAATAACGAAAAAATAACAGGAAAAAAACAAATGCAAGAGGCGATTAGTTGTGATTTTGTTTTGGAAAAATCAAGATCAGGCTGAGAAAGATATTTTGCTAAAGCAAGAGAAGCAAAAATTTTACAGGTTTCTACAGGCTGAAGATTCATGAAGCCCAATGGAATCCAGCTTTTTGATCCATTCACTGTTTTCCCTACTACAAAAGTGGCTAACATTAGTAGAATTCCTATTAGATATAGTAAATTAGGAGTGGCTGTAAAAAATTTGCTATCTGTTAATAATATAAAAGTTGCTATAACTATACATGTTAAAAAGTAATAAAACTGTTTACTGTAATTTTTTTTAAACCCCAAAATACTTTTTATGACTTCATCATTGGATCGGTATTCTACTGAAAAAATGCATATAAGGCCAATCATGGCAATAAGAGCATACAATCCAATAATAACCCAGTCTTTATTTGTTGAACCAATTTTGTTTTGTTGATACATGATTTAATTTCAGGGCTTTGATTGCTTTTTGTTTTTTACAGAGCGTTTTTGATTCTGTATGAATGCTTTATCTTTTATGATCATTTCTTTACTAGATGGTTCTTTCTTATGGCTTGATTCTCTGATAATATTAATTTCTTCTTTGTCTGGCTGATCATCATCTAATCCAACAGTATCTTTTACTGACTTGATATAACCTTTTGCAAGCAAGGAAGAAAGATTCTTAGAATTTCTAATTGAGTCTTGAATTTTTATTTCCTTTTTTATTCTTGGAGGCATTAAATTTAAATTAGACAACTGTTCTAATTTAGCCAGTCTGTCTTTGCTAATAGTATCATTAAGATATTTTTCAATCATTAAGCCAACAATTGGAGCGGCATAGGTTCCTCCGAAATGGCCACTATTTTCCACCACACACATAATGGCAATCTTTGGATTTTTACGTGGAGCAAAGCCACAAAAAAAGGAGTGATTTTGTTGTTTTATCCCTTTGTAATAATTTTCCACTGTTCCGGTTTTTCCGCAAATAATTATATCTTTTAGTTTTGCTCCTATGCCTGTACCATGATCTACAACTCCTTCCATGCCATCATGAACTGCTTCAAAAATTGTATCGGGTATATCTGTTGGTTCAATTTTCTTTTTGTATTTATCTAGCAGATGATACCTGTCACCACCCTCAATCGAATCAATCACATGAGGAATAACGTACCATCCTTTATTTGCAATATAAGCCATTTCATTTGCTACTTGAATTGGAGTAACATCTACTTCTCCTTGCCCAATACTTACAGATCGAAATGTGCAATAGTTCCATCTGCCTTTGCCATACACTTTATTGTAATATTTTGGTGTTGGGATATTGCCAGTTTTTTCCGATGGCAGATCGATACCTAATTTATGGCCTAATCCAAATGAATACATATATTGATTCCAATGTGATAAAGCGCTGTCAACGGTAGGGTATTTGGGGTTATTAATTACTCGCTGCATAACATTAGCAAAATAGGTATTATCAGATACAGTAATGGCGCCTCTTAAATCAAAAGTACCCAAATCAAGACATTTCATCGGCTTTCCACTACCACAACCATAAAATGCACCACCACAGCTAAATTTGGTATCTGTATTAATAACGCCTTCATGTAAACCAATGAGTGCTTGCAATGTTTTAAATGTAGATCCAGGAGAGTATGTTGCACTAACGGTTCTGTTTAGAAGTGGTAATGCAGGATTAAGAAAAAGTTCTGAAAAGTGTTTCCTCCTTTCACTGCCAGTTAGATAATTGGGTTGATAAGTAGGAGCACTAACCATTGCCAGAATTCCTCCTGTTTTTGGATCAATCGCTACGATAGACCCAAGCTTGTTTTTCATTAATTTTTCTCCTAATTGTTGCAGTTCGATATCAATTGAACTATAAAGATTTTGTCCAGCAATAGCACTTGTATCATATTTACCATTTTCTAATCTTTCGGTTAATCTATTTTTATTATCTCGTTTCCAGTACTCTATTCCTCGAACCCCCATTAGTATTTTTTCATAACTTCTTTCCAATCCAGTCATGCCTGCGTAATCGCCAGCAACGTATCCTTCACCTGGATGTTTTTTTAAAAAATTTGTATCTACTTCTGCCGTATATCCAAGTACGTTGGCAGCCGCTTCATAGGGGTATGTTCTGATGGAGCGTTCTTGAAGGTAAAATGCAGGTGCCAACTTATATAAGGATTCACTCAAAAGAGCCATTTTTTCGTCACTTAGTAATGCTTCAAAAACAGAGGGCCTGGATCTTCCATTCTTAATAATCAACTCAACAATCTTTCTTCTGAATTGTGCTGTGTCAATATTTAATATTCTGCATAAAAGTGCGGTGTCTACACCTTTTAATTTATTAGGAGTAACCATTAAATCAGAAATGCTGGTATTTTGAAGAATGGCATTTTTTTTCCTGTCAAAAATAATTCCTCTGTCTGGATAGATTACTTTTCTAAAAGTGCCCTGATCTTCTGCTAATATCTTGTACTTGCTAGAAATAACTTGAAGAGTAAAAAGCCGGAAAACAATAATTACAAACAAAGAGATGAATATCAGCTTTACTACATTTTTTCTAGAGTCATTAAATACAGGCACTTTGAGAGTGTTTTACTTATTCAATAATTTGAACAATAATAAATATTCAATCGTAGAATCCGAAATATAATTACAAACATTCTGTTAAGCATTTGTTCGATATTTCTGTTTTCTGGAAAATCCAATTTCAATAATGAATAAAAGAATAAACGAGATAATTGTGGAAAGGATAGTTTTAAAAATAAAATAGTAAACATCGGCTAGTTGCCATGCTTCCAATAAAAACAACCAACTGTTGTGAATCAAAATCAATGCGCCTGTATATACTAAATACGGCATCATTCCGCCCAGACTTCTGTATGAAGGCTCCTCATAGCTAAGTTCATGATTATCTTGAGTGATTAATAGGTTTAATAAAAAAGGTCTAAGATAGGCAATGAGTACACATGCCGAAGCGTGAAAACCCGGATGATGCTGGAAACTATCTACAGTATATCCAAGAGCAAATCCTAATATTAATAAAAGCGTTCTGTTGATGGAGAAAGGAAGCCAAAATATAAAAATGAAATAAACATAAGGAGTAATCATTTGATGCAAGCTTATTTTATTAAGAACAAAAGATTGCACAAATACCAATAAAACAAACCGAATTGTATTTTTAAAAATAACGTTCATTTTGAAACTAATAAATTATGGTTGTTTTTTTGTTTTTTCTAATACTTCTTCAACCCCTTGCTGATCTAAATTTTTGATTACATATACATATTCTATATTGTAAAAATCAGTACTGGTTTTACATTTTATTTTAGTGTAATTACTGCTTTTGTCTAAATAAAAAGCCTCTACTCTTCCAATCATAATTCCTTTTGGAAAGGCGGTACTAAATCCGCTACTTATCACTGAATCTCCTTTATATATTTTAGAGCTTTTGGGTATATTATTTAAGGTCACATAATTAGGCTCAACACCATTCCAACTAATAGTGCCTGTTTCACCTTTTCTGGTTAATTTTCCGCTGATATGACTGTCTTTGTGTAGAAGGCTCATGATGACAGAGTATTTTTCTGATACTTCAGTAACAATTCCAACAATTGAATGATTGGTAGAAACCACCCCCATACCTATTCTAATACCTTCTTTTTCTCCCTTATCAATAACCAAATAATTATTTTGAGCCGTTACAGAATTAGAAACCACTCTAGCAAATTCATATTGGTACTTTCTATATTGATTAAATGAATCAATTTTAATTGTATCAATAACAATTTTGTGTAAAGAGTCTTGAGTGCCAAAGTCTGCTTTTAATTGGTTGTAAAGAAATTCATTTTCTTTTATCAAAGAATCATTTGTTCTTTTTAAATCGAAGTATTGTCCTATTGAATGATATTTTGAGTTTATTTTTCCGGTAAACTCGTTACTTGCTTTGCTAAAAACAGCCTCATGGTATTTACTGTAAGAAATAATTAAGTAGATGCTGAATGCTTGTAAAAACAAGAAAAGCAGTAAATTAAAATTTCGCCGAATAAAAAGAAAAATATTTTTCAACTACTATTGTTTTGAAGAACACGATGTAAAAAGAGTAACAGAAATTATTTATCTCATTACGAAAGGGAACCTATCATAATTTTTCAGAGCAATACCAGTTCCTCTTACAACACTTTTTAATGGATCGTCTGCAACATGAACGGGGAGTTTTATTTTGTTCATTAATCTTTTATCAAGTCCTCTTAATAAAGAACCGCCACCCGTAATGTATAAACCTCTACGATAGATATCTGCAGCCAATTCAGGAGGGGTAGTTTCTAGTGCTTTTAGAATGGCTTCTTCTATTTTAAAAATACTTTTATCTAATGCTTCCGCTACTTCTTGATAACTAACCATTACTTGCTTTGGAATACCAGTTACCAAATCGCGACCATTTACAGGAATATCATCAGGTGGATTATCTAAATCTTTTAAGGCAGCGCCAATTTGTATTTTAATTTGTTCTGCAGTTCTTTCTCCAATTAATAAACTATGGTATCTACGTAGAGCTTCCATAATATCAGCAGTAAACTCATCTCCTGCAATACGAATACTTTGATCACATACTATGCCAGCAAGGGCAATAACGGTTATGCCTGTAGTACCACCGCCAATATCAATAATCATATTACCAACCGGCTCTTCTACGTCAATACCAATCCCTAATGCAGCAGCCATTGGTTCATGAATTAAATATACTTCTTTTGCACCTGCTTGTTCTGCACTATCTCTTACAGCTCTTTTTTCTACTTCAGTAATACTACTTGGAATACAAATCATCATTCTCCAGGAAGGAGCAAATAAAGGTTTTTTAGGGTATACTAATTTGATAAGCTCACGAATCATTAATTCCGCAGCATTAAAATCTGCAATTACTCCATCTCTCAAAGGACGAACAGTTCGGATACTTTCATGCGTTTTTTCATGCATCATCAATGCCTTTTTTCCTACTGCTAAAAGAATTTTAGGATTGTTTCTATCAAGAGCAACAATAGAAGGCTCATTTACTACTACTTCATCATTGTGAATGATTAAGGTATTAGCAGTTCCAAGATCGATTGCAATTTCTTGTGTAAAAAAATTAAAAAACCCCATATGGTAAGTTAAGGATGATAATGAATAATTATATTATAATAGCTAAATTATCGTATTTATGAACGGCAAACAATTAATTTACTAACTATTTTAACCTAGCAAATTGAGCAGGTTCATTTGCCATTTAAAAAGGGGTTAAAATGCTAATATTGTTAGTATTTTGGAGGTTCCGGAACCATGTTTATGTAAACTCGTATCCAATATCTTTTCGATAGTTCATTCCTTCAAATTTGATACGATCAATTATTGATAAAGAGTTCTTAGATGCTTCAGTAACATTTGCCCCAAAAGAAGTCACTGTTAATACCCTTCCACCATTGGTTGTTATCATTCCATTTTTTACTGTAGTTCCAGCATGAAAAATCAGACTATTTGTATCCTGAATGGTATCCAATCCATAGATTTCTTTTCCCACTTGATATTGATTTGGATATCCTCCGCTCACTATCATTGTAGTAGTAGCAACTTTAGGGTGTGTAGAGATTTTTATATTCTTAAGTGACTTTTCTTTCATAGCCTGAAAAATATCTAATAAGTCGTTTTGTATACGAGGCAATACAACTTCTGTTTCAGGATCGCCCATTCTGCAGTTGTATTCTATCACATATGGCTCTTCATCATAGACCATCAAGCCCAAAAAAATAAAACCATTGTAAATCATTTTTTCATTTTGAATTCCCTTCATTGTGGGCTCAATTATTTTTTTGATAACTTTTTCTTTTAAACCTTCATTAAAAAATGGAACAGGACTTACTGCGCCCATTCCGCCTGTATTTAAACCTGTATCACCTTCGCCAATTCTTTTGTAATCTTTTGCTTCTGGAAGTAAACAATATTCTTCACCGTTAGTAATCACAAATACACTCATTTCAATTCCTTTTAAAAAGGCCTCTACCACTACCTTACTGCCGGCATATCCAAATTTATTATATTGAAGTATTTGCTCAAATTCATGCAATGCTTCAGCATGGCTATTGCAAATTAAAACTCCTTTACCAGCTGCTAATCCATCAGCTTTTAATACAATGGGTAAACTATGCTGTTGTAAATATTGAATCCCTTTTTCAAAACTATTTTCATCAAATTCTTTATAGTCAGCAGTGGGTATACCATATTTTTTCATAAAGGCTTTTGCAAAGGCTTTGCTACCTTCCAATTGAGCTGCAGCGGCATTAGGTCCTATTATCTGAATATGATTCACGCTTTCATCAGCACTAAAAAAATCATAAATTCCCTTTACCAATGGGTCTTCGGGGCCAACCAAGATGGTATCAATTTTTTTTTCTAAAGCAAATTCTTTTAAGCCAATAAAGTTGGTTGTTTCTATGAAAACATTTTCGCCTACTAAAGCGGTACCAGCGTTTCCTGGTGCTATGTATAGTTTTTCACATAGTGGACTCTGTTTAATTTTCCACGCAAAGGCATGCTCTCTACCTCCGGATCCAATGATTAAAATATTAGCCATATTAAAAAATTATGTTTGCGAAATTAGAACACTTGTATGATTAGAATATTAATTTTTTGAGTTCTTATCTTTCAATATTCAACCATGATTAAAAGAATTTTACTATTTTGAGGTTATATTGTACTAACTAACCAATTAATATCATTACTAAAAATTCAAATTATGTCTACAACACAATCTAATAGTAAGCATCCTTCAGGACTCTACGTACTATTTGTAACTGAGATGTGGGAACGCTTCAGTTATTATGGTATGAGGGCGCTTTTTGTATTATTTATGACCAAAGCGTTGTTATTTGATAAAGCGCTAGGTTCTCAAATCTACGGAAGTTACACGGGATTGGTTTATCTAACTCCTTTATTGGGTGGGTATATGGCTGACCGCTATTGGGGAAACAGAAAGTCTATTATTATTGGGGGTATTTTGATGGCACTTGGACAGTTACTAATGTTTTTTGCAGGTAATTTTTATCAACAACCCGAGCTTGCCACCCCTTTTATGTTTGCGGGATTAGGTTTTTTGATTTTTGGAAATGGTTTTTTCAAACCTAATATTTCAACTATGGTGGGCCAGCTGTATCCAGCGGGGGATAAAAGAGTTGACTCTGCCTTTACCATTTTTTATATGGGTATCAATTTAGGTGCTTTTATAGCTCCTTTAGCCTGCGGATATTTAGGAGACACTGGAAAAGCAGCAGATTTTAAATGGGGCTTTTTGGCTGCTTGTATTGGAATGTGCTTGAGTATTGTGTTATTTGTTTTTTTGAAAAATAAATACATTGTTACCCCAGAAGGAGAACAAATTGGTGTGAAACCTAATTCTGCTAGAGAAGTGAATACCTTATCAGAAAAAGCGCCGGTAAACTATAAGGCAATCGCTATTTGGGGTGGAGTTTTCTTGGGCTTGTTGTTTTTGTTTTTAACAAAGTTAGAAATGGATGTAGTTGGTTCGTTCATTTTTTCACTAACGATTGCAGCTCCCGGGTATATTATTACGGATCCTTCGTTATCAAAAATTGAACGTCAGAGAATTTGGGTAATTTACATTGCGGCATTCTTTGTAATATTTTTCTGGGCTGCATTTGAGCAAGCAGGGGCCTCTCTTACTTACTTTGCAGAAGAACAAACAGACCGAAGTTTTTTTGGAACAACCATTCCAACTTCTTACTTCCAATCTATTAATGCAGTAGCCATAGTTATATTTGCTCCATTATTTGTGTGGTTATGGGGAGGTTTAGGTAAACGCAATATGGAACCCGCATCACCTTTTAAACAAGCCATAGGTTTATTCTTATTGGCAGTAGGATATTTAGTTATTGCTTTTGGTGTAAAAGGAATTGATCCTAGTGCAAAATTGAGCATGGTTTGGTTAGTAAGTTTGTATACCATTCATACTTTTGGAGAGTTATGTTTGTCGCCTATCGGGTTATCAATGGTCAACAAATTGTCTCCAGTTAAATTAGCCTCTTTATTAATGGGTGTTTGGTTTTTATCAACCGCAGCAGCCAATAAGTTTGCTGGAACTTTGAGTGCTTTATATCCTGAAGAAGTTAGAGCAGAAAAATTATATAGCCCTGTGGCAAGCACAAATGCGATGTCTGTATTAAATACAAATTTATTAGATCAGTCTATATGGTCTGCTGACCCAAAAGGAACAAGTCAATTAAAAGTTGCCTCTGCAAAAATTGAAAAAACAGCTGAAGGGAAAGATAGTTTGGTAAACGTAACCGTTGATTCTGTAAAAACCGCAACGGTTTCTAATTATCATTTAAAAGTAATTAAATCAAATAATGGAAATTTTGATCGCGCATTAATGTTGAATGATACATTATTGTTAACTCACGACTCATTGGATGTGGTAAAAGTGGTAGATGGCAAAAAAATATCATCTAAAGAAGAGCGAGTACAGACTTGGAATTTACGACCAGAGAAACCAACATTTATGTCGTTTAAGATTACTGATTTGTACGACTTTTTCATGTTGTTTGTATTTATGGCAGGCGCAGCTTCATTAGTGCTTTTTGCGTTAAGTTGGAAATTATTAAAATTAATGAATGGTGTCCGATAATTAAATGGATTAAATAAAAAAACCCAACTATTTTAGTTGGGTTTTTTTATGGTTTTTAAAAATTATTTCGCAATACTCATCACATAAGCCGTTACATTGGCTTTTTCTATTTCATCTAATTTAGCTTTTCTGCACATGCTTCTTAAAATGGGTCCCCAATTATGTGCACTATATTCACTAGGCTGTATAAGCGTATGACAACTGCCACATTTGCTATTGTATGTTTTTTGACCATCAGCAATATTGCCTGTAGCTGGTTCATTTTTTACAGGAGTTGGTTGTGAAGCAACTGTTGGCGTTGATTTGTGGCTACAAGAAATTGCAGCAAAAGTAATAACAACAAACAGGGATATTTTAATAAAAAACTGATTCATAAGTATAAATTTAAATTGTAGTTGCGCCGTAATATTTATGCAAAGCCTCTGGCAATTGTATGCCACCTTCTATTTGATTGTTTTCTAAAAGTGAGGCAACAATTCTTGGTAAGGCAAGAGAGGAGCCATTTAGCGAATGCAATAATTGTGTTTTGCCATGCTCATCTTTGTATCTTATTTTCATCCTATTGGTTTGAAATGTTTCAAAGTTACTCACTGAGCTTACTTCCAGCCATTTTTGCTGAGCGGCACTATACACTTCAAAATCGTATGTTAGTGCAGAAGTGAAGCCCATATCGCCACCGCATAAACGAAGAATTCGGTAAGGCAACTCAAGCAATTGTAATAATTTCTCAACGTGCAAAACCATATCTTCTAATACCTGATAGCTGTTTTGTGGATGTACCAACTGAATAATCTCAACTTTATCAAATTGATGCACACGATTCAATCCTCTTACATCGCTTCCAAAACTACCGGCTTCTCTTCTAAAGCAAGGAGTGTAAGCGGTCATTCTTACGGGAATGTCAGCATCTTTTATAATTTCATTACTAAATACATTGGTAACAGGTACTTCGGCTGTTGGAATTAAATACAGTCCATCTGCGGTAATATGATACATTTGACCTTCCTTATCGGGAAGCTGACCCGTTCCATATGCAGTTGCTTCATTTACCATCAATGGAGGAAGATATTCTGTATAGCCGGCTTCTGTATTATAATCTAAAAAAAACTGAATTAATGAACGTTGCAGTTTAGCCCCCTTTCCTTTATAAAGTGGAAAGCCACTGCCAGCAAGTTTAGCACCCGTTTCGAAATCAATTAAATCAAGTTCTTTAATTAAATCCCAATGTGGCTTTGCAGAAGAAATTAATGAAGGTATTTTGCCACCTTCTCTCACTACTTCATTGTCTTCGGCCGATTTTCCTTTTGGCACAGAGCAATGGGGTAGATTGGGTAACATCAGTAGATGCTTCTGAAAGTCAACCTCTAATTCATGCAACTTTGCAGACTTGTCTGTCAATTCATCTTTTAAATAACCAACCTCTTGTTTTTTACTTTCTGCACCCTCTTTTTCTCCTTTTCCCATCAACATTCCAATTTCTTTGGAGGCACTGTTAATATTGGCTTGTATAGATTCAGTTTCGAATTTGATTTTTCTCAATTCGTCATCTAAAGCCAAGATCGTATCTACTATTCCGATATTTGCATAATTACGCACCGATAATCTTTCTTTAACGAAATCAACATTCTGTCTGATAAAACTAATTTGTAGCATGTATATAACTTTTAATAAGTCAAATAAGTATGCAAAGATAATCGGTCTTTACTTATTCTATACATTTGCAGTATGCAACCATTAGAAGAAGATTTACAGGTCAGATGGCTAAAGCTACGTATTAAAATAAAAGATCATTTTGGGATTAAGCCAGATATGAACGGGGTGTTGCTTTTGATTGGTGTTCAGGAGCTGGGGCAAGGTCCACAGGAGTTTACAAAGGAGCAAAAGCAAGATTTGATGCACATTGCCATTTGTACTGTTTTACTTCCTAGCGGGTATTACTCTTTTGATGGATATGATGAAGAAGGCTGGCCACATTTTACACAAGTGAAGGCTTTGCCTGCTTTTGATCTTTTTGAGCAAGAAAATTTCTTAAAAGATCATATTTTGCTTTATTTTCAATCCCAAGATTTTATATAAAACTTAAAAAATGAAGATTTTAAAATTAACCCTCACAGTTTTTTTGTTGACTTCTGTTTCATTGAGCCTGTTTGCTCAAGCAAAAAAAACATCTGTACAAAAGTCTCCTGTAAAATTAAAAGTAATTAAAACTGCTGCGCCGTCATTAAAAAAAGAAGAAAACCCAGGCACTTCAAAGGTTAAAATTACAACCGACCTCGGGGTAATTATTGTTCGATTATATGACTCTACGCCTAAGCACCGTGATAATTTTTTAAAACTAGTAACCGATCATTTTTACGATAGTCTGATTTTTCACAGAGTAATTAGTTCTTTCATGATTCAAGGGGGTGATCCTATGAGTAAAAATGCCTCGCCCGAAGAAATGTTGGGTATGGGTGGGGGAGACATGTCAAGAATTCCTGCTGAGTTCAATAATAAGTTGATTCACAAAAAAGGTGTTTTGGCTGCAGCCAGAGATGGTAATCCTGAAAAAGCAAGTAGCGCTTGTCAATTTTATATTGTTCAAGGGAAACCATTTACCGATGATGAACTAAATATGATTGAAATGCAAAAAGGTTTCAAATACACACCGGCTCAGCGCAATCTATACAAAACTATTGGCGGAACACCCTTTTTAGATATGGAATATACTGTTTTTGGAGAGGTAGTTAGCGGACTAGATGTTGTTGATAAAATTGCAGCCGTTCAAAAAGGTCCAAACGACAGGCCAGTTAAGGATGTACGTATGAAAATGGAAGTATTAAAAAACAAATAATCAATATAAAATGAATTATCCTGCGCATTTAAAGTACACAAAAGACCACGAATGGATTTTATTAGAAGGTAATGTGGCAACAGTTGGCATCACTGATTTTGCACAACGCGAATTAGGTGATATTGTTTTTATTGACATTAATACCAAAGGGAAAAGCTTGGCTGCCGAAGAAGTATTCGGAACGGTTGAAGCCGTAAAAACAGTAAGCGACTTGTTTTTGCCGGTAAAAGGAACGATTACAGAAATCAATCCTCTTTTGGAAAGCAACCCAGAACTCGTAAATACCAATGCTTATGGTGACGGTTGGATGATTAAAATGACAGTGGATAATATTGCAGATGTAGATCAATTGATGAATGCCGAAGCATATACCGCACTAGTTGGTTAATAAAATGAGGGAACAAGCAACTAAGCTTACAACGAAGCAATTTATACCAGCTGTTATTTGGTTTTTTGTAGTGATGATTATTATATGTCTGCCCAAAAAAGATCTTCCTGAAGTTTCCGATTGGTTTGAACGCATCTATTTTGATAAATGGGTGCATGCAGGCATGTTTGGCGTGTTAACTTTTTTAGTGCTTTTCCCATTTCGTTCTACTTCTTCAAATAGAACCAAATTTTTAAATTTGGTTGCAATAGTTGCAGTTGCAATATCCTGTTGGGGCTTTGTAACTGAATGTATTCAGTTGTATGTGCCCGGAAGAAGTTTTGATTTAATAGATTGGGCTGCTGATTCAATTGGTGTGTTTTTGGCAGCTTTGTATTATGCAAAAAAAAAATAATTATTTCAATATTTCTCTGCTGATCACAAGCTTTTGAATTTCACTGGTTCCTTCCCCAATGGTACAAAGTTTACTGTCTCTGTAAAATTTTTCTACCGGAAAATCTTTCGTATATCCGTAACCGCCAAATATTTGAACAGCATCTGTACTAATTTCTACAGCAATTTCACTTGCATAGTATTTTGCCATGGCAGATTCTTTTGTCATGGGAAGTCCCTTTATTTTGAGGTCGCAAGCTTGTGCTATCAACAATTCAGCACATTCAATTTTCGTAGCCATATCGGCTAGTTTAAATGCAATAGATTGAAAATTACAGATGGGCTGATCAAATTGATGTCTCTCTTGTGAGTATTTTAATGCAGCTTCATAGGCACCTTTGGCAATGCCTATACTTAATGCAGCAATAGAAATTCTTCCTCCATCTAAAATCTTCATCGCTTGTTTAAAGCCATCACCTACTTCCCCCAATCTGTTTTCATCTGGTATGATGCAATTGTCAAAAATCATTTCGGCTGTTTCGCTTGCGCGCATACCTAATTTATTTTCTTTTTTTCCACCGGAGAATCCTTTGGTGCCTCTTTCAACAACAAATGCAGTGGAATTGTTTTTTGCTCTTGGTTCCCCTGTTCTGCAAATCACCACAGCAATATCACCCGAAATGCCATGTGTAATCCAGCTTTTAGTGCCATTGATGATCCAGTTGTTACCATCTTTCACGGCAGTGGTTTTCATGTTCCCCGCATCACTTCCGGTGTTGGGTTCTGTTAATCCCCAGGCGCCTAAATGCTCTGCAGTAGCTAGTTTTGGCAAGTAACGTTTTTTTTGATCCTCATTTCCAAAAGTAAGAATATGGCCTGTACACAAAGAATTGTGGGCAGCTACCGATAATCCAATTGAGCCACATACTTTGGCGATTTCTTGTATTATCACATTGTATTCAAAATAACTGAGCCCGCTTCCGCCATATTGTTCAGGAACTAATACACCCATCATTCCTAATTGACCCAATTCTTTAAAAATATTTAATGGAAATATTTGCGATTCGTCCCATTCCATTAAGTAGGGTCTGATATGCTGATTGGCAAAGTCTCTTGCCGTAGTGGCAATTTGCTCGGTTAATTCATTTTTTGAGAAGTCCATATTGTGCAATCGTTAGATATGCAATTTAGGAATTTATAAATACCAACAACTGTTAGTTTTTATTATTATTCAATGGTTAAATAATGCTCTATTTTGCTATATGTTTCCTTGTCAATTGATATGATTTTTTGAATATCTTCTAACTTTTCAAAGCTTCCATGTTGATTGCGATAATTGATTATCATTTTCCCTTGTTTATAACCTATATAAGGATGTGATTGCAATTGCTCCAGGGGCGCTTTGTTAATATTGATTTTTACCAGATTGATAGAAGATATGATGAATTGTTCTTTAATATTTTGAAAAACAGAATCTTGTAAACCCCAAACTTCGCTAACCTGATGAATATCATAAAAGCCACCTAATTTTTTTCTAAATAAAATGATTCTTTGAGACAGCTTTGGTCCAATACCATAAAGTTTTTCAAACGTAGCACTATCTGCTTCGTTTATGTTAATCAAAGGTGTAGATTTTTTATGTACAGATAAACTTATGTTTGACGCATGATGGTCATTAAAGCTGTCTTTTATGATAACATATCGAATTAATTTTGTCACTAATGCCGACGGCATACCCCAAATTTTATTTAAGTCTTTGGCTGTTTTAAATCGTCCACCTTTTGATACATATTTAATAATAGTGGCACTTGTTTTTTCACTTACTCCAAACGATTGCCATTCTTCTTGATCTATTAAATTGGGGTCAAAATAATGTAATGATTTAGTCGATTTTGGGTTTTCATTAGTATTAATTTTCATTGTCTTTGTATCAACGTCTTCACTCAAGAATTCCTTTACATTTATCTCGCTGAAAAAAGAATTAGTATTATCAATAAAAAATTGTTTTATAATATATGGTGACAACCAAATGAGGCAATTGAGAATGATGAGTAAAAAAATCCCCTTTCTTTCTTTTTTTGAAAAATAAAAAAAATCTGGTTCAATATCTTCTTTCATTCAAGAAAAATAGAATAATCTGGTTGTGCATCAGGAAGAAAAAAATCGAGTTAAGGGAGAAATATCTTTTGGCCATCAAAAGCTAAATGAAAATCAATTGGCAAGCTGCTGTTAATACTATCATGCAGTCCCATTTGATGACTAATATGCGTGAAGTACACTTTTGGGATTCTTAACGTAGTTGCTACATCGATAGCTTCTTGTAATGTAAAGTGGGATAAGTGTTTTTCTTTTCTTAGCGCATTTAATACTAAAACTTTGGAGCCCTTTATTTTTTCTTGTTCTTCCGGATCAATTCTGTTAGCATCGGTGATATAAGTAAAATCTCCGATTCGGAATCCTAATACAGGCATATGTAAATGCCAAACCTGAATCGGAATAATAGGAATATCTCCGATTACAAATGGTTCTTTGTCAATATTGTAAAGAGTAACTTCAGGAATACCTGGGTATTTTTGATCGCTAAAAATGTAGCTAAATTCTTTTCGCAATACTTCAATTGTTAAGGTGTTTCCATAGGTCTTCATCGGTTGTTGATGAAAGTAGTTAAATGCTTTTATGTCATCAAAACCTGCAATGTGATCTTTATGTGGGTGGGTAAACACAACCGCATCTAATTTTTTTACTTTAGCTCCTAACATTTGAGATCTAAAATCTGGCGTTGTATCGACAACAATGGAGGTAGTATCACTTTCTATGAGTATGCTGCTTCTAAAACGCTTGTCTTTAGCATTGGTTGAATTGCAAACTATACAATCGCAAGCAATCATAGGAACTCCGCCACTGGTTCCAGTGCCTAAAAATGTAACGGTGATGGAAGGGGTGTACATGTTTGCAAAATAGGCCAAAAAGTCTACAAGAAAATAAAATGTTGATTGACAAACTTATTTTGCCACTTCTTGTGTCATTAATTCATCATAAAGCTTTTGGCTCTCATGAGTTAAGTCATCAAAATTTATCTTAAGTACCGGAAGTAAATCAATAAGAGTATTGATTCTGCCTTCAGTTTGAAGAAATTTATTTAAAACCACCACTCTTTTAGCTTGAAGGATACAATACCCGCTTTGAAAAGTACCTCTTTCATATCGGATAATATAGCCACCTTCCTCAATCACTTTTTCAATCTTATCTAAATTATTTTGAGTGAATTTCATTTTTTATTTTTTAATAAATACAACATTTTATTTTAAATCTACATTTTCAAAACACACTATAGTTAGCCTAGATTTATATAAATGCAACTTCCTTCTTTTATCGAGGATAAAGAAATTTTGTTTTCAACAAACGTTAATAAAAAAACAGGTTATTTATTGGTCATTCTAATTACGGGCACAATCATTTCTTCTAAGCTTATGCCGCCATGTTGAAAAGTGTTTTTGTAGTAGTTAACATAGTGATTGTAATTAGAGGGATAACATAAAAAAGTATCTCCTTTGGCAAAAATGTAAGACGAGTTTACATTTGGCACTGGCAATCCTGCTTCTCTGGGATCTCTAAATGCCAAAACATCTTTATTATCATAGTCCAAATTTCTCCCGTGCTTGTATCGCAAGTTGGCCGTAGTGTGTTTATCCCCGAGCACTTTTACAGGAGTTTTCACTCTTGTACTTCCATGGTCAGTGGCTAGAATAAGGTTTATTTTTTTGTCAGCAATTTTTTTTAATGATTGATGAAGGGGACTGTGTTCAAACCAACTTGAAGTTAAACTTCTGTAACTAATTTCGTCTCCTGCCAATTCTTTCAATACTTCCATTTCTGTGCGAGCGTGGCTAAGCATGTCCACAAAATTATACACAATCACATTTAAATCATTTTGCAAAAGATTGTGAATATTATCTACTAACTTTTGACCATCATGATGATTTGTGATTTTTGTGTAGGAAACCTTTAGGTCTCCTTTATTAAGTTTTTTTAATTGTGACTTTAAAAAAAGCTCTTCATGTAAATTTTTTCCTCCCTCTTCATCATCGTTTTTCCATTCTAAAGGGAAGCTTTTTTCAATATCTAAGGGAAGTCGTCCTGCAAAGATTGCATTTCGGGCATATTGTGTAGCTGTAGGTAAGATTGAGTAGAAGGAGTCCTCTTCATGTATTCTGAAACTCTCAGCAAAAATGGGTTGTATGGTTTTCCATTGGTCCATTCTAAGATTATCAATCAATACAAAAAACAAAGGAACCGTTTTCTCAAGATGAGGTAATACTTTGTTTGTAAAAAGCGTATGGCTCATGACAGGACTAGCATCATTTTTTGCAGTAATCCAATTTTTGTAGTTTTTGGAAATGAATTTAAAAAATTCGGTATTCGCTTCCTGTTTCTGACTTTGAAATACTTCCAGCATTTCAGGGCTATCGCTTTTTTGTATTTCAAGTTCCCAATACACTAGTTTTTTGTAAATATCCATCCATTCTTGATGATTGGGATTGTCATTTAATGACATAAATAAATTCCTGAATTCTTGTTGATAAGCAGAAGTAGTTTTTTCAGCTACCAGTCGTTTGTTGTCTATTATTTTTTTTAAACTTAACCATACTTGATTGGGATTAACAGGTTTAATCAAGTAGTCTGTAATTTGACTGCCAATCGCCTCATCCATAATGTTTTCCGCTTCGTTTTTAGTAATTAAAATTACAGGCAGATGGTTGTTTAATTCTTTAATTTGTTGAAGTGTTTGTAATCCTGTAATACCAGGCATGGACTCATCTAATAAAACTACATCTACAATTTGTTGTTTTAAAAACTCTAATGCGTCAAATCCATTTGTTTGGGTACTTACTGTATACCCTTTGTTTTCTAAAAAAAGTATTTGAGAGGTAAGACTCTCAATTTCATCATCTACCCAAAGTATTTTAACAGTATTATTCATTTGGCTTTGCTTTAAAAAGATGAAGGAATGATTGTTATTCGCCTTACATCTGTACAAATGTAATTTTTTAATAGAATGCTTTGTAGCTTTGCAGTCTAATATTTAGATTATTTAACAGTATATTTCCAAAAAAAGACTACTTGAAAAAATTTCATAAAATCATCAATGATCCAGTATATGGCTTTATTACCATAGATGATGAATTGATTCATCAAATTATTCAACATCCATACTATCAGCGATTAAGACGCATTCATCAAATGGCCCTGGCACATTTGGTTTATCCAGGTGCTGTACATTCAAGATTACATCATTCCTTGGGGGCTTATCATTTAATGAGAATCACGCTCCAAGAGCTCATTAATAAAGGAATTGACATTAGCATAAAAGAACAACAGTCTGCAAAAATTGCAATTCTCTTGCATGATATTGGCCATGGCCCTTTTTCTCATGCACTAGAACATTCGCTTGCTGGTAAATTACATCATGAAGAGCTTTCTTTGATGATGATGACTTCCTTAAACGAGCAGTTTCAAGGTCAGCTTCAGATGGCGCTTGATATTTTCACCAATAAATATCCCAAAAAGTTCTTACATCAATTAATTAGTGGTCAATTAGACTTGGATAGAATGGATTATCTAACTAGAGATTGCTTTTTTACAGGTGTGAACGAAGGATTAATAGGCTATGATCGCATCATAAAAATGTTAACAGTTCATAATGGCGAACTTGTGGTTGAAGAAAAAGGGATTTACTCACTTGAGAAATTTTTGATTGCACGAAGATTAATGTACTGGCAAGTGTATTTTCATAAAACAGTAGTGAGTGCTGAGCAAATGCTTCAACGAATTATAAAAAGAGCTAAAGAAATAAAAGCAAGTTGTGCCGAGCCTCTCCACTCATTTCTTAATAATGAAAATGTGATCTCGATAGAGCAGTTTTGTAAAATTGACGACTTTGATGTACTAATGGCAATAAAAAGCTGGTGTAATCATGATGACAAGGTGTTATCATTTTTATGTAATGCAATTATTGACAGGCAATTATTGAAGGTTAGATATTTTACAGAACCTGTAGATCAAAAATTAATAGAAGAAAAAAGAGACCTTGCAAAAATCAATCATCATTTATCAGAAAAAGAATTAGATTGGCTTGTTTTTGTAGGGGAAGCATCAAGTAGAACATATGATTTCGAAAAAGACCCAATAACTATTTTATATAAAGATGGAACTTTGAAAGACATCGCTTTAGTAGATAATGCACTAATCAATCAAAATCTCAATGGCGTAGTAAAAAAATACTACATTTGTTATCCCAAGTAATCACTAAAATATCTTACAATAAATGCAATTCACGGCAGTACAAATAGCTCAACTAATCAATGGAAACATTGAAGGAAATGCTGATGTAGCAGTAAGTTCCTTTGGTAAGATTGAAGAAGCCAAATCTGGTCAACTGACTTTTTTAGCCAATCCTAAATACGAGGATTTTTTATACACAACCGCTGCTTCATTGGTTATTGTGAATGAGTCATTAGAATTAAAGCGCACTATTTCTGCAACAATCATTCGTGTGAAAGATGCCTACAGCGCGTTTGCTACTCTATTAGAAATATATCAACAATATCAATCTCAATCACTCATAGGCATTCAACAGCCTGTTTATATAGATCCTTCTGCAAAAATTGGAGAAAATGTTTTCATTGGAGCTTTCGTTTTTGTAGGAGTAAATGTGGTAATAGGCGATGGAACAAAGATTTTTCCTGGATCATATCTTGGCAACAATGTGAAAATTGCCAACAATACAACCATACATCCAGGAGTTAAAATTTGTCATGATTGTAGTGTTGGTTCGAATGTTACTATCCATGCTGGTACAGTAATAGGTAGTGATGGATTTGGGTTTGCACCTCAGTCGGATGGAACATTAAAAAAAGTGCCTCAAATTGGAAATGTAGTCATTGAAGATAATGTTGAAATTGGAGCGAATGCTACAATTGACAGAGCCACTATCGGAAGTACCATCATTCGTTCTGGCGCTAAATTGGATAATTTATTACAAATCGCTCATAATGTTGAAATTGGAAATAATACTGTAGTGGCTGCACAAACCGGTATTAGCGGAAGTACCAAAATTGGTAAAAACGTTATGATTGGAGGACAGGCTGGTATCGTAGGGCATATTCAAATTGCCGATGGAACTAAAATTAATGCCCAAAGCGGAGTTAGTAAATCAATCAAAAAGCCGAACACTTCTTTAACTGGCTCTCCCGCCTATGATTTTACTTCAGCACTTAGAAGTCAGGCTGTGGTAAGAAATTTACCTGAACTGGAAAATCGAATTAAAGACTTAGAAAATCTTGTTCAACAACTTCAATCTAAAATCAGCAAATAAAATTTTTGAACTTCTCAACATGTTAAGGACTCTCATCGCGCTATTATTTATCCAGTTTTTTTTTAACAGCATCTCTCATGGTCAAGGCACTGCGTTAGAAGGGGTTGTTCTCGACTCATATTCAAAAGAGCCCATCAGCTTTGCTTCGGTTTATCTTAAAAAAAGCAGTTATGGTAAAACAACTGACACTTTAGGCAAATTTCGATTTAACTATGAAAAATACAATTTAGATACTTTAGTAGTAAGCTACATTGGCTATGAAACGTACGCTTTACCCTTAAAAAAAGTAGATGTAACAAAGCCTGTAAGGATATTGCTAGAACGTAATAGTAAGAATAGCGAAGTAGTAGTGAAACTTAAAATCAATAAGGGACTTTTTGTATGGAAAAAAATAATGGCAAAGAAAAAATATTTTGATAAGTCTCGCCAAACCAACTACGCATATGAATCTTACAATAAAATCGAATTAGACATAAAAAATATAAATCCTGAAAAATGGAAACATAATCCGGTATTAAAGCCTTTTTCTTTTGTATTTGATAATATGGATAGCACTTCGGATGAAAAACCTTTTCTGCCAGCTTATCTGGTGGAGAGCTTGAGTGATTTTGCCTATCAAAAAAGCCCTAGACGTTATTATGAATACAAAAAGGCAGTGAATATGAAGGGTATTGAAAACGAAAGCATTGCAGACTATATTGGAGCAATGCGATACAATATCAACATCTTCGACAATTTCATTGATATCTTCGGAAAGGAATTTGTAAGTCCATTTAACGACAATGGTGATTTGTTTTATAATTTTTCTATTGCGGATACCCAAGTAATTGGCACTGACAGAATCTTTCATTTTATTTTTAGGCCAAAAAGAGTGGGTGAAAATACTTTTGATGGCGAAGCGTGGGTAAAAGCGGGCTCTTTTCAATTAACAAAAATTTCTTTTTTCTTAGGAAAAGATGTGAATATTAACTACTTCTCTCGACTCTGTATTTTTCAGGAGTTTGTCAAATTAAATGACACGTTATTCTTTACTAAAAAAGAAAAGTTTTTCGCAGATTTTTCGCCATTGGGTAAAAATGTAATTACCATGATAGCAAGAAAAACAGCGAGTTATAAAAACATCGTAGTAAATAGTGACTCTATTACAAAAGTATTGGCTGATCAACATATTGAAAGAGTCATAGAGTCTTCGCCTGATACCCTACATAAAACAGATGAGGAATGGGCCTTACTTAGACATGATACACTTTCATCTAATGAACAAAAAATTTATCACACAGTTGATAGACTCCTTTCCATGCCAGCGTTTAAGCGGCTAGAAAAAGTTCCTCGTTTTCTCTTCTCAGGTATTGTGGATGTGGGTTACTTTACATTTGGCCCATGGTTTCAGGCGTTTAGCAAAAACGATTATGAAGGATATAAGTTTAGATTTGATATCGCTAATAATAGGTCACTTTTTAAAAACGTTTGTCTACACACGTACATTGCTTTAGGCAACCAACAACCCAAAGAACCCAAATGGCTTGCAGAGGCAACTTGGATTCCTAGCAGAAAGCCAAAATGGGTTCAATTACATGCTTCGATTTCACATGATATTGATGGCGGGATTACTAATATTGGTGAAATATCTCAAAATAGTATTTTCTCTTTAGCAATTAGAAAGCCAGGAATCCAACAAAAATTAATTGATATCAAAGATGCTCGATTTGATGTGTATAAAGAATGGGGAGCAGGACTTGCTACACATTTATTTGTGACCGATAGAACTTTTATGCCGGTATTAAATCTGCCCACATTGGATTCTTATAAAACTGAAGAAGGACAAATGTTAAACTCATTTGCCGTATCCTTAAAAATAAGATTTGCCTATTTGGAGCAGTTCATTGAAAGACCTTATTCTCGGTATACATTAAAGACCAGATATCCCATCACGGAGGTGACTTTTACAAAAGGATTTAAAAATGTGCTCAACAGCGCTTATGATTTTTATAAGATTAATGCAAGCCTTAGCGATAATGTAAAATTGAGTCCCTTCGGTGAGCTAAATTATAATGTATATGCCGGATATATTCATGGTACACTTCCGTTTGTGTTATTAGAAAACCACAACGGTAACGACCTTTTATATTACAATAAAAATGCATTGAACTTGATTAAGAGATTTCAAATGTTGAGCGATAAGTATGTTGGAGTTAATGTAGAACATCAACTCGGTTCGGGTATTTTCAGGTATTTTGTACTAACCAGAAAATTACAATGGCGTCAATTCTGGACATTAAAATCTGTTTGGGGTCACCTCAATGATGATAATGTTGCTTATAATGGAGGAGATCTTTATTTTAAAAATTTAAATCATAATTTTTATGCCGAAATCGGTACGGGCATTGATAATATTTTTGAGTATTTTAGACTCGATTGTATTTGGAACGTTTCTCCAGATGCTTCAAGCTATGAGCCATCCAACAGATTAGGTATTTTTGGTAGCTTTCGCTTTGATTTCTAACTAGTTACATCAATCTCTCCTCCTTTTAAGCTTTTTAGGGTATATTTGTATTTCTATTAATAGAACTATGGATAAGAACTTTAACCCAGATAGACAACATACTTTAAACGAAATGATCAGCATTTCCGGAACAGGGCTTCACACCGGAATAAATGTGGATATGACTTTAAAGCCAGCAAATCCTGGCTTTGGTTTTCAATTTCAAAGAGTTGATTTGGTAGGAACGGCCCCAATTAAAGCAGATTGTGACCTCGTAACTGACACTTCTAGAGGCACAACATTAGAATTAAATGATGTCAAAGTTTCTACTGTGGAACATATTCTCGCTGCTCTCGTGGGAATGGGAGTAGATAATTGTTTAATTGAAGTAAATGGCCCCGAAATTCCTATCATTGACGGAAGTAGTCGCCCCTTCATAGATATTATTGAAAAAGTGGGAGTGTTAGAACAAGAAGCAACAAAGGTTTGGTATTCTATTGATACTAATATTTCTTTTTACGATGAAAAGAAAAGAGTAGAAATGACTGCATTGCCAGCTACTAACTATGAAATAACTACTTTAATTGATTTTAATAGTCCTGTACTAGGAACACAACACGCAAGCTTGAAAACGATTCGCGATTTTAAAGCTGAAATTGCGCCTTGTCGTACGTTTTGTTTTTTACATGAGTTGGAAATGTTATTAGATAACAACCTCGTAAAAGGAGGAGATATCAACAATGCGATTGTTGTGGTTGACAAGCCTGTAACCGAAGAGGAAATGAGTCGTTTAGCAAAAGCTTTTGGAAGGTCAAAAGTTGAAATCAAAACAGAAGGGTACTTAAATAATCTAGAACTCCATTTTCCAAACGAACCAGCAAGACATAAGCTATTAGATGTTGTAGGAGACTTGGCCTTAATTGGATATCCTATAAAAGCTCATATCATTGCAAACAGACCGGGTCACAGCAGTAATGTTGATTTTGCTAAAATAATTAAACAGTATATCAAAAAAAATAAACACACAAAAGATATCCCTGTTTACAATCCATCTCAACCTTCTATTTACAGTCTACAACAAATTGAAAAGACATTACCACACCGTTTCCCTTTTCTTTTGGTTGATAAAATTGTTGAATTAACCGACAAAATGATTGTTGGTATTAAAAATGTAACTTTTAACGAAAACTTCTTTCAAGGCCATTTTCCTGGAAACCCCGTAATGCCCGGAGTATTACAAATTGAAGCATTGGCACAAACAGGTGGGATTCTTTGCATTAACGCTATGCCAGAGGGTAGTTATGACACTTATTTTTTAAAGATAGATAACTGCAAATTCAAACAAAAAGTTGTACCTGGAGATACTATGATTTTAAAAATGGAACTTATAGAACCGATTAGAAGAGGTATCTGTGTGATGCGTGGAAGTGTTTTTGTTGGAAATAAACTTTGTACAGAAGGTGAGTTCACGGCTCAATTAGTCAAAAGACCTTAAATTAACGATTCAAAACTAATTTATGATTCATCCACATACATACATACATCCCAATGCAAAATTGGCCACTAATGTAAAAATTGATCCATTTAGTGTTATACATCAAAATGTCGAGATTGGAAGTGGTACTTGGATTGGAAGTAATGTAACTATCATGGAAGGTGCCAGAATTGGAAGCAATTGCAGAATCTTTCCAGGAGCCGTTATTGCTGGAATTCCACAAGATTTAAAATATGATGGAGAAAATACCACGGTTATTATTGGAAATAATACAACTATCAGAGAATTTGTTACGATTAACAGAGGTAGTAAAGACAGAGGCACTACCAAAGTTGGAGACAATTGTTTAATAATGGCATATAGTCATGTTGCTCATGATTGCATCGTAGGAAACAATTGTATCATGAGTAATAACGTACAAATGGCTGGACATGTAATTATGGGGGATCATTCTATTTTAGCTGGTATGAGTGCAGTTCATCAGTTTGTGGAAATTGGTCAACATGCTTTTATAGCAGGAGGTTCTTTGGTAAGCAAAGATGTGCCGCCTTACATTAAAGCCGGAAGAACACCGCTAAGTTATGCAGGTGTTAACTCTGTTGGGTTAAAAAGAAGAGGATTTTCGTTAGAAAGAATCAATCATATATTAGACATATATCGAATTATTTATAATAAAAATTTAAATACTTCTCAAGCATTAAATTTCATTGAAGAAGAACTTCCTGCAACCGATGAAAGAGATGAAATTGTTACCTTTATTCGCGATAGCGGAAGAGGCATCATAAAGCGCTTTTCAAAAGGAAGCTTTGATGAAGAATAATTAATCAAATGCAAGTCTCCCTTCATAATATTGGAAAAAGATACAACAACCAATGGATTTTTAGAAATGTATCTTTCGAATTTATTCAGCAACATTCCTATGCTATTACAGGTATAAATGGTTCGGGCAAATCTACTTTACTCCAAACTATAGCCGGCGCCATCATGCAAAGCGAAGGAAAAATATCTTATCATGATATGTTAAACCATTCTTCGATCTCAAACGAATTGGCATATCAATATTTATCTATTGCAGCTCCTTATCTTGAGCTAATTGAAGAAATGACCGCACTAGAATTTCTGAATTTTCATAACTCATTTAAACAACTTATTCTGCCCAGTAAAGATATTTTAGCAGAAGTTGGATTATTGAAAGATGCTGAAAAGCAAATAAGATATTATAGTAGTGGCATGAAACAAAGATTAAAATTAGCCCAGGCTTTTTTTAGTAATACTTCTTTGTTACTATTAGATGAACCGACCTCTAATTTAGATAACAATGGTATTATATTATATCAAGAATTGATTTCTAAATACACTCATAACAAATTAGTAATTATTAGCAGCAACGATCCTAATGAATATCAACACTGCTCTGTAATAATAGATATTGAGAAATATAAATAATCAATCTACCTTCTGCTGGCAATTAATAAATTTAGGTCAGTATATTTTAAATCAAACCTCTCGCTTAGATAAAAGTTTGTAAGACTACCTTTAAATAAATAGAGGCCACTTCTGATATTTACTTTGTGCCATACAATATTATCAATTCCCCCATCTTCTCCAGTTTCTATTAGTAATGGCATTAATACATTGCTAATAGCTTGTGAAGCAGTGCGCGCAAAACCACTTGGAATATTGGGTACGCAATAATGGATAATATCAAATTTCGTGAAAACGGGTTTTTCATGTGATGTCACCATACTGGTTTCAAAACAACCACCATGATCAATACTTACATCAACAATCACCGAACCAGGCCTCATATTACTTACCATTTCTTCTGTAACAACAACTGGCGTTCTCCCTGCAGCGCCACTTAAGGCGCCTATTGCAACGTCACAACTTTTTAATTGTTTGCTTAAGATTTTTGGCTCTAAGACAGAGGTCCACATTCTTACGCCAATATTATTTTGTAATCGTTTTAATCTATAAATACTATTGTCAAAAACTTTTACACTGGCCCCCATAGCTAAAGCGGTTCTAGCAGCATTTTCACCTACAATTCCTGCGCCAATAATAATTACTTTGGTAGGAGGTATCCCACTAATGCCTCCTACTAAAACTCCTTTACCATTGTTGGCATTACTTAAATATTGTCCCGCAATTAACATTACAGCACTACCAGCTATTTCACTCATACTTCTTACAATGGGGTTGTGTCCGCTATCGTCTTTTAAATTCTCAAAACTTACAGCAGTAACTTTTTTTTCCATCATTTTTTCCAAAATACTTTTTTTCATAATAGCCATATGAATAGGCGATATGATGGTTGTATTTGGCTGTAATAATTCACAATCAGCTTCACTAACAGGTGCACTTTTTACAATGATATCACAATTAAAAATCTCTGTTTTATCAAATACAATTTTTGCGCCTGCTTCACTGTAGTCACGATCACTATAATTAGAGCCTTTGCCAGCATTTGATTCAATAACCACACCATGGCCATTTGCCACTAAAACGCCCACACCTTCCGGAGTTAAAGCAATTCTATTTTCATTAAATGAATCTTCCTTGGGAATGCCAATTAATAGAGAAGATCCTTTAGGTTTTACATCTAGTTTTTCCTCAAGGGTTTCATATGAAAAGGAAGAAGAAATAAATGGTTTATTTACTGCCATAATAAAAAATATTTAATGAAATATTCCCGAAAGTGAGTCAATTTACAACTTTAATTGCAAGTTTCTACTATCCATACCTGTACTGTTCAAATAACAATGAACCGTTGATTCCGGAAAAATACCTATTGCTTTCTCTGGCCATTCTACAAAACAATAATGACCAGAATAGATACATTCCTCTACTCCAGCAACTATTGCCTCTTGTTCATCTTTTAGACGGTATAAATCAATGTGATATAGTATCTCCCCTTGTGAGTTTACATATTCGTTGATAATTGAAAAGGTTGGACTACCTATACTTTGAGTAACGCCCAGTTGTTGACAAATAGTTGTAATTAAGGTTGTTTTACCCGCACCCATTTCACCATGAAACGCAAAGCACTTGTTAGGTGAACTGATTTCAATTATCCAATCAGCTGCTTTTTTTATCTCAGATATACTAAATTTCAAATCCATATCATAAAGATAATTTCATAATGGATAACTTTTCATTGCTACTAAAAAGATAATTTTGTGATATGAATCAAATAGATTGGAAAGTTGAGGGAATGACCTGCAGTAATTGTGCGTTAAGTATCAATAGATACCTTGAAAAAAAAGGGGTGACCAACATTTCTGTGAATCCTATTGATGGGAAAGTAGTGTTCACCCATGAAGATACCCTAGATGTAGAAAAACTAAAAAAAGGGATTGATGATTTAGGATACACTGTGGTGGATACAAATAATCCGATAAAAAATAAAAAAAGACCTAGGTTTAGAAACAAGCAACTTTTTTTGTTTACCCTTCCATTTACACTTGTTTTGATGCTTCACATGTTTCATCAATGGTTGCCATTTCATGCGTTAAGTAACCCCTGGGTTCAATTGTTTTTATGCATTCCTGTATTTATGGTAGGGATGTTGTATTTTGGAAAAAGTGCTTTTCATAGCCTTTTAAGTGGCGTTGCAAACATGAATGTTTTAGTATCATTGGGCGCCTTGGTTGCATTTATATACAGTGTTGCAGGCTTGCTTTATTTTCAAGATGTCAATTATATTTTCTTTGAAACAACCGCATCTATTATTACTTTGGTTTTACTAGGCAATTATCTTGAAGAACAAACAAAACTTGCCACTCAAAAATCTTTGAACAAGTTGGTTCAATCTCAAAAAGTGATGGCAAACATGATTGCCTTTGATGATCAACATCAAGAACAAATTTTTCAAGTTGAAAATACTCAATTAAAAACAGGAGATCTGTTGTTAATTAAAACAGGCGAACAAGTGCCTATAGATTGTAAAATATTATGGGGTGATTGCACTGCAAATGAAGCAATTATTACGGGCGAAAGTATACCTGTAAGCAAATCAAAAAAGGATTTTTTAATTGGAGGAAGTATTATAGATTCAGGTTCTGCAAAAGCTCAAGTAGTAGCTACCGGAAAAGATACCGTATTGTCTGGGATTATTACAATGGTGGAAACAGCACAGTCGGAAAAACCACCCATGCAAAAATTGGCAGATAAAATCAGTGCTGTTTTTGTTCCTGTAGTAATTAGTATTGCAACGCTTACTTTTTTAGCTAACCATTTTTTATTTACTATTCCAATTGATTTGTCAATTATGAGAGCCATAGCAGTATTGGTAATTTCTTGTCCATGTGCTATGGGCTTAGCCACTCCGGCAGCCATTTCTGTTGGATTAGGTCGTGCAGCCAAAAAAGGCATTGTATTTAGAAACGCTTCTTGCTTGGAGTCTTTCAAAACTATTGAGCAAATTGTTTTTGATAAAACAGGCACTTTAACAACCGGACAATTTGTGATGAATCAGTTCAATACAACGATTGATGAAAAGGAGTTTCAATCTATTGTATATTCTCTAGAAAAATATTCTAATCATCCCATAGCATTGTGTATTTCAAAAGAATGGAATAAAAGTAATTTGATAAAATGGAAATCTATCGAAGAGATAAAAGGGGTGGGAATAAAAGGAGAGGATTATGACGGAAATGTTTTTGAAGCTGGCTCTCAAAAAATTTGCACAGAAAAACCAACACAACCTTTTCATAATATTTACGTATTAAAAAACAAGGCACTCATTGGTTGGGTTGATGTAAAAGATGAAATCAGGCCCGAGGCGAAAGAAGTGATTCAATGGCTTCATAAAAACCAAATTTCCACTGTGATGTTAACAGGAGACGTACAGCAAAAAGCAGATAGAGTGGCTAATGAGCTAGGAATTCAAAAAGTTTTTGCAGAATACTCACCTGCCCAAAAAATGGAAAAAATTGCTGAACTCAATTTTCAAAAACCTACGGCAATGATAGGCGATGGTGTCAATGATGCTCCAGCTTTGGCGAAAGCTACGTTGGGCATTTCTATTAGCGACGCATCTCAATTGGCATTACAACATGCAGATGTGATATTGATGAACCAAGGTCTAAATAATTTACCCGAGGCACTTGGATTAGGTAAACATACTTTTATTACCATTAAACAAAATTTATTTTGGGCTTTTTCATACAATATTATCGCCATACCCGTAGCAGCTTTCGGTTTATTGACGCCAATTTTTGCGTCTATCACAATGGGCTGTAGTGATCTTGTATTGGCAATAATTTCATTGCGCTTATTTATTAAAAAAGTTATCTAGTTATCTGTGTTAGTGACCAAAAATGACTTTTTCCTCTTGTTGACATTTAACAACAATAAGAAAGTTTTTCTCTTCTTTTATCGCACCTGTTTTGCGTAACTTAGCCAACCATTTAAACCTTTATCTAAGAATGTTATTTTTTTGAAGCAGTAATGACAGATAGTATTTCCACATTAAAAAAATATTGGGGTCACCAAAAGTTTAGACCCATGCAGCAAGAAATTATCCAAGCGGTACTTTCTAAGCATGATGTGTTGGCTTTATTGCCAACGGGCGGCGGAAAATCGATTTGTTTTCAAGTTCCAGCCATGATGTTGGAAGGGATCTGTTTAGTGGTTAGTCCATTGATTGCATTAATGAAAGACCAGGTGGAAAACCTTTCAAAAAGAGGCATCCCTGCATTGGCAATTTATTCAGGCATGTCTTTTTTTGAGGTTAAAAAAACCATTCAAAATGCGGCTTTTGGCAATTACAAATTTTTATATATTTCTCCCGAAAGAATTGAAACAGATTTGTTTAAGGAATATGTGGATGCAATTCAGCCTTCATTGATTGTAGTGGATGAGGCTCATTGTATTTCACAATGGGGATATGATTTTAGGCCTTCTTATCTTAATATAGCAACACTCCGCTCCATATTGCCTAATGTGACTGTAATTGCACTAACAGCTTCCGCAACAAAAGATGTTCAAAAAGACATTTGCGAAAAATTATCATTCAAAAAAAATCATAAGTTATTTCAACAATCTTTTGCAAGACCTAATTTGTCCTACAAAGTGATTAAGCCACACTCCAAACAAATTGCAGTGAAAGAACTTATTCAATCTTTGAAAGATGGCAGTTCCATTGTTTATTGTAAAAGTAGAAGAGAAGCCAAACAAGTTAGTGACTGGTTAAAACTTTATAAAATAAAAGCAGATTATTATCACGGAGGCTTGCAAAATCTGGAAAGAGCTAAAAAACAAGATGAGTGGCAAAAGAATAATATAAATTGTATGGTTTGTACAAATGCATTTGGCATGGGCATTGACAAGCCAGATGTTCGCATGGTTATACATTATAATATTCCTGAGAGTATTGAAAATTACTATCAAGAAGCAGGGCGCGCAGGAAGGGACGGGAAAAACGCTCAAGCAATATTGTTTTTTGAATCAAAAGACGAGGCTGATTTATATAAAACTATTGAGTATAGATATCCAGATCTAGTTACGTTGAAGAAAATTTATATTGATTTGATGAACTATCTCAAAGTTCCTGCAGGAATTGGAGAGGGGCAATCCTTTGATTTTGATATCGCACTTTTTTCAGAAGTTTTTAAAATCAACATATTGCAAGCAACGTATGCATTACAAGCTTTATCACAAGAAGAATTAATAAGTATCTCTGACAAATCTTTTCAATCATCTACCATCGAGTTTACTGCCACCAAAGAACAGTTGAGAGATCTCGAAGAAATAGACCCAGTTCTTGAACCCATTGTAAAAGCATTGCTAAGAAGTTATGAGGGCGTTTTTGACAGTAAAACAAATATTCATGAAACGCTGTTGGCAAAATTAATTAGCCAGCCAGTTGATAAGGTGAAATCTCAATTAAGAAGATTACATCAACTTCAAATTATTCAATACATTCCGCCTTCCGAAATGCCACAAATCTATTTA
Source organism: Chitinophagaceae bacterium (assembly GCA_947452965.1). Classification (GTDB taxonomy): domain Bacteria; phylum Bacteroidota; class Bacteroidia; order Chitinophagales; family Chitinophagaceae; genus Ferruginibacter. The sequence goes on along the minus strand of CANGEW010000001.1, from coordinate 165,532 downwards.
TTTAAAAACAGAATGTATCAGGATGATTTTTCTTTCAATATAAAGGCTTTGCAATCAAGAAGAACCCGTCATGAATCCAGAATAAAAGACATGCTGAACTTTGTGAAAAATCAAACACTTTGTAGAGCTGTTATGATAGGCAATTATTTTAATGATCTAAACATTCAACCATGTGGTATTTGTGACTGCTGCAAACAAAAAAATAAAGCTCCGCAAAATGAGACTACTAATTTTATAGAATCAATCCTTCAATGTATAAAAACTCGTCCCATTACTATAAAGGAAATACTGGAACAAATATCCATATTGAATGAAGCGGCATGTGAAAAAGCGATTGATTATTTACTTTCCGAAAATAAAATCTATACAGATAATGAAGGTCGGTTTCATATAAAATAAAAAAAGGGCCAAGATGAAAATCTAGCCCCGCTTTAAAATCCAATATCCTATGAAAAACCGAAGCGAAGTTATATAACAATTCATTATAATCAAATTTTTTTTATTCTGCTAGCTAAGGAGCATCAGAATTTTTTGTGGAACAAAATGATAAACAACACATAGTCAGCTGTTTAATAAGGGTTTTATGGGTGTTGGTTATTTTGGTATGGTATAGAATAAATAGCAGACCTTTAACAAAACATTATTGCTATTCAATATAAACTCTAACTTGAATAGTATAATTTGGACTTACAAAACTTACTATCATGGAAACAGTAACCCCCAAAATCCTATTGTGCGAAGATGATACTAATCTTGGCCTGGTCTTAAAAAATTATCTTGAATTAAATGAGTATCAAGTTGTACTAGAGCGAGATGGTCGCTTAGGTTTGGCCGCTTTTCAAAGAGAGAAATTTGATCTTTGTCTTCTAGATGTAATGATGCCTAATATGGATGGTTTTGCTTTAGCAGAATCCATTAGAGATATTAATCCAGATGTTCCTTTGTTTTTTTTAAGTGCAAAAACAATGAAAGAAGATGTAATTCAAGGGTATAAGCTAGGTGCTGATGATTATATAACAAAGCCTTTTGATAGTGAAGTATTACTTCATAAAATAAAAGCAATCATTAAAAGAAATGAAGAAACTCACAGAGAGGAGCTTCATGCTGAGTTTGATTTAGGGCAATACCATTTTAATCCTCGTTTAAGAGAATTAACAATCAATGGTAAGGTTCAAGTCCTCTCTCCAAAAGAAAATGATTTATTGAAGATGCTTGCTGAACATAAAAATGATTTACTAACCAGAGAAGCCGCTTTAAAGAGAATTTGGGGAAGTGACACATACTTTAATGGAAGAAGTATGGATGTTTATATTGCAAAACTTCGAAAATATTTGAAAGAAGACGAAAAAATAGAGATAGTAAATATTCACGGGAATGGCTTTAGATTAGTAGTAACGCCTTAATATGATTAATATTATGAGCCAAACAAATCATTCATAGTGCCACCTTTGTGTGGCACTTTTCCTAGGTGTCTGTATGCTTTTTCGGTAGCCTCCCTGCCACGAGGGGTGCGCATAATAAATCCTTCTTGAATTAAAAAGGGTTCATATACCTCTTCAAGGGTGCCTGTTTCTTCTCCTACGGCTGTTGCAATGGTTGTGATACCCACAGGACCTCCTTTAAATTTCTCAATAATAGCACTTAGAATTCTATTATCCATTTCATCTAAACCATGCTCATCTACATTTAATGCTTTTAGAGAATGTTTTGTGATTTCTATATCGATAACACCATTTCCAATTACTTGCGCAAAATCTCTTACTCTTCTAAGTAATCCATTTGCAATTCTGGGTGTACCTCTGCTTCGTCTGGCAATTTCTGCTGCAGCATCACTGGTTATTTTTGTTTTTAAGATGGTAGCACTTCTTAACAGTATGTTTTTTAAGGTTTCTGCATCATAGTATTCCAATCTTGATTTGATGCCAAATCTTGATAAAAGCGGAGCAGTTAGCAAACCGCTTCTTGTAGTAGCACCAATTAAGGTAAATGGATTTAATGACAATTGAACACTTCTTGCATTAGGGCCGCTATCAATCATAATATCAATTCTAAAATCCTCCATCGCAGCATATAGATACTCTTCTACTACTGTGCTTAGTCTATGTATTTCATCAATGAACAGTACATCATTAGGTTCTAGATTCGTCAGTAAGCCAGCTAAATCTCCAGGCTTTTCAATAACCGGTCCGGAAGTTTCTTTAATATTAACCCCCATTTCATTTGCAACAATTCTTGACAGAGTTGTTTTGCCTAATCCTGGTGGGCCATGAAATAAAATATGATCTAAGGCCTCACCTCTTAATTTAGAAGCCTTAATAAAAACTGAGATATTATCTATGATTTGTCCTTGCCCACTAAATTCTTTGATGTAGCCTGGACGAATATTGTTTTCAAATTCTTTATCCGCAGATTGAAGTGCGTCTTTGTTGCTATTTAAATTAGGATTGGGCATTAAAAAAGTATCTGTTACGTGAAGGTAAACTATTTATGACTTTTAAAATTAAGAAACTCAATCTGGGTGATAGGAAACTTACTACTGGAAGTGCATTATTGCAATGTAACAAGGTTGGTAGAATGAATAGCAGCAGCAATATCCTTAATTAAGCTAGGGTCTTTTTCTATTGCATTCCCTACTACGATTACATCAGCTCCAGCTTTACAATTTATGTATGCTTTTTCAGGTGTGGTAATTCCACCACCTACAATTAATGGCACATTAATGGAAGAAGATACTTTTTGAATCATGGACTCATTGATGGGCATTTTAGCGCCACTACCTGCATCCATATAAATTAGTTTCATGCCTAACATTTCGCCAGCCATTGCAGTACATACTGCAATTTCATTTTTATTTGAAGGTAATGGATTAGCATTACTAATGTAGGAGACAGTTGTAGGAGCTCCTCCATCGATTACCATATATCCAGTAGGCATCACTTCTAAACCACTTTGTTTTACAAGAGGCGCAGAAATCACATGCTGTCCAATTAATAATTCAGGATTTCTTCCACTAATTAATGAAAGATATAAAAGAGCATCTGCCTTCTTTGAAATTTGAGACGGACTACCTGGAAACAATACAACCGGAATAGAACACTTTTGTTTGATGACACTTATACATTGATCCAAATAATCAGAAATCACCAAACTTCCCCCTACAAAAAAATAATCAACATGAGAAGATATTGAAAGTTCGATTAATTCTTCCATATTACTATCGTTCACTTTGTCGGGGTCAATTAGCACCGCAAAAGATTTTTTCTGCTGTTTTTTTCTTTCAGTCAGAGAGTGATAGATATTAGTATGACGATTAACCAGACTCATTATCTGCAAAAATGTGTTTTTTTTAGTACATACCGAAATTTTATACCTAATAAACTAGGCATAAACTAAAAATTGAGGTCGTAATTGGTAAATTTGTTATCAGGAAACAAGATTTCGGAACAAATCAGTGCTATACTTCTTAATTATTGCCACAAACTGCAAAAACTATACATTGAAAAAGGTTTATTGGATAGGGTATTCATTCATGTTGATCATTGTTGTTTTCTCTGTAGGAGCTTCTAATGAACAGCCAATTTCTTATGAAAAAAAAACACCTTTGCCTTTCATGATTCCTAAAGGATGGCCATCCCTTCCCAAGAATATTTTTTCAAAAAACAAATTAACAGAAGAAGGATTTCAGTTAGGAAAAAAATTATTTTATGATGTACGGTTGAGCAAGGATAATACAATTAGTTGCGGGAGTTGTCATCAACAATTTGCATCTTTCGCAAATTATGACCATGATGTTAGCCACGGCATTCATAATTCATTTACCAATAGAAATGCCCCCGCATTAATCAATGTAGCATGGATGCCTTTATTGCATTGGGACGGCGCTATTAATCATATAGAAATGCAGCCTTTAGCCCCTATTACTTCGCCTAATGAAATGGGGGAGCAATTGGATGAGATATTGACGAAATTAAAAAATGATAGTACCTACAAGAGAATGTTTGCATCTGCATTTGGTGACAATGTCATTTCTACACCAAAAATATTGAAAGCATTAGCCCAATTTGTTGGAAATCTAGTCTCTGCTGATAGTAAATATGACAAGGTGAAGAGAGGCGAACAACAGTTTACAGCATTTGAAGAGAGGGGATATGTTATTTTCAAAACCTATTGTAATGGTTGTCACACAGAGCCACTTTTTACAAATCATAGTTTAAGAAACAATGGTCAGGTGTTAAATAAATACAATGATATTGGCTATCAAAAAATAACAAATCTGCGCAAAGATTCTCTTAAATTTAAAGTGCCTACATTAAGAAATGTTCAATTAACATTGCCGTATATGCACGATGGACATATCAACTCATTGTCGCAGGTAATTGAATATTATTCAAATGGGATAGATACCTCTTCTTTAAACTTGGACCCATTGTTAAAGAAGAAAATTTTGTTGACTCCAAAACAAAAAATGGAGCTGCAATACTTTTTATATACGCTTACTGATAGCAGTTTTGTTAAAAACCCTAGATTTTCATTTCTACCTGCTGTTGTAAAATAAAAAGGAGCTGAATAGAAACCCAGCCCCGACTTTAAATTTAAAATCTGTGTGTCAACAATATTAATTGATAACAGGAATAAATAGCAAAATATGACAAGTATAATTAATAGGTGTGTTGAAATTCACTATAGGTGCAACATTACATGTTTCTTCTGTATTGCCCTCCAACCTGATATAAAGTATTGGTAATTTCGCCTAAGCTACAATATTTAACCGTCTCCATTAGTTCCTCAAAAAGATTGCCATTGTTGATAGCCACTTGTTGTAGGCGATCCAGCATCTGTTTGCTTTTGTCTGCATGCAGACTTTTAAAATCATTAAGTGCAACAATTTGATTGTCTTTTTCATTAATAGAGGCACGAATAACTTCTGAAGGCAGTATGGTAGGCGATCCTTTTTTGCTGAGAAAAGTATTTACACCAATGATTGGATACTCGCCGGTATGCTTGAGTGTTTCGTAGTATAAGCTTTCTTCTTGAATTTTATTTCTTTGATACATCCTTTCCATAGCGCCTAGCACTCCACCTCTTTCAGTAATTCTGTTAAACTCTTTGAGTACAGCCTCTTCAACCAGGTCTGTTAATTCTTCAATTAAAAAAGATCCTTGGTTGGGATTTTCGTTTTTAGCTGTACCCAATTCTCTGTTAATGATTAACTGAATTGCCATAGCTCTTCTCACACTTTCTTCAGTTGGTGTTGTTATCGCTTCATCATAGGCATTGGTATGTAAAGAATTGCAGTTGTCATAAATGGCGTATAGTGCCTGCAGACTTGTTCGAATGTCATTAAAATCAATTTCCTGCGCATGTAAACTTCTGCCACTGGTTTGAATATGGTATTTTAATTTCTGACTTCTAGCATTTCCCTTGTATTTGTTTTTAATTGCTTTAGCCCAAATTCGTCGAGCTACTCTCCCAATCACACTATATTCAGGATCCATCCCGTTGCTAAAGAAGAAAGATAAATTAGGTGCAAAATCATCTATCTGCATTCCTCTGCTTAAATAATATTCTACGTAGGTGAATCCATTGGCCAATGTAAAAGCCAATTGTGTAATAGGATTGGCGCCAGCTTCTGCAATGTGATAACCGCTGATACTTACACTATAAAAATTTTGAACATTATGATTGATAAAATATTCTTGCACATCACCCATTAATTTCAAAGCAAATTCAGTTGAGAAAATACAAGTATTTTGAGCTTGATCTTCTTTTAAAATATCTGCTTGAACGGTGCCTCTCACACTGGAAAGTGTTTGGGCTTTAATTTTTTCGTATACTTCTCTTGGCAATACATCTTCTCCACTGAGTCCAAGTAATCGTAAGCCTAGTCCATCATGTCCATTTGGTAAATCACCAAGAAGGGCGCCCTTTTTAGGTATAACAGGTTGACCGTCTACGCCAAGATACTTTGGCAGTAAATCAATATTGTATTTTGATTCTATAATTTGATTTACAGATTCATTGAGATTATTTTCAATGATATATTTTTCACATTGTTGATCGATAGCAGCATGTAAGAAAAAAGCTAAAATCATGGGCGCTGGCCCATTAATAGTCATACTAACAGAGGTTTTGGCATCGCATAAATCAAATCCGCTGTAGAGTTTTTTTGCGTCATCAACTGTAGCAATACTTACGCCGCTATTTCCTACTTTACCATAGATATCTGGGCGAATGGCAGGGTCTTCGCCATATAGCGTTACACTATCAAATGCTGTGCTCAGTCTTTTTGCAGGTTGACCTACACTTAAATAATGAAAACGCTTATTCGTTCTTTCAGGGCCGCCTTCCCCTGCGAACATGCGTGTGGGGTCTTCTCCCTCTCGTTTTAATGGAAAAACACCTGCTGTATAGGGAAACTCACCGGGTACATTTTCCTGTAATTGCCATTGTAGAATATCGCCCCAATCTTTAAATTTTGGAAGATATACTTTAGAAACAGAGGTTCCGGATAGGGTTTTAAAAGTGAGGGGTTGTGAAATAATTTGATCTCTGACTTTAAATTCATAGAAATCTTGTTCATAACGCTTACATATAGACGACCAGCTTATGACAAGTTGTTTGTTGCTTTCTTCCAACAGCGAAGTTACTTCCTGAATCTTTTTTTCAATTTCTGACAAAACTTCTGAGGTGCTATTTTTTAAAGATTGCTGAACTCCAACTAATTGATACCATTGACTTGCGAGTTCGCTTTGTTTCTTTACAGTTGCATCAAATTCTTGAATGTGTTCAGTGATTTCTGCTAAATATCTTACTCTGCTTGGAGGAATAATAACGGATTGTTTGTTTTTAAAAGCGTTTTTTTTCGATTGATTCTTGCTAAAACTAACTCCTGTTTTATTCGAAACTGTAGTCATTAGTATTTCGAAAAGTTCATTTACACCTGCATCATTAAATTGAGCTGCAATGGTTCCAACAATTGGGAGACTTTCGTCTTTTGCATCCCAAAGATTATGATTTCTTTTGTATTGTTTTCTTACATCATGCAGAGAATCTAATGCACCAGACTTATCAAATTTATTTAAGCAAATCACGTCGGCATAATCTAGCATGTTGATTTTTTCTAGTTGTGAAGGCGCACCATATTCGGGCGTCATTACATACATGCTGACATTGCAATAATCCAAAATAGAAGCATCACTTTGGCCTACTCCAGCGCTTTCTAAAATAATAAAATCAAATTCCGCCTCTTTACAAATGTCAATAGCATCTTGAACGTATTTGCTCAAAGCTTTATCGCTTTCTCTAGTGGCCAAGCTTCTCATGTAAGCCCTTGGAGATGAGATGGCATTCATTCTAATTCGGTCACCTAATAAAGCACCTCCGGTTTTTTTCTTTGATGGGTCTACAGAAATTACTGCGATAGTATGATTTGAATATTCATTCAAAAATCTTCTTACAATCTCATCTGTAACAGAAGATTTTCCGGCTCCGCCCGTTCCAGTAATTCCCAGCACGGGTATGGTTAGTTTACTTATTTTTTCTCTATTAATAGAAATTGAAAGTTCATTTTCAGCAGTAGTGATTTTTCTGGCAATTTTTCGAATGTCGAAATTTTTATTCAATTGAAGGGGTTGTGTGTAAACGGCTTCACAGTCTAGTGTAACATCACATTGTCTAATCACATCTTCAATCATTCCTTCAAGCCCCATTTTTCTGCCATCATCCGGAGAATATATTCTTGTGATCCCATATTTATGAAGTTCATCAATTTCACTAGGAAGAATGGTGCCACCCCCTCCACCAAAAATTTTGATATGTTTACATCCATTTTGAACGAGTAAGTCTCTCATGTATTTGAAGAACTCAACGTGACCGCCTTGATAACTAGTAATAGCAATACCTTGAACATCCTCTTCAATAGCGCATTCTACAATTTCAGCAACACTTCTATTGTGCCCCAAATGGATGATTTCGGCGCCCTTACTTTGTAAAATTCTTCTCATGATATTGATTGCGGCATCATGTCCATCGAAAAGGGAAGCAGCGGTTACAATTCTAACTTTGTTTTTTGTTACAAAACTCATACGGGGATGTTTTCAAGCAATATTTAACAAAGGTAGGTATTGTAACAGTAAATATGAACAGTTGTTAGTTTATTGCATGTGAAAGGTCAAGGAAGCAAAATCTTCTATACTCAGCTCTTCTGCTCTTTTAGCAAAAATGGGTTCGGATAGAAATTCTTTCGAAAATTGACCTTTCAAAGCATTTCGAAGGGTTTTTCTTCTTTGATTAAAGGCGGTTTTAACTAATACCCAATATGCTCGATCTGATTTTACATGAAGCGGGATAGTTCTTCTGATTAGTTTTATAACACCACTCATTACTTGGGGCGGTGGTGTAAAGCTTTCGGGTGGCACATCAAAAAGGTATTCTACATCATAATATGCTTGTATCAACGCACTCAGCACACCATAAACCTTGGATCCTTCTTTGGATGCAGCACGTTCGGCAACTTCTTTTTGAAACATACCAATTACAGTGGGTACCTGATCTTTCCAATCTAGAATTTTGAATAATATCTGTGTTGAAATATTGTAAGGAAAGTTGCCAATAACTGTAAAAGACTCTGTAAAGGGGGGTTGAATATCTAAAAAGCTTGCACTGATTATTTTATCAATAAGAATTGGGTATTTCTTTTTTAAGAATTCAATTTTTTCTTCATCAAGTTCAACAGCCTTAAAAGAAATTTCAGGAATTTTAATTAATTCTTTGGTAAGAGCACCAGCTCCGGGCCCAACTTCTAGAAGATTATGAAAAGAATGCACTTGTAATAGACCTGCAATTTTTTGGATGATAAGCTCATCTTTCAAAAAATGTTGACCAAGTGATTTTTTTAATGTGTACATAGTCACAAAGGTAAGGGTATCAAACTGTTTAAAGGATTCAGCTATTCGATCATTGATACATTGATTCATTATTCGTACTTTTACACCTCAATTTAGAATGAACATGAGCGTAACAACAGATTATAAACCCATTATTGGTTTTACTTGTGGTGATATTAATGGTATAGGCATCGAATTAATCATTAAAGTTTTGAGTGATAATAGAGTGTTAGATATCTGCACACCTGTTGTATTTGCAAATAACAAAGCCATAAATTTTTATAGAAAAACACTGCCCGAATTGAATCTAAATTTGGTCCCCATTAAAGATTCTACCAAAATCAATCCTAAGCAAATTAATTTATATAATTGTTGGGAGGAAGATGTACAAATTACTCCTGGAGAGATGAACGACACTGGAGGTAAATATGCAGTATTAAGTCTAACCGTTGCCACTGAAGCGTTAAAAGCGGGAAAAATTGACGGTTTGGTTACTGCCCCCATTCATAAAAAGAATATTCAATCGTCTAATTTTAATCATACAGGTCATACACCATTTTTAAAAAAATCTTTCGGAGTCAATGATGTAGTAATGTTAATGGTTGCCGACAACATGAAGATTGGTTTGTTGACAGAACATTTACCAGTTAAAGAAGTAGCTGCTGTTATTAAAAAAGAAACTATACTGAGCAAACTTCAATTAATAAATCAATCATTGAAGCGTGATTTTGGAGTGGTAAAACCTAAAATAGCTGTATTGGGATTAAATCCTCATGCAGGAGATGAAGGACTGATTGGCAAAGAAGAAATTGAAATCATTAAACCCGCAATAAAAGAAGCTAAGCAAAAGGAAATATTCTGTTTTGGCCCATATAGTGCAGATGCTTTTTTTGCAAGAGGACAGTATGAAAAATTTGATGCGGTATTATCTCTTTATCACGATCAAGGACTCATTCCTTTCAAATCACTTTCATTGGGAGAAGGTATAAATTTTACCGCTGGATTAAAGGCAGTAAGAACATCTCCTGATCATGGAACAGCATTTGATATTGCCGGAAAAGGAATAGCAGATGAAACATCCACCAGGCAGGCTCTGTTTAGTTGTATTGATATTATTCATAACCGAATTGAATTTGACACGCAACGGAAAAATCCTCTTAAAAAAATGAGCTCTGTGGTTGTGGCCAATGCTGTAGATGAAAAAATTTTAGAAGACTAAGAAACATATTTACACAGTAGGCCCAATAACTATTTCTTTCTGTATGGTTTTATAACTCTCCATTGATTCAAAAAATTCAGTAACAGCTTCCATTCCTTTTTTGGATATTTTACAAGTTGTTTGAGGATAATTGCCTTTAAATTGTTTGGTAATTTCCAAATAACCTGCTTTTTTTAGCTTATTTAATTGAATACTGAGGTTCCCTGCGGAAACAGTCGTTTTTCTTTGAATTAGACTAAAATCAGCTTCCATTTCATGAATAAGTAATGCCATAATGGAGAGACGAGCCTGGTTTAGTAAGATGGGATTTAACTTTTTATACATTTATTGTCTATACAGTTTATTATCAATAACTTGGACCATTAAAAAACAGATAAATACAACGTAAATATAACATCATTTTTAACTACTTTACAATATAAAGTATATTATTTTTATAAAAAAAACGAGTCAATGTAAAACTATATTCACAGCCATAAAGCAGGGCTTTTTTAACCCAATAAGTTTAAAAACAATTTATTATAAATAATAAAAAAACAATCTTTATTTACTAAAACCGTTTCAAAAGTTTTGCACATTTTTAAAATTTTATTTTTTTTTGTGGCCTCAAATTGTAATTTAGCATTAGAATTTAATGGGTTAGTAAGTACAAAGGGTTAACAGCAATGTTGACCCTTTTACTTTTTATCAAACTTGCGTTTTTTATTTTTTCTCTTATTCTTTTCAAAATAAAATTCAGTTTTTTTTCTTTAGCGAAATTGAATTTACATTTACCACATGAGTAAAACGAAAACTTCTTTTTTTTGTCAGGGTTGTGGATACGAAAGTGCAAAGTGGTTAGGCAAATGTCCTTCTTGTAATCAGTGGAATACTTTTGTTGAAGAATTAATTTCTAAAGGATCTGATAAAAATCAAAAAGACGATTGGAAAGAATACAATGGTGTGTCAAAAATAAAAACAATTGCCATTAGTGATGTTACAAGTGCTGCTGAAAAAAGAATTCCTACTAAAGATGAAGAACTCAATAGGGTATTAGGTGGAGGAATTGTATTGGGGAGTATTGTACTGGTAGCTGGTGAGCCAGGTATTGGGAAGTCAACGTTGTTTTTACAAAATGGAATGCAACTAGACACAATTACCACACTTTATATTAGTGGAGAAGAAAGTGAACAACAAATAAAAATGCGCGCAGATAGATTAGGTATTGTGAATGATCGATTTTATTTGCTTACCGAAACAGATACACAACTGATATTTAAAGAAATAAAAAAACTGAAACCTCAACTTGTAATTGTTGATTCTATCCAAACACTTCAATCTCCTTTTGTAGAATCTTCACCTGGAAGTATCAGTCAGATTCGAGAAACAGCAGCTGAGTTGCAACGTTTCGCAAAAGAAACCAACACGCCTGTTTTTTTGATTGGCCATATTACTAAAGAAGGTAACATTGCTGGTCCAAAAATTTTGGAGCATATGGTAGACACTGTACTTCAGTTTGAAGGAGACAGACATTACGCGTATAGAATTTTACGCACCTTAAAAAACAGGTTCGGTTCAACAGCTGAGCTGGGTATTTATGAAATGTCGGGAACAGGCATGCGACCCGTGAATAATCCAAGCGAGATATTAATTACTCAAAAAGAAGACCAATTAAGTGGCATTGCAATTGCCGCCACAATCGAAGGTATGCGACCTTTATTGATTGAAACACAAGCATTGGTTACACAAAGCGTTTATGGAACTCCACAAAGAACGGTGAGTGGGTTTGATTTAAGAAGACTTCAATTGCTATTGGCGGTACTTGAAAAAAGAGGGGGCTTTCATTTTGGTGTAAAAGACGTTTTTGTGAATATCGCCGGCGGCATCAAAGCAGAAGATCCGTCTATAGATTTAGCGATTGTATCTGCTTTGCTAAGTAGTTATGACGATGTGCCATTACCTCAACATATTTGTTTTGCTGGAGAGGTAGGACTTAGTGGTGAAATTAGGGCCGTAAATAGAATAGAGCAGCGCATTGCGGAAGCCGAAAAGCTAGGATTTGAAAAAATTATCGTGAGTAAATACAACACAAAGTCGTTAGATAAGCTTCGTTCTAAAATAGAAATTGTAGCATTAGGAAAAGTAGAAGAGTTGTACAACTTGTTATTTTAATTGTATTTTTTGTTATCAGCAGAGAAAATAATTGAGAATCTTGTTCACCTATTTTATCCGCACCAATGCAATGGATGTGGAAGTGACACTTTGTTAAAAGAACAATTATTATGTTATAGGTGTTTACATCATCTACCCAAAACGCAGTTACAAAATATCGCTGGAAATCCTGTTGAAAAAGTTTTTGCGGGAAGGCTACCTATTCATGCCGCACATGGTGAGTTCTTTTTTACAAAAGGCAAATTGATACAATCCTTATTGCATCAAATAAAATATAAGGGAAACCGACAGTTGGGTATTTGTTTGGGAGAAATGCTGGGAGTTTCTTTGCTTTCTTCTAGCAGATTTTCTGATATTGATGCTATTATTCCAGTGCCTATGCTACAGAAAAAAGAGAGGGACAGGGGGTATAATCAAGCTACTGTAATTAGTAAAGGAATTCAAAAAATCACAGGTATCCCTATTGTTGAAAATTTAATCATTAGAAATAAAAGAACGACAACGCAAACTAAAAAATCCCGATTTGAACGTTGGCAAAACGTAAAGGATACCTTTGAGATTAGTCTATCTGAAGCATACAACGGAAAACATCTTTTAATAGTTGACGATGTGCTTACCACTGGTGCTACTATTGAAGCTTGTGGCTCTACCTTAATGAAGATTCCTGAAATCAGAATAAGCCTGGCTATTTTGGCATTTGCAACAAAATAATTTAACGCCTAGAAAAAAGAAAAAACTATTTTTGAGAAATGAAACACAAATGGATATATTTTTTTCTGATTATAATTATCACCATTAGCTCCTGTAAAAAAGATAGTTTTATCACATCGTCAGATGCTATAGTATTCATTAGTGCAGATACTGTAAAGTTTGATACTGTTTTTACAACCATAGGATCTGTAACGCAATCTTTTAAAATCTATAATAACAATGACCAAAGTATAAGATTGTCAAGTATTAAACTTATGGGCGGACTTTCTTCTCCATTTAAAATGAATGTAAACGGAGTTCCTGCAAACGAGGTGAATGATTATGAGTTGGCCCCTAATGATAGCATGTATGTATTTGTGCGCGTAAATATCAACCCATCGACTGACACGCTTCCTTTTATTATAAATGATAAAATAGTTATTAATTATAACGGCAATGAAAAATTTGTCGCATTACAGGCCTACGGTCAAAATGCTCATTTTTATCGTGACAAAATAATTACGGATACTGCAGCAACTTGGACTAACGACTTACCCTATGTGATACTGGGTAGCCTGCAAATTCAAAACGGAGCAACCTTAACTATTCAAAAAGGTTGTAGAATATATGCTCATGCAACTGCACCGATATTGGTAGATGGGACTTTGAAAGTAGAAGGTCAAAAAGACAGCGAAGTGGTTTTTTCTGGTGATAGGCTGGATTACTATTATAAAGATTTACCAGCGAGTTGGCCAGGAATTTTTTTTCAAAAAAACAGCAAGAATAACGATATCAGATTTGCTGTAATAAAGAATGCCGATTATGGCATTACGGTAAATGATTCTACAAACGTTAATGACACTGTTTTGTCAATACATCAAACCGTTATCGATAATGCATTAAGCGGCGGACTTTATTTGAAGCATGCGAATGTAAAAATGGACAATAGTTTAATCAGCAATTGTGGCAAAGGATTAAATATAGAGAAAGGAGGTATTTATGATTTCACAAATTGCACCATTGTAAGTGTTTCATCAAAATTTATTGCACATACTATACCAGCCGTTCAGATCAGAAACTACCATCCAACAAATGACCAAATAACCAACGCATTGAATGTTCAATTTAATAATTGTATTATTTGGGGTGAAGGGGGCGGGATAGACGATGAGATTTTTATGGATGCAAAATCTACTACTCCATTTGTGTATGCATTTGATTCTTGTATTTATAAAGGAATTACATCTATCGCTAATGTTACAAATGGAATGTATTCGCAATATAATGCTCCATTGTTTAATAATATTGATGCTTCAAACAATGTATTTGATTTCAGAATAACAGATTTGTCTTCTCCAGCTGTATCTCATGGAAAAAATATTCCTACAAGCATGGAGTTTGATTTGGATAACAATCTTAGAGGTTCTAACATTGATATTGGCTGTTATAAAATCAATTGATTTTCTAATAGTACATTGATTATTCTTTTGACTTTTCACATTTGGATAAATTTTCGCATACTGCAATCCTTATATCTAGGTTTTTACATTTCGTGTCGACACGCACACATCAACAATATGTTTTTACTAAAAGTTATGGAATATTTTCTATAAGATATAAACGACAAGCCTCTTTTGCATTGCGATAAATCGGAAAGTTTCGTGTCGACACGCACATAAATTGATACTTCTTTTGACCCTATCTTCATTATCGATCTAAATTGTATTATTTTGCATTGTGCAATTTAAAGATATCATAGGTCAGGAAGCTACTAAGCAACACTTGGTAAACATGTATCAGCAAAACAGGCTGAGTCATGCTTTGTTGTTTTTAGCTAGAGAAGGTGTGGGGGGCTTATCCTTAGCGCGTGCGTTTAGTCAGTTTATTGTTTGCGAACAGGTAAATGGAAAATCAAATCAATCCCATACATCCGCTTCTTTGTTTGGTGAAGACGCTCCATCAGTGTCAAATCCTATAGATTTAAATGATTCTTGCGGAACTTGCCCTGCTTGCTTAAAAGCTTCTAAACTGATTCATCCTGATATTCATTACTCTTATCCGGCAATCAAAAAAAAATCAGATGATGCTCCTTATAGTTCAGATTTTGCAATAGAATGGCGTGAATATATTTTACAAAATCCTTACGGCAATTCGTATGAATGGTTACAATTTATCAATGCCGAAAACAAACAAGGAAATATAAGCGCAAAAGAATGTGATGAAATCAATAGAAAACTAAGTTTAAAAAGTTTTGAGGCGGGGTATAAAATTCTGATTATGTGGATGCCTGAGTTCTTGGGAAAAGAAGGGAACAAATTATTGAAACTAATCGAAGAGCCTCCTCCCAATACGCTTTTTATTTTTGTTGCCGAAAATCAACAATTGATTTTACCTACAATCTTATCACGAACACAATTAGTGAAAATTCCTTTGTTGCATCAACAAGATATTGTTCAGCAATTGATACATAAACATGGATTGAGTAATGATATTGCCCAGTCAATTGCTATCTTATGCGATGGTAATTACAGAGAGGCAATGGAATATTTACAACAAGTTGAAGATAATTGGGAGGTAATGTTAAGGGATTGGCTTAATTCTATTATAAAATCGGGCCCTGTGGCTCAAGTAAAATGGATTGAAGACATCAGTAAAATTGGTAGAGAAAAACAAAAACAATTTCTAAAATACTTTACCCAATTATTGGAGTATGCTATTAGAATCAGAACGATTGGGGCTTTAGGCCATAATTCTAGCAACGCAATGAAAGAAGGACAGCAAAGTTTTATAGATTTTGCCATTAGATTCAATAGGTTATGTGATTTTTCGCAACAAGAAGCGATAGTAAAAGAATTAGACACAGCTACTTATCATATTGAGCGAAATGCTAATGCTAAAATCTTGTTTCATGCATTAACGATTAAGTTATATCATATAATTAGCAACAAATCAGTAATTTTGGTATCGTAGTGTTTTTTAATCTTGTGCGGTGGATATTTTTAATCAGGTGTAAAAAATTATATATATGGGCTGTGGAAGCTGTGGAACTAGTAAAGATGGTAAAGTAAGTGGCTGTCAAAGTCATGGCAATTGTTCTAGCGGCGGTTGTAATAGGATGAATGTACATGATTGGCTTGCAAATTTACCCTTAAGTGATCCTGAAAGCAATTGCAGGATTGTTGAGATTTCATTTAACAATGGAAGCAGAAAAGATTATTTTAAAAACACAACTTTGCATTATTATGGCAAAGGAGAAATGGTGGCAGTAGAAGGTGTAAACGGATTTGATGTTGGAATGGTTAATTTAACAGGCGAATTGGTAAGACTGCAATTAAAGAAAAATAAGATCGACGAAAAAAGTCCTGAAATAAAAAAGGTGTTACGAAGAGCAACCGAACAAGATGTTGCTAAAATGATCGAATCAAAGAATAAAGAGGCGCATATGTTGATTAGAAGTCGTGCCATTGCTCGCCAATTGAAACTTGAGTTAAAAATGGCTGAGGTTGAAATTCAAGCAGACGGAAGAAAGGCCACTTATTTTTATATAGCTGACGATAGAGTAGATTTTAGAGAATTGATAAAATTATATGCAGCAGAGTTCAAGGTTAAGGTTGAAATGCGTCAAATAGGCGCTAGACAAGAGGCCGGAAAGGTAGGAGGTATTGGTAGTTGCGGGAGAGAGTTGTGCTGTAGTACCTGGCTTACAGATTTCAAAAGCGTAAACACGAACGCCGCTAGGTATCAAAATTTAAGTATCAATCAAACCAAATTAAGTGGGCAGTGCGGAAGACTGAAATGTTGCTTGAATTATGAATTAGACACTTATATGGATGCGTTGCAATTTTTCCCTACAGATGCAGATAGCTTAGAGGTAGCAAAAGGAAGAGCTTTTTTAGTAAAGAAGGATATTTTCAAAAATTTAATGTGGTATACCTTACCCGATAGTAACAAACAGTATCCGTTGAGTATAGAAACAGTCAAAAGAATTAAATCACAAAACAGACAGGGTATCCGCCCCGAAGAATTAGAAACAGTAGAAGTAACGACAAATAAACCTAAAGAAGTAGAACCTGAATATGCCGATTTAGTAGGACAAATCAGTTTAAAAAGTCTTGAAAAGACTACGCGTAAAAGAAGAGATAGAGAAAGGAGTCAACAGGGCAGACCAGGGGATCGCCCTCGTAATAGCGGCCAACCCTCCCCTCAGCCAACAGCTAGGCCAAATAACAACAGAGGGCCCAATCAGCAACAGGGTAAAAATCAGGGAAACCGTCCACAACAAGGGCAGCCGCCTCGTTCAACACAACGCCCACCTCAGGGAGGAGGACAAAAGCCCCCAAACAAACCATAATTTATTTAGAACTCCATTCGTAATATGGAATTGAAGTAAAATAATAGAAGAGTGTCAATAATTGTTTCTCATCTTTCTAAAAAATATGGCGCCCAAAAAGCAGTCGATGATATTTCTTTTGAATTACACAAAGGAGAAATTGTCGGTTTTTTAGGTCCCAATGGTGCTGGTAAGTCTACCACCATGAAAATGATTACAGGATACCTTTCCTCTGACTCGGGCGAAATTCTTGTAGGGGGTATTCAGGTGTCACCTAATAATATTGTCAGCAAGCAAAAAATCGGCTATTTGCCAGAATCTAACCCATTGTATTACGACATGTTTGTTAGGGAGTATTTATTATTTAGAGCCGGGGTATATGATATAGAAAACAAATATCAAAAAATAGAAAGTACCATTGCATTAATAGGATTATCAAGCGAAGCCAATAAAAAAATTGGCGAGTTGAGCAAGGGTTACAAACAGAGAGTGGGCTTAGCGGCCGCCTTGCTGCATAATCCAGAAGTTTTGATTTTAGATGAACCGACCACTGGACTTGATCCCAATCAAATTATTGAAATCAGGGAAATCATAAAAAAACTCGGAAAAGAAAAAACGATTTTATTTTCAACACATATCATGCAAGAAGTAGAAGCGATTTGTGATAGAGTAATCATTATTAACAAGGGGTCAATTGTTGCCAATGCTACTTTGCAAGAACTACAAAAAAACAAAAATAATCATCATTTGGTGCAAGTTTCCTTTAAACAAAAAATCGATGTCAAAAAGATTACAGAAATAGAAGATGTATTGCAGTTAGATGAAGTCAATGAGTATACTTTTCATATTACAACAAACCATCCGGATAACATTAAAAGAGAATTACTCTCATTGAGTTTAAAAGAGAAATTAGATATTGTTTCGTTGCAAAGCCATCATCAAAATTTGGAGCATATTTTTAAATCGCTCACACATTAATTTTTTAAACATAAAACAGACTAGATTATAATAATTATCTTTACACTTATATTCAAATAATTAATTTTTTATCATGAGTTACATTGCATCGATTCACGCAA
Organism: Chitinophagaceae bacterium; assembly: GCA_947452965.1. GTDB lineage: Bacteria > Bacteroidota > Bacteroidia > Chitinophagales > Chitinophagaceae > Ferruginibacter. The sequence goes on along the minus strand of CANGEW010000001.1, from coordinate 147,178 downwards.
GACAAATTTTAGACAGCAGAGGAAATCCTACTATTGAAGTAGATGTATTAACAGAAAATGAAAGTTTAGGAAGAGCTGCGGTTCCAAGCGGAGCCAGTACAGGCATTCATGAAGCTGTTGAGTTGCGTGATAATAATAAAAAACTTTACGGAGGTAAAGGGGTTCTGAAGGCAGTAAAAAATGTAAACACTATTATTTCGGATAGCCTTTTAGGTTGGGATGTAGCTGATCAAACAGGAATTGATTCAGCTATGATACAATTAGATGGCACAGAAAATAAAAGTAAATTAGGGGCTAATGCAATTTTGGCAGTGAGTCTGGCGGTCGCTAAGGCAGCTGCTTTGGAGGCTAACTTGCCGCTGTATCGATATATCGGAGGAACCAATGCAAGAGTGTTGCCTATTCCAATGATGAATATATTGAATGGAGGCGCTCATGCGGATAATAAAATAGATTTTCAAGAATTTATGGTCATGCCTGTTGGAGCTAAGTCTTTTAGCGAAGGATTACAATGGGGAGTTGAAATATTCCATGCATTAAAAACAGTACTTAAGAAAAAAGGTTTTAGCACAAATGTTGGCGATGAAGGTGGATTTGCACCTAACATTCAAAGTAATGAAGAGGCTATTGAAATGGTGTTAACGGCTATCCAAGTTGCTGGATATAAAACCGGTTCACAAATTGGTATCGCAATGGATGCAGCTAACAGTGAGTTGTGGAACGCAAAAGAAAAAAAGTATATTTTCCACAAAAGCGATGGTAAAAAAATGACCAGTGAGCAACTGGTAAAATATTGGGAAAGTTGGGTAAAACAATATCCCATCATTTCAATTGAAGATGGAATGGCAGAAGACGACTGGAAAGGATGGAAAATGTTGACTGACACTCTTGGCAATAAGTGTCAGTTAGTAGGGGATGATTTGTTTGTAACTAATGTAAAAAGATTAGAAAAAGGCATTAATGAAAGTACAGCTAACGCTTTATTAGTGAAGGTAAATCAAATTGGCACATTAACCGAAACCATCAATGCCGTGAGTATGGCACAACATAACGGATATAATACCATTATGAGCCATAGAAGTGGAGAAACAGAAGATTCTACTATTGCAGATTTGGCCGTTGCTTTAAATTGCGGCCAAATAAAAACAGGTTCAGCCTCTAGAAGTGATCGTATGGCGAAGTACAATCAATTAATTAGAATTGAAGAGATTATTGGGGAGAGTGGCATTTATCCCACTAAAAGCATAAGATTTGGTAAATAACTTTATGAATATCTTCCTTAAATAGTTAAAATTGTAAGCATGAGGAAAGTAAAAAAAATACTACAAAACAAGTACTTGATTGCAGGTATGTTTTTCTTAGTTTGGATGGCCTGTTTTGACCCTAAAGATTGGAGCAGTCTATCTGTAAAAAAGGAGAAATTGAAGAATTTACAGAAAAGCGAAGCAGAGTTGAGTCAAAAAATTGCAGAAACAAATAAGGAATTGTCATTATTAAAGTCAAGTGCCTCCACTATCGAACTTTATGCAAGGGAAAAATATATGATGAAAAAAGATAATGAGGAGGTTTTTATTGTGAAAACACCATAATATTTGTTCTTGTTCACAATAAACAACAAGAAAGTACGTTTTTAAGGCGGATTGGATTAATTTACAACAAAATGGATATTTTTCATGCAACAAATTTCATCAGAACAGCTGATTGCTTTTATCTATAATGAACTAAGTGAAACAGAGTCGGCAATCGTAAAGCAAAAAATAAGTGAAGATTGGAATATCAGAATAGAATATGAACATTTACAATCAACGATTCAAGAACTTAATACCATAGAATATTCGCCTAATGAACAATCGATAAAAAATATTTTGTCGTATGCAGCCGCTACAAACTAATAATAAATTTACTAAAATCAATTAAAGTCCTATCCGTTTCGATCAAATGAAGCGGATTTTTCATATATGACATCTCTTATTAAAAAAAAAGACCGCTATCAATTTGTAATTGATTATTTCAATGAACATATGCCCGAGGCAGAGACTGAACTAACCTATGAAACGCCTTTTCAGTTATTGGTTGCGGTAATACTATCCGCTCAATGCACAGATAAGCGAGTTAATATGACTACTCCGGCAATTTTTAAGAAATTTCCAACCCCATTGGCTATGAGTCAAGCCTCTTTTGAGGACCTATTTGAGCTTGTAAAAAGTATTTCTTATCCAACTAATAAAACCAAGCATTTAATCGGTACGGCTCAAATGTTGTTACAAAAGTTTAATGCTGAAGTACCTTTAACAGTCGATGAGTTGGTTCAATTGCCTGGTGTGGGTAGAAAAACTGCAAATGTGATCACCTCTGTGATTGATCATCAGCCTAACATGGCGGTTGATACGCATGTTTTTAGAGTGAGTGCTAGAATTGGCCTTACCACAAGGGCGAAAACACCACTTGAAGCCGAAAAACAATTAATACGTTATTTTCCAAAATCATTGATACATAAAGCCCATCATTGGCTGATTTTACATGGTAGATATATTTGCATAGCAAGGAATCCCAAATGCCAAGATTGTAAAATTTCTAAAGTTTGTGTTTTTTTTAAAGAAAACAACCAACAGAAAAAGAAATTACAGAAAAAATCGGTTAATTTGTAGTTCCTGTTTTAGCTTTTTATGAGCAGGAAGGAAAATTAAGAAAAGAATAAAATGAAAAAGACTCTTGTATTCATAGCATCTTGTTTGATTGTATTAACAACATCCAACAAAGCTACTGCTCAGTATTATTTTTTAAATGACAACTACTATTACAACGATTTCACATATGAATTGGGGGCTTCTTTTGGTGCCATAAATTGTATGACAGATCTAGGAGGCAAGCCAGGTGTGGGAGGAAAATTCACAAAAGATTTTATTATAGGAACTACTCATTCAAATTTTGGAGCTTATTTTAATGTAACGTACAAAGGTATTGTTGGAGCAAGATTAGAAGCAACATTCGGAAATGTATCTGCAAGTGATGATCAATTGTCTGGTGTTAATTTTCCAGATATAGCAGTTGCCAGAAAAGATAGAAATTTAAGTTTTCAATCCGAGATAAATGAGTACGCTCTCATTGCAGAATTTCATCCGTTAAATGCTTTCATTAATTGGAGAGAAAAAGATATGGACCCTCCACGTTTTTCTCCGTATCTTATGGCAGGAGTTGGCTATTTTTCTTTTAATCCACAAACCACAAACAATGCAGGTGATGTAGTAGATCTTCAACCATTACATACAGAAGGGCAAGGCTTTTCAGAATACCCTGATAGAAAAGAATATTCTTTAAGTCAAGTATGTTACCCAGTCGGATTAGGAGTGTTATATGAAATATCTCCCATGATTAAAGTACGTGCTGAATTTGCCTATCGTTTTCTTGATACAGATTACTTAGATGATGTAAGCACTAATTATATAGACCCAAGTCTTTTTAACAAGTATTTGAGTGCAAGAGATTTAAATAATGCTCAACAATTAAATAATAGGGATTTAGGCTATAATTATGTTGGAGATCCTGCCAACGCTCCATATGTTCCAGGTAGAAAAAGAGGCGACCCTACTAACAACGATAGTTATTTTACTTTTAATTTAAAAGTAGGTATCATGTTAGGCGCTCAAAGAATCAATTAAATTATTTTTTCTTTCTAACTCTGTAAGATTTTTTCAATTTCTTGAATTAATTCAGCTTTTGTGATCGGCACTCCCATGATTTTGTTGTAACCTTTCGCGTCAACTAAATAAATATCTCGGATAATTTTTATTAGCTGCCCATTATTTATTTCTGGAATTAATACATGGTCATAATTAGAAATGATTTCTCCTAGATTTTCCGGGAATGGCCTTATGTAGCGAATATGAGCATGAGCAACAGCATGACCTTTTTCTTGTAATGCTAAACAAGCGCTTTTAATGGCCCCATACGTACTACCCCAACCAATTACTAATACTTTTCCTTTGGTTGGACCGGAGTCTATTGTTTGTAAAGGGATATATTTTGAAATTCTATCCACTTTTTCTTGTCGGATTTTTACCATCGTTTGATGGTTTTCTGGATCGTAACTAATATTACCAGTAATATTTTGCTTTTCTAGTCCACCAATTCTATGCTCAAATCCTGCAGTTCCAGGAACCACCCATGGTCTTGCTAGTTTTTCATCACGACTGTAAGGCATATATTTTTCTTCGTTGCTATTCAATGTGGTTTTGAAACGAACTTCAATATTTTTTAAATCTTCTGCTTGCGGAAACCTCCAAGGTTCTGCGCCATTGGCAATGTATCCATCACTTAATAAAATAACGGGCGTCATATGTTGAACAGCCAATTTTACTGCTTCAAAGGCCACATCAAAACAATCGCTAGGGGTAGATGTCGCAATCACAGGCATAGGACATTCTCCATTTCTGCCATAATACGCTTGTAATAAATCTGATTGTTCGGTTTTGGTTGGTAAGCCCGTGCTTGGTCCGCCACGTTGTATATCACAGATAACCAAAGGCAATTCAAGCATTACTGCCAATCCCATGGCTTCTGCTTTCAATGCCATTCCGGGTCCTGATGTTGTTGTTACACCTAAAGAACCTCCATAACTGGCACCAATAGCCGAAGTTATAGCTGCTATTTCATCTTCTGCTTGAAAAGTCTTAATCCCAAATGATTTATGTTTACTCAATTCATGAAGAATATCTGATGCGGGAGTAATGGGGTATGAACCTAAAAATAAATTCAGTCCGCTTTTTTCTGAGGCAGCAATCAACCCTAAGGCTAAAGCTTGATTGCCCATAATTGAGCGGTATACTCCAGGTAGCATTTTTGCTTTTTCAACAGAGTATCTACTGGTAAATGTTTCGGTAGTATCTGCATAGTTATATCCAGCTTGTAATACTTTGATATTACTATCAAGAATATCAGGACGCTTAGAGAATTTTTCTTTCAAAAAAGTAATCGTATTATCCATGTCACGATTGTACATCCAATACAAAAACCCTAAAACAAACATATTTTTCGCCCTGTCTTTCTCTTTGGTTCCCATAGTAAAGTCTTTCAAGGCCTCTCTCGTCATTTTGGTAACATCCATTTTGATGACTTCAAAACCATCCAGACTATTATCTTCTAAGGGATTTACACCTTCTGCATAATTTGCCAAGCGTAAATTTTTAGCATCAAATCCATCTACATTCACAATGATCTTACCACCTTTTTTTAATCCGGATAGATTTACTTTTAATGCTGCAGCATTCATCGCTACTAATACATCACAAATATCGCCGGGTGTGTAAATTCTATCACTGCTAAACCTTAATTGAAAACCGCTTACACCTGGTAAAGTACCAATTGGAGCACGTATTTCGGCAGGAAAGTCAGGAAAAGTAGCTAAGTCAAGCCCTAATAAAGCAGAATTTGTTGTGAACTGACTGCCGGTTAATTGCATTCCATCGCCACTATCGCCGGCAAACTTGATTACAACTTCCTGAAGTACTTCTTGTGACTGACTCATCAATGCTGTTTATAAATGAATAAATACAGTTTTATCTAATTTGGCAAAGTTACTAAATCAATCTTCAGATTTATACTAAAAAAACAGATAATCTTAATTTGCTTTTGCAACGAATGAAGTAGGTTTGTGAAAATAATAGCTATGCACGATTTGGTCGACTTTCTATTGCCTATTACCATTGCTGAAATTAATAATGATAGCGGCTACAATGACGGACAGCTAGGCAAACATATACTTTATTATGAACATCAATTGCCAGATATTTCTAATGCATCGATTGTAATGGTTGGCATTACTGAAATGCGTGGAAACGGGTTGCAACATTTTGATTCAAATGCTGCGGATATAGTTAGAAAAGAACTCTATTCTTTGCACTATTGGCATACAGATATTGTGATTGCAGATTTGGGAAACGTAGTATCTGGCGCTGAGCTGTCGGATAGCTATGCCGCCCTAAAAACAGTTGTAGCAGAACTAGTACGAATGGGCAAAACGGTTGTTATTTTGGGAGGATCGCATGACATAACATTAGCTCAATGCGCGGTGTACAAAGAATTGAATCAAATTATTGAGGTTACTTGTGTAGATGCACAGATTGACTTGAGAGGCGATAGTGTATTAAAAAGCGAGAATTTTCTATTAGAGATGTTAACATCCGAACCCAACAACGTAAGACATTATAATCACGTTGGATTTCAAAGTTATTTTGTTCATCCCCGTCTATTAGAAACAATGGACAAACTTCGATTTGATTGTTTTAGAGTGGGGGTAGTCAAACAACACATTGAAGAAATGGAGCCTGTTATCAGGAACTCTCATTTACTGAGCTTTGACATCTCTGCCATAAAAAATAGTGCTGCGCCTGCAAATAAATTAAGTACAAATGGATTAGATGGAGAAGAGGCTTGTGTAATAGCACAATATGCCGGATTAAGCAGCATTCTAAATACTTTTGGTATTTATGGTTATAATCCAGTGATGGATATTGATCAGTTAACTGCCAAGCAGATTGCACAAATGATTTGGTATTTCATTGACGGAAAAAACAAATCTTTACAAGAGCCTTCTTTAAATGATAAAGAAAGCTTTAATGAATTTCATACTTTTTTTGCAGAAGTGGATACCATGTTTTTACAAAGTAAACGATCCAATAGATGGTGGATGCAAATGCCAAATCAAAAATTTATTGCCTGTAGCCATAAAGATTATCTTCAGGCTAGCAACAACGAGATGCCTGAAAGATGGCTTCGTGCTTTAGAAAGAGCTTAGCAGATCTCATCACAATACAACAACATGCGTATACGCTTTACTTTATTAATCGGCACTGTTTTTTATTTGATGGCTTGTTCAACATCAAAAAAAATAACCCTTTCATTCAATGAAGATCTGATCAACGACACTTTGGTACAAACGGGACATCTTGGTATTTGCATCTATGAGCCCGGCACACAAAAATATTGGTACGAATATAACTCAGAGAAATATTTTACTCCTGCAAGTAATACCAAATTGTTTACGCTGTATGCCGGATTGAAGTATTTGCCCGATAGCATTATTGGTGCATACTATAAAGTAGAACACGACACCATGTTTGTGTTGCCTTCGGGAGATCCTACCTATTTACACAAAGATTTCAATAAACAACCGGTGCATGATTTTTTAAATAGCAGTTCATACCCTGTTGTAATCATTGATGAAAAGCAAAATGTTTTGCCTTATGGAAAAGGGTGGGCTTGGGATGATCAGCAAGAAAACTATATGCCACAAAGAAGTGCTTTGCCTGCTTGTGGAAACATGTTAACGTTAGAATGGATAAAGAACAACAATAAATCCCCCAATGAATTCATGTACGACCTTGCAGTAATGAGTGCCGATTTACCTGACTTCTCCATCAATAAACGAACCGACACTACGCTGGAAAAAAATACAATTACCAGAGCAAGCGGCACCAATCATGTTGAGGTAATTGTCAATAATAAATTAAACGCTTTCACGCAAGAAATACCTTTTGAAACATTTGGTATTGGATCTGGAACAATGATTTATCAACACTCTCTGTATCATCAACCTTCTTTACAACAGCGCGTGGTGAACCGAAATGAGTTTACACCGTTGTATTCTCAAAAAAGAGACACGCTTATGAAACTCATGATGCATAGAAGTGATAATTTTTTTGCAGAACAAACATTATTGATGGTCAGCAACAAACACTTAGGTTTTATGAGTGATGAAAAGATGATTGATTCTTTATTAAAAAAAGATTTTACCAGCATACCTCAATCACCCCGATGGGTTGATGGAAGCGGCTTAAGCAGGTATAATTTGTTTTCACCCAAAGATTTTATCTACATAATCAACCTCTTGCAAACCAATTTTGGGAAAGAGAAAATAAAAGAGATTTTACCAACCGGAGGAAACGGTACGTTAAAAAACTATTTTGTTGCTGATAGTGGAAAAGTATATGCCAAAACAGGATCTATGAGCAATCAGTATTCTTTAAGTGGCATCTTGACAACAAAGAAAAATAAAGAGTTGATTTTTTCTGTCATGATTAATAATTACAAAGGGTCTGCGGCATTAATCAGAAAAAAAATAGAGAAGTATATACATGACATTATTATAAACAATTAATCAGGACTAATTAAAAATTTATGTAAGCCACCATTATAAAGAGGTTTATTCATTAGTATGAGATTAAAATTGTATGTAAAAACCTTCGTACATTAGCCAAAACTACACCTCAATGAAAAAGCTCTTCTCCTTTTTAATTTTTGCATTTTTACTTTTCACTTTTGAATTTTCAAATGCCCAAAACGTTGGCATCGGCACAAACACGCCTGATGCATCCGCACAATTGGATGTAACATCAACGAGTAGGGGTTTGTTACCACCACGTATGACCTGCGCTCAACGTAATGCGATTGTGAATCCTGCAGCAGGATTGATTATTTATTGTACAGACTGTGCCAGTGGGGAGATGCAATGTTATAATGGAACAAACTGGATGAATATGATTATTGGTATAGGCTCAAATGCAGCTGCTAATTTACCAAGCTTTACAACCAGTTGTGGCCAAACGTGGACGACACAGAATTTGAGCGTTAGCAGATATAGAAACGGAGATGTTATACCACAAGTTACGGACGCAACACAATGGCAAAACTTAACTACAGGTGCATGGTGTTGGTATAACAACGACAGTGCTACTTATGCTGCTACATATGGAAGATTGTATAACTGGTATGCTGTGAACGACTCCAGAGGTTTAGCTCCAATAGGGTGGCACGTACCTACAGATGCAGAATGGAACAAACTGGTAAAATGTATAGACCCTTCAGCAGATACTGTATGTCAAAATTGTACTCAAAGTGCCACAGCTGGCGGTGCCATGAAGGAAGCAGGAACAAGTCATTGGCTAAGCCCTAATACCGGAGCTACTAACAGCAGTGGCTTTGCAGGCCTTCCGGGTGGCACCCGTGTCACCAATGGAACGTTCTACTACGTTGGCAACGACGGAATCTGGTGGAGTTCTACAGAGGGCAGTACAACCTACGTCTGGAACCGCTACCTGAACTACAACGGTGCTGATGTAGGCAGGCTCAGCAACTACAAGACCTACGGTTTTTCTGTGCGTTTAGTCAGGGATTAGCACCTTCGGTGTTAGGTTTCAAAGGTTGAAAAGGTTACATGTTCCAAAAGTTAACCTTTTGAACCTCTCGGCCTTTGTTGGTGTTCTCACCAACAACAGTTTAGGATGCTCATAAATTCTTTGTCGGTCATGAGATTGACAAAGGCAGAAAAGTTAAGTTTTGAGAACTTCTCGGCCTTTGTTGGTGTTCTCACCAACAACAGTGCAGGATGCTCATAAATTCATTGTCGGTCATAAGACCGACAATGGCGGAGACTAATAAAATCCATCATCATTTAGGATATGATTTTTCGGCCTTTGTTAGTGTTCTCACCAACAACAGTGTAGGATGCTCATAAATTCATTGTCGGTCATAAGACCGACAATGGCGGAGACTAATAAAATCCATCATCATTTGGGGATATGATTTTTCGGCCTTTGTTAGTGTTCTCACCAACAACAGTGCAGGATGCTCAGAAATTCTTTGTCGGTCATGAGACCGGCAATGGCAGAAGTAGTTGAGGTTTATTGTTAGTCCATCATTTAATCTCTTAGCGTTTAAAACGTTTTGAACATTGACGCATTTCAACTAAATTCGTATCAGATGCCACCTACAGATATCATACCACCCTATACACTCTCTGATACAGAAGAAAAAAAAGCCATAGTTAGAGAATACAGATCCTTGTTGAAGGTGTTAAAAGAAAAGGTAAAACCGGGCGACAAAGAATTACTTCGCACAGCTTTTGAAATGGCTGCAGAAGCGCATAAAACCATGCGCAGAAAAAGTGGCGAACCCTACATCCTTCATCCATTAGCCGTAGCTAAAATTTGTGCTGAAGAAATAGGATTGGGCATTCGAAGTACTATCTGCGCATTACTACATGATACTGTTGAAGATACTGACATATCTCTAGAGGACATTCAAAGAGAATTTGGTTTGGAAATTGCTAGAATTGTTGACGGACTAACTAAGATCGCCAATGTGATGGATGCCAATACCAGTCAACAGGCAGAAAACTTTAAGAAGATATTACTTACGCTTACTGATGATCCAAGAGTAATATTGATTAAGCTTGCCGATCGTTTACACAATATGCGAACATTGGACAGTGTAAAGAGAGAAAAACAGTTGAAGATTGCCTCTGAAACCATCTATGTATATGCGCCATTGGCACATCGTATGGGTTTGTACAATATCAAAACTGAAATGGAAGATCTTTCCATGAAGTATATGGAGGCAGATACATACAAGTTTATTGCAAAAAAATTGCAGGAAACCAAAAGAGAACGCGCCAGATATATCAACGATTTTATCCGACCATTAAAAGAAAAACTTCAAGCAACAGGTCTCGACTTTGAAATTTATGGACGTCCCAAAAGCATTCATTCTATTTCCAATAAAATCAAAAAAAAGGGCGTCACTTTTGAGGAGGTGTATGATTTGTTTGCCATCAGAATCATTGTTAACTCTGCACCCGAAAAAGAAAAAGAAGATTGCTGGAAAGTATATAGTATCATCACGGACGAATACAATCCATCTCCCGAACGATTGAGAGATTGGTTAAGCAATCCGAAAAGTAATGGATACGAGGCTTTACACACTACTGTGATGGGGCCATTGGGAAAATGGGTGGAAGTACAAATTAGAACTAAGCGTATGAATGAAATTGCCGAAAAAGGTTTGGCAGCGCATTGGAAATATAAAGAAGGCAAAGACGATGAAAGTCGCTTTGATCAATGGTTTAATCAAATCAGAGATGCTCTTTCTAATCAGGAAACCAATTCACTTGATTTTTTACAAGATTTCAAGACTTCTTTTCTCGCAGAAGAAATATATGTGTATACTCCAAAAGGAGATATAAAAATGCTACCGGTTGGTGCTACGGCATTAGATTTCGCATTTAGTGTTCATACGGCTGTTGGCTCTAAATGTATTGGAGCAAAAGTAAATCATAAATTAGTACCAATAGGCTATAAGCTAAGAAGTGGCGATCAGATTGAAATCATCACTAGTGCCAAGCAAAAGCCCAATGGTGAATGGTTAAACTATGTAGTTACCCAAAAAGCTAGAGCGAAAATTAAAGATTCATTAAAAGAAGAAAAAAGAAAAATTGCAGAAGAGGGAAGAGATATTCTTGAAAGAAAATTTAATGCCATCAATGCTGCACTGAATCAATCAAATTTAGAAGAACTAGCTAATTATTACAAAATCAACAGCTCGCTTGATTTGTTATATGAAATTGCAATTAAAAAAATCGATTTAAAAGAACTCAAAGATTTTACAGTTCATGGTGACAAACTTTTACCGCCCAAGCCAATCAAACTGGTAGAAGAAAAACAAGAGTTTCAGGATAACAAACCCCTTTCCAAAAAAGATACCGAACTCATTATTTTTGGTGAAAGCAGTGACAAGATCATGTACACATTGGCCAATTGCTGCAAACCTATACCAGGGGATGATGTATTTGGATTTATCACAACCGGTGAAGGACTAAAAATACATAGAACTAATTGTCCGAATGCCACCAGATTATTAGCCAATCATGCACATCGGGTGGTGAAAACTAAATGGGCAAAAAATAAAGAAATCTCTTTCCTTACCGGTTTAAAAATTATTGGGTTAGATGATGTGGGTGTTATTCACAAAATAACTAATCTGATAAGTGGTGAATTAAAGGTTAATATTTCTGCAATGACAATAGAAGCAAATGAAGGTATTTTCCAGGGGAATGTAAAGGTTTTTGTGAAAGATAAGGAGCAATTAGATACTCTAGTAGAAGCGTTACTCGCTCTTCCGGGTATCGAAAGAGTAGATAGATATGATACGGAAGAAAAATAACGAGCTTTTGAGCTCTTTTTCGCAACTAATTTGCTGCCAAATACATTTGATATAACCCCTTTTACCCTTACCTTTGAGAAATGCTTAACGTAGACAACATGGAGTATAATACTACCAGAAATCATCTTATCATGAAAGAATATGGAAGACATATTCAAAAAATGGTAGAATATCTTTTAACGATTGAAGACAGAGAAACTAGACAAAAAAATGCATATACTGTTATTGAATTAATGGGTTTTTTGAATCCACATTTAAAAAATGTAGAAGATTTTCGTCATAAACTATGGGATCACCTTTTTTTAATCAGTGACTTTACATTAGATGTGGAAAGTCCTTATCCCATCCCAACAAGAGAAACCTTAAAAGCAAAACCAGAAAGATTACGCTACCCAAAAAAATATCCAAAATTCAATCACCTGGGTAAAAATATTGAATTGGTAATTGACAAGGCTTTGAAAGAAGATAACTCTGATAAAAAACAAGGCTTCGCAAATGCAATTGCTTACTATATGAAACTAACCTATAGTAACTGGCACAAAGAATTGGTGCACGATGATAATATCCAAACTGAATTACAAGCTATTACTGAGGGGCAATTAGAGTTTAATAACAAGCCTTTTGTAAAACATCGAACAGACAATCGCACAGAAAGAGATGAGTACGGAGGTGGTCGTAATCAATATCGTCAAAACTTTGGAGGAGGTAGAAATAATGGGGGTAGGGATAATCGCGGAGGAGGTAGAAATAATGGGGGTAGAGACAATCGCAACAACAATAATCGCAACTTCAAAAAGAGGTATTAATTTTTATAGAGAAACTGTCGGCGTTTTAATGTCGTGATAAAATAACATGGTCCAATGCTCCGAATTGCCACGTTCCCACCAGTTCAATCTCAATTGCATACTTTTTTTTCCATCAAAATCATATTTGGCTACAAATTTGCTTTTCATTTGACGTAGTTGAGGTGCCTCATCAGCTCCAAAGAATATCTTTTCACCATCTTCTTCAATCCAAAATACTTGATGAAATGGTGAGTGAGCCCCAGTGTGAGAATAAGTGATGTAGTTGTCAATGGCGCCTTCATTGTTTATGAGTACAACATTGTCAGAGTGGTAGAGCACTTGTAATTTTTCAGGCAAATAAGATGCGCTGCTTCCTTTCATGGCAAATTCCATTTCTTGTTGATTAATATAGTAGGTAGCATTTGGAAAACTCAAGAAAGATCTACCTAATACATCATCTCTTTTTCCTATTCCGCCTGCGTGATCTTTATGCAAATGGCTCATCAAAACTTTGGTAACACTTAAGGGGTCAATACCAATATCAATCAAGTTTTGGTGTAATTGTAATACACCTTGTTGATTGGTATATCCCAGTCCGCAATCTAATAGAATAATGTCTCTTTTTGTAATGACTACAAATGGTTGAATTTCTACAAGCAGACTTCCTACTGTTCGTTGTTGCAAGTCATCTGCTTCCTTATTAAAAGGAATAAATTGTTTGGTTTGATCAATGGTAAAACTCCCTTCGCTCAACGGAAATACTTTCATACTTTTTAAAAATGATTCCACAAAGCTATTTAACTTATAATCAAAAAAATAATTCATGAAAGATTTAATTTATTAAAATGTAAATTGCTTTTTTCATTTAAAGAATATTATGAGTATTGAATTTGCTTCGCTTAATTCTGGAAGTAACGGAAATTGTTATTATGTAGGTAATCAAGAAGAAGCTGTGTTGATTGATGCCGGATTATCGTGTAAGGAAATAGAAAAACGCATGAAGCAAGTAAATATTTCAATGAAGAAAGTAAAGGCGGTTTTTATTTCACACGAACATATTGATCATGTAAAAGGGATAGAAGTGCTTTCTAAAAAGTATGATTTGCCTGTATATATATCAGCAAAAACAAAAACAAATTGCCGCACACCGATTCCGTCTAATTTAATCAAGGGTTTTTTTACCAATGAAATCTACACCATTGGGCAATTACAAATAACGTCTTTTTCGAAATCTCATGATGCCGTTGACCCATGTAGTTTTGTTGTATCTTCTTCTAATTATCATGTTGGAGTATTTACGGATATTGGACATGTGTGTGAAAAAGTTAAGACTCATTTTAGCAAATGTCATGCAGTTTTTTTGGAAGCTAATTATGATGAACAAATGTTGGAAAATGGATCTTATCCTTACCATCTTAAAAAAAGAATCACTAGTGATGAGGGGCATTTATCAAATAATCAGGCAATGGAGCTTTTTTTGAATCATCGCTCGCCTCAACTTTCTCATTTGTTACTTTCCCATTTATCAAAAGAAAATAATTGCCCGGATCTAGTATCCAATTTTTTCAAGAAAAACACAACGAATACAGAAATCATTGTGGCATCTCGATACGAACCTTCAAAACTGTATCGAATAGGTCAAAGCATTCACCATCAATATGTATCCAACAACCCTGTTCAAATGCAATTATTTGGCTAATGAGCCTAATTGGCGGAAGCATTCATTTGGTATGAATTCTGAAAATGCAGGAGTGGAGAGGAAATGGGCATTAATCATTTAATAAGTCATTGATTAGCAACTATTATTTACTTAAAACGATTTCTTGTGGATATTACATAAAAAAGGCCATTCTTTTTTTAAAATTAGCCCTATGGCCTTATCTTTGCGGCAAAATTAAGGCACATTATGATAGCCAAAAGCATCAAACATATACTTGCAGCGGTTTTAGGTGGGTTTCTTATGTTATTTAGTCTATTGGGTAAGGCGCAAGATTCCACCAAGGAATTGATTGAAGGACCGAATAATGTAAAAGAAGAGAAATTAGATCCTGCCAAAATTATTATGGATCATATTAAGGATGCTCATGAATTCCATTTTTTCACTATTGAAAACAAGGAAAATCCGCATGAGACTTTCCATGCTACCATTCCATTGCCAATTATTTTATATTCAGTTGCAACAAAAAAATGGCATGTGTTTTCTTCTTCGAAATTCGGTCATGAAGGAGAAGAAGCATATGAAGGCTTCAAGCTAAATGAGAAAAAAGAAATTGTGGCTGAAGATGGTTCGGTTGTGTATGATTTCTCATTAACCAAAAACGTAGTGCAAATGATGATTGCATTAATTGTGTTGGTTGTTTTATTAACCAGCATTGCCAAAAAATACAAGAAAGGAGCAGGCGTTACTGTTGCACCTAAAGGCTGGCAAAATGCCATTGAGCCTGTTGTAGTTTTTGTAAGAGATGAGGTGGCAAAACCTAATTTAGGAGGAAAATACTCGAAGTATCTACCGTACTTATTAACAGTATTTTTCTTTATTCTGATTAATAATATTTTTGGTTTGCTTCCAGGTTCTGCAAATGTTACAGGAAATATTGCTTTTACAGTTGTACTGGGTGTTATTTCATTTTTTGTGATATTATTCAGCACCAACAAGCATTTTTGGGGTCACATTTTTTGGTTTCCAGGTGTGCCGATGTTAGTTAGAATATTTATTATGTTGCCTGTGGAATTGTTGGGAGTATTTACAAAACCATTTGCACTAATCGTTCGTTTGTTTGCGAACATGGTAGCAGGTCACATTATCATTTTGAGTTTTATTTCTTTGATTTTTATATTTGGATCGATGACAGCCGTTGCAGGATGGGGTTTTTCGCCTTTGTCAATTGCATTTGCTGTATTTATTTATTTAATAGAAATCATGGTGGCATTTATTCAAGCGTTTATTTTCACCAACTTAACAGCAGTGTTTATTGGTCAGGCGTTAGAAGGTGCACACGACGAACATCATGAAGATGAACATGCTCATGATGTGGCAACAATGTAATTTTTTATTCACTTATAAACACTAGTATCATGAGTATGATGACTTTGTTAGACGTTGCTGGAATTTCGCAACTGGGTGGTGCAATTGGCGCAGGTCTTGCCGCAATCGGTGCTGGAATTGGTATCGGTCAAATTGGTAGAGGAGCTGTAGAATCAATCGCACGTCAACCGGAAGCATCCAATGACATCCGTGCAAACATGATCCTGACTGCTGCGTTCGTAGAGGGTGTTGCCCTTTTCGCGGTAATCGCTGGATTATTGGCTGTTTTAAAATAGTCAATGCACAAACTAATTACTGCATTCAACGCACAGGGCCGCGAATGCAGTAATCTTTTAAAAAAACTTAAATAATTTATACGATGGATTTGTTATTACCTCATTTAGGATTAATTGTTTGGACTCTATTAGCTTTTTTGATTGTATTCTTCATCTTGAAGAAGTTTGCTTGGAAACAAATCATTGCTGGTTTACAAGAGCGTGAAACTAATATTGCTGATGCAATTGCTTCTGCAGAAAAAGTAAAGAAAGAAATGGCCCAATTGAAAAGTGAAAATGAAGCCTTATTACAATCTGCAAGAGAAGAAAGAGCTACCATGCTAAAAGAAGCTAAAGAGATAAAAGACAAAATGATCCAAGAGGCTAAAGAAGATGCCAAAGCACAAGCTGCTAAAATCATTGCCGATGCGAATGCTTCCATACATCATCAAAAAATGGCAGCCCTTACAGACATCAAAAATCAAGTAGGTAAAATGGTTGTGGAAGTAAGTGAAAAAATATTGAGAAGAGAGTTGTCTGATAAAGCAAAGCAAGAATCATATATAACTCAATTAGCAGAAGAAATCAAATTGAATTAAGCAAAAAGCAATCAACAAATGAACAATCCAAGACTTGCAGGAAGGTATGCGAAAAGTTTGCTTGATTTAGCAGTTGAGCGAAATCAATTAAGCACTATATATGACGACATGAAATCTTTACAATCGATTTGCAAATCGAATAAGGATTTTGTTGCCATGTTGGATAGTCCAGTTATTAAAGCAGACACTAAAGAAAAAATCATTTCTGCAGTGCTTGCTGACAAAGTAAGTGAGTTAACTGCCTTATTTCTAAAACTTCTTGTGAAAAAAGCAAGAGAGTATAGTCTACCTGAAATTATTAAAGCATTCCTAGAACAATACAATAGCTTAAAAAACATACATACTGTAAAATTAACTACAGCTGTTGCCATTAGTGATGATTTGCAAAATGCCATTGTGGAAAAAATCACTGCCAATACATCTTTCAAAAATGTGGAATTAGAAACTGCGGTTAAAGATGAGTTAATTGGTGGATTTACATTAGAGGTAAATGGAACTTTTATTGATGCTAGTATTTTAAGAGATTTGAACGATGTTAAGAAGCAGTTTAAAAACAATGAATATATTCACGCATTAAAATAAAAAAAGTCTCTGATTAATTTATTGAATTAACAATGACCCCGGTAAAAATAAAATTTTTCCGGGGTTTATATTTATCGCAGCTCCAGGGTTGATTGTTTGTATTCTGTTTAATGCACAATACCCGCCAATAGAAGGATTGATTATGATTGTATTACCAGTAGTTAAAGTTGCGGGTGGAATTTTATTGTTTTGCCAATTTGAACTATCAGACCACAAGCCACTCCCTATAAATGTATATGTAATTCCACTCACACACATCGCTTCTGTTAACTTTTGCCATATTTGATCACAAAAGATAGTGGGTACTTCGCCAAAATTTGAAGGAGCATCTCCCATTCTGACAACAACTAATCCTGTAGATCTTGAAATTGATACTATTTGACCATTTTTTCCGATGCCCGCAAACATGTCATCCGGAGCGTTTGGGGCATAAGATCCGGGAAATACTGTTTGTGAGCCAGGTGTCATATATGATGACTTTCCATTTAGCCACCATAGATAACCATAAGACAAATTGAATGCTTGAGATGTTGTTGTCATTTGATGTAGATATACTGTGTCACGTAACAATGTATCGCTATTCCAAATGCCGTTGTTTTGTATCAATAATCCATAGCGGGCCATACTTCTGGCTTTACTTATAAAAACATTGTCATAATCTATTTTATACCACAAGCCTGACATACCTGTTTTAGAGAGTAATTTTGCCTGCGTATATGCGTTAATGTTTTGTCTCGTTGCTTTCGAGATAACACTGTCTAATAATGTATAAGGAGCATTGTGATAAGCCCATCTTGTTCCTGCTAAGGATAGAAATTGTAAACATGTATCAAGAGTACAATGATTATCAGCGACTCCATCATTTAATCCAGTAGTCATGGTTAGTTGATGACGAATGCGAATATTGTTTTCCTGAGGTAATGTACAGCTAGTCCAACCATTTCCTAAGTATTTCGAAGAGGTATCATTAATAGATAAGTATCTTTCCTCTTGCGCTTTCCCCACTAAAAAAGAAGTAATGGTTTTGCCGGCCGATGCCCAATACCAAACACTATCTTTTGTGAATGTTCCAAAATATTTCTCTAAAACGATTTTCCCGTCTTTTAAAACAATAAAGGCTTTTGAATTTTCTCTTTGTAAAAAATTGTAAAGGGAATCGATTTTATTTGGGCACCAACCCATTGAAATGGGTGAAAGGGTATCCCAATTATTTCCAACGAGCGGTGGAAAATATAATTGTTGAGCTTGTGAAAAATGAAATTGAACAATAAAGAAAAATAAAAATAATTTTTTCATTTGTGGGACTTAAAAATAGTCATTTCCAAATCGACTCTTTCAAAATAGCATCCACATTATGATGCGTCACAAAATATATCAGACGAATTGAATGATATACTGTTAAAGTAATACCCAATATAACAGCTATTTTTTTATTATAAAAAAAATGAATCCAATTGTTTTTTTTAGTGATTGTTTCTATAATGATTAAAAAAATGAGAACAATACAAAAAATTATGACGAATGGTCCAAAAATATGATATTGAAAACTGGCGATTAAATCGCCTTTATAGAAGCTAATCATTGATTTGGTAATACCACAACCCGGGCAAGGGAAACCTGTAAGCATTTTAAAAGGACAGAGTGATTGTTGTGCTTCTAACTGCTCAGTTCCATTAAAGTAAACAATTGCTAGAGGAAATAATAGCACCATCAAAGCCAAAAAGATGCCCATTAATTTTCTTTGCATTTTACTTATATAGCTTGTTAATTTCACCTTGAACAATCATGGCAGATACCATTGGGAAAAAGAATCCAAGAATTAATAAAAGGGTTGATTGATCATTATTAGGCTGTCCTAATTTTTCATACAGCTTTGGCAAACCTTCTTTTCCCGCTAAGTAATAAAAATATAGGTTCACAGGGAAACAACATCCTGCAAATATGGCAACGGGTTGAGAAATAACCTCTTTTTCAGCTACGGCGTTTAACACTTCTGCCGTTTTGATATTCCAATAAATTAGGTATAAACCACAAGTAATAAATCCTAATACCAATACAAGAACAGGATCGTTTTTAAAAGTAGGAATAGTTGAATTCATAAAAATTATTTTATATAAAGGTAATCAAAATAGAGTTTCGTTTATTAAATACAATGCTAATTAATGAATAATGCCTAAATCTTTACCAATTTTTATAAATGCCTGAATAGCTTTTTCTAAATGATAAATTTCATGTGCGGCACTTAATTGAACTCTTATTCTTGCCTGCCCTTTGGCCACTACAGGAAAGAAGAATCCAATAACATAAATTCCTTCCTCTAATAGCTTAGCAGCAAATTCTTGCGCTATAGTTGCTTCATATAGCATGATGGGAACAATAGGGTGCTCTCCGGGCTTGATATCAAATCCAGCCTCAGTCATTTTACTTCGAAAGTATTTTGTGTTATACTCTAATTTATCTCTTAGCTCTGTTGTTTCACTTAGCATATTTAATACTGTGATAGATGCACCCACAATACTAGGAGCAAGGGTATTACTGAATAAGTAGGGCCTGCTTCTTTGTCGAAGCATTTCTATGATTTCTTTTTTCCCTGAAGTGAAACCGCCACTTGCGCCTCCTAATGCTTTACCTAGCGTTCCTGTAATAATGTCAATTCTGCCCATTACGTTTCTATATTCATGGGTGCCTCTTCCTGTTTTGCCTAAAAAGCCGGAAGAATGACACTCATCAATCATTACAATAGCATCATATTTGTCGGCTAAATCGCAAATAATATCTAATTGAGCAATGGTGCCATCCATACTAAATGATCCATCTGTAACAATAATTCTACTTCGTAAATGAGCAGTCTCTTGTAATTTTTTTTCTAAGTCAATCATGTCATTGTGCTCATACCTATATCTTTGGGCTTTACATAATCGAACTCCATCAATGATAGACGCATGGTTTAATGCATCACTTATGATTGCATCATTTTCATTGAACAAAGGCTCAAATACCCCTCCATTTGCATCAAATGCTGCAGCGTATAGAATGGTGTCTTCAGTTCCAAGAAAAGTAGCAATAGATTTTTCTAGCTCTTTATGAATGTCTTGTGTTCCGCAAATAAATCTGACACTGCTCATACCAAAGCCTCTGTAATCAACATATTTTTTTGCAGCCTCAACTACTTTTGGATGAGAAGAAAGCCCGAGATAATTATTTGCACAAAAATTTAAAACTGTTTTTCCATTTACAATAATTTCAGCTCCTTGTTCACTACAAATAATTCTTTCATTTTTAAAAAGTCCTGCAGATGCTATTGAGTCTAACTCGGATGTAATCCTCGAAATAAATTTTGAATTCATATTAAATAAATTTTCAGGTTCACAAATCTAATTATATGTCCTCTAAGTTTATGATTTACTAAAACATATTTTATTGTTATAATGTTTTTCTGATTGGGAATATTCTTTCGGCTGTTTTATATTTGTGACTACATTTATTTTTTATAAATATGATAATTCGACTCACCCTTAATTTAGTGGTTATTTTCATTTTATTTATCTCCTTTAGGAATACTAAGCCTTCTCATTCTCATCATCAAAAAATTGTCGCAGATAGTTCATATTATATTATTATTGACAAAAGTGATTTTGAGTTGAAAGTGTATGATGCAGAAGGTTGGTATGCAACCTATCCAGTGGTGTTTGGGAGTAAAGATATTTCAGATAAGATGTACGAAGGGGATAAAAGAACTCCGAATGGAAAATTTAAAATTATTCAAAAAAAGATAAATCCAAAATGGGGAATGGAATTATTGTTGGATTATCCAAACGATGAGTCAGTTAGAAGGTTTAACGAACGGAAGTCTAAAGGATTGATACCCAAAAAGGCTAGAATAGGAGATGGCATTGCGATTCACGGAACAAGACCTTCAGAAGAATGGACAGTTGATAATGAATATAATTGGACGGATGGTTGCATCTCTGTAAAGTATTCAGAAATGAAAGATTTATTCAGTTATATCCCCGAAGGAACGAAAGTTACAATTCAGCCATAAATAACAGGCTGGTGTCTCCATAACTCAAAAATCTAAAATCATTTTCCAGAGCGTAGCGGTAACATTTTTTCCAATCTTCTCCAATGGCTGCTGCTACCAGTAAAAGCAAGGTTGACTTGGGTTGATGAAAATTAGTAAATAAAGCTTTTACCATTTTGAATGAGTATCCAGGCGTTATTAATAATTGCGTTTGGGTAAATAATTTTTCTTTTTGTTGTTGTTGCAGCCAGTGTAATAATGATTTTAAAGATTCTTCTATTGAGTATTCTCTTAAATCATTTAATTGCTCATACACATCCCATTGACCAAGTTCAAGCTTTGTAATGGTAGGATTGATGATTGTTTTAATTCCTAACCAATAAATAGATTCGAGTGTTCTCAGAGAAGTTGTTCCAACTGTTATTATAAATTCTTTGTGCAGTAGCAGGTGCTTTATAGTATCAGTAGAAATCTCAATCCACTCGGCGTGCATTTCATGGTCTTTCATTGAATCTGCCTTAACAGGCTTGAATGTACCAGCTCCAACGTGAAGGGTTACATGTGCTTGATTGATGTGATGTGTAGATGTTTGTTGAAGTATTTCTTTTGTAAAATGCAAACCAGCAGTTGGTGCGGCAACCGAGCCTTCTTGTGCAGCATACACCGTTTGATAACGGTTGGCATCAGACGATAAAGGAGCTCTTTTGATATAGGGTGGTAGAGGGATTTGTCCTGCCACAGTTATTATTTCTGCAAAAGTGTATTCGCTGGGTGACCAGGAAAATTCGATAATGTAGGCATCTGTTATACGTTCTACAATTCTAGCTTTTAAAATAATCTCAGAATTATTTAATAAAAAAATCTTTTCTAAAAAAGACTCTTTCCATTTTGCAGCACCACCTACAAAGCACTTCCATTTGGCATGCCCAGTTCTATTCATGGCAGTAGCATATTCATTAATATCATCTGCCGGTTCTAAACAAAAGATTTCTATTGCACTGCCGGTTTTTTTTTCAAATCGCAATCGCGCATTAATCACTTTGCTGTTATTAAAAACAAGTAAAGAATTTTTGGGTAGATAGTTGAAAATATTTTCAAATAAAGTTGTTTCAATTGAATGATTTTTATAAACAAGCAGTTTTGAATGCGCTCTGTTTTCTAATGGAGTCAAGGCAATTCTGTTGTCCGGTAATTCATAATCATATTCATTGATTGAAATGTCTTTTGGAGAAACAGCCATCATTATAATCTATTGTTTTTGATTTCCTCTACTACTGATGGATCTAACAAGGTTGTTGTATCACCCAAATTAGATAATTCACCTTCAGCAATTTTTCTTAAAATTCTTCTCATGATTTTCCCGCTTCGTGTTTTGGGCAGTCCACTTACAAATTGAATTTTGTCAGGTTTTGCTATGGCACCAATAATTCGGGCTACTGTTTGAGAAATGTCTTGTTTTGTATGCGTTTCATCTTCATGTAAGGCATTGCAAATTACATAAGCATAAATGCCTTGTCCTTTTATGTCATGAGGATAGCCTACAACCGCACTTTCAATGACGCCTGTATGCATGTTGATGGCATTTTCCACTTCTGCTGTTCCAATTCGGTGTCCGCTTACATTTAATACATCGTCTACTCTTCCTGTTATTCTGTAGTCGCCAACTTTATCACGCATGCAGCCATCTCCGGTAAAGTATAAATTTTTATAAGTAGAAAAATAAGTTAATCTACAGCGTTCATGATCACCATAAGTAGTTCTTAACATGCCTGGCCATGGGAATTTGATGCAAAGATTTCCAGACACTTCATTTCCATTTATTTCTTTTCCTTGTTCATCTACCAATACTGGCTGCACTCCGGGTAAAGGCAATGTGGCAAAAGATGGTTTTGCAGTTGTAACACCCGCAAGATTAGAAATGAGGATGCCACCTGTTTCTGTCTGCCACCAAGTATCAACAATCGGACATTTATTGTCTCCAATATTATCATCATACCAATGCCATGCTTCCTCATTGATAGGCTCTCCTACAGTTCCAAGAACTTTCAAGGATGTTAAATCTTTGCCTTCAACAGGGGCTTTGCCAAAACTCATCAAACTTCTGATAGCAGTAGGGGCCGTGTAAATGATATCTACTTTATATTTTTCAACAATTTCCCAAAACCTCCCTGCATCGGGCCAGGTAGGGATACCTTCAAACATAAGAGAAGTTGCTCCGGCACTTAGTGGTCCGTAAACAATATAGCTGTGGCCGGTTATCCAGCCAATATCTGCGGTACAAAAATGAACTTGTCCTTGTTGGTATTGAAACACGTTTACAAAAGTATAATTTGTCCAAACCATATATCCACCACATGTGTGAACCACGCCTTTAGGTTTTCCGGTACTGCCAGAGGTGTATAAAATAAACAACATATCTTCTGCATCCATGATTTCAGCATGACAGATGGAAGCTGTGTTTTTATCTAATGAGTTTATTTCTTCATGCCACCAAACGTCTCTGTCTTTTATCATACTAACAGGAATGCCTGTTCGAGAGTGAACAATTACATTATCTACAGAAGGGCAGTTAATTAAAGCATCATCGATGATTGATTTTAATGGAATGGTTTTGTTTCCTCTGTAAGCCCCATCAGCAGTAATAACAATGTTACATTGAGCATCATGTATCCTGTCTGATATGCTTTGAGCAGAAAAACCTCCAAAAACAACAGAGTGAATGGCTCCAATTCTGGCACAGGCCAGAACGGCGATGGTCAATTCGGGAATCATTGGCATGTAAATGCAAATTCTGTCGCCTTTTTTGGCTCCATTCTTTTTTAACACATTTGCAAATTTGCAAACTTCTTCATGAAGCTCTTTATAAGAAAGTATTCTGTGGGGTTCCTTTGGATCGTTCGGTTCCCAAATCAGAGCCGTTGCATTGGGTTGTGTTTCTACCCATCTATCTAAACAATTTTCTATTATATTTAATTTTGCGCCCTTAAACCATTCAATTGAAGGTTCGGAGAAATTCCAATCTAAAACTTTATCCCATTTCTGTTTCCATACAAAATGAGATGCCACTTCTTCCCAAAACAATTCCGGATTTTCTACACTTTTTTTATAAGCTTCCTGATAAGCTTCAAATGAGGTGATTTGATATGGATACATCATGTCTTAATTAATGATTAGGCAACGCGAAATAAAATCAATTGTCAAAAATAGTTTTTATTTTTTATTAGAATTATGTAACCCGAATCCGTATGGATATTTTTTGTCTATTGATACAGGAAGTACTCCTTTGTATTTGACTTTTCCTTTTAATAAGTCGATGGCTACATTTTGAATAATTGGATCATCCTCATAACAAACAATTAGATTTCTGCTATTTGTCCAGTTTTTAGCAGCATAGGCATTGCCAAATAAGAATAAACAAGAAATTGTATTGGCTTCAATAGAATCAATGCATTTTTTTGCAAGTGGACTGATTCCAAAGTTGTTGGCTGGCGAACGATTTATTTGATGAACTCCGATAATTACTTTTTTATAATTTTTTTTGATGGAATCAACTAGCTGACTTACTAAAGTCGTATCATGATTATTAAAATCCAAATAAAAAATATCAGCTAAATAATCTTTTTGCATTTTTTTTGAAAAATCATTTTCGGCATGAATTCCTATCCCTATATATGCAATCTTGTGGGCTTGATGTGATGGCTGTAAAGGAAAAAAAACTTTGTCTTTTTTTGAAAGTAATGTGATGGCATGTTGAGCAATTTCTTTTTTTAATTCAGGGATGTCTTTATTTAGATCATTTACTAGACTGCCTATTTTAATGGAATCGTTGTGATGTATGACTTGCAGATATTTTGTCATTAAGACTTTTTTGCAATGTTCCTCAATATCTTTCCATGTTAAACGATTGGAGTCAATTGCTTCTTTGATTTTTGCAATGGCCACAGGAATGCTATCCGGCAAGCACAGCAAGTCATTTCCTGCTATCAAAGCTTGTACAGAGGCTTCGCCATTTGGAAAAAACTTAGTCACTGCATGCATTTCAAGTCCATCAGTGATGGCAAGTCCTTTGAATTTCATTTTATTTCTTAACAATCCCTGAATATTTTTTTCAGACATTGATGTTGGTTTATTTATTTGCGAATCAATGGATGGAATGAAGAGGTGTGCAATCATGGCGCTGCTAACGCCGGCACGAAATAATTTTTCAAAAGGGTACAATTCTGTTTGTTCCAATTCTTGTATCGATTTATGAATTACAGGTAAATCAAAGTGAGAATCTACAGTTACGTCGCCGTGTCCTGGAAAATGTTTGGCGCAAGCTAGCACACCATTCTGCTGCATACCTTTCATGTATTGAATTCCGAATGCGGCTACTTTCTTTTTATCTTCTCCAAAGCTTCTGTCGTTTATAATGGGATTCTGCGGATTATTATTCACATCAACCACAGGAGCATAGTTCATTTGAATGCCTAATCGTTTACATTGTTTGGCAACAACTTTTCCATATTTGTAAACAATACTTGGATTTGAAAGAGCCCCCAGCATCATTTGTTTGGGCAATAATTGTACGCTATCAAATAAGCGCATACCAACACCCCATTCACCATCAATAGAAAATAGTATTGGAGTCTTGGCTATTTTTTTTAAATGATTGATATATCCGACTTGTTCGATCGGATTACCTTGAAAGACACAAACACCCCCTATATTATATTGTTTTACATATTGCTCAACTTGCTCATTCAAATTTGTAACTTTTTTTGACTGCGCTTCCATGGAAGAAAGTCTGGCAATAATTAATTGACCGATTTTTTCATTCTCATTCAAGCTATTATACACACTATCTGCCCATTTTTTCGCTTTTTTATCAATAGAATGTTGTGCTGAAATGGAAAGGGTGAAAAAAACGAAAACTGAAAGGAAAAGAATCCTCATAAATACTGCTGTTTATTAGTGAAAAGTATTAGTTATTTTTGCTACAAATTACATCGATTTTGACAGATATCATTCATTTATTACCAGATAACATCGCGAATCAGATAGCAGCAGGAGAAGTGATTCAGCGACCAGGCAGTGCCGTAAAAGAATTGCTCGAAAATTCTGTAGATGCGGGTGCTGACGAGATCAAGCTAATTATAAACGATGCGGGTAAGGCATTGGTGCAGGTTATTGATAACGGGAAAGGAATGAGCGAAACAGATGCGAGAATGGCTTTTGAGCGACATGCAACTTCCAAAATAAAAAATATAGATGACTTATTTCGAATAAAAACCATGGGATTTAGAGGGGAAGCTTTAGCGAGTATCGCTGCGGTAGCTCAGGTGGAACTAAAAACCAAAAGAGAAGAAGATTCATCTGGTACATTTTTAGAAATTGAAAACAGCAAAGTGATTCGTCAGGAGCCTGTAGCTTTTAATAAAGGCACAAGTATCGCCATGAAAAACTTGTTTTTTAATGTGCCTGCCAGAAGAAATTTCTTGAAAAGTAATACCGCAGAATTGCGCCATATTGTTGATGAGTTTATCAGAGTAGCGATGGCTTTTCCAGATATTTTTTTTTCATTACAATCTAATGGACAAGAGGTATTTCATTTGGAAAAAGGTAGTTTGAAACAGAGAATTGTACAAATTTTAGGAAATCAATACAATTCTAAATTAGTAAGTGTACACGAACAAACCGATTATCTAAACATCATGGGTTTTGTAGGCAAGCCCGAAACAGCAAAGAAAACCAGAGGAGATCAATATCTTTTTGTAAACAATCGTTTTATTAAAAGTGCCTATTTGAATCACGCTATCATGAATGCGTTTTCGGATTTGATCCCGAAAGACAGCTTTCCAATGTATGCCCTTTTTATTGATTTGGATCCGGCACAACTGGATATCAATGTGCATCCTACCAAACAAGAAATAAAATTTGAAGATGATAAGATTGTCTACGCTTTTGTTCAAGCCACGGTAAAACATGCCTTAGCACAATTCAGCATTACGCCTACTTTAGATTTTGATTTGGATCCTTCTATTCAACAACTTGATTCTATTAGCAAACCTATGACAGATGAGCAAAGGTCGTCAACGGCATCTTCATCTTTATTTAAGTCATTTTCTCAAAAAAATCAGGCTCATTTTATTGAAAGAACAGGCGAACTGAAACATTGGAAAGACTTTTATGAGCCTATAAGCGAAAAAACGCAACTACCGGAAAATACTATTGAAAAACTACATCAGCAATATGAAGCGGATCAGCCGGTAATGCAATTACATGCTACTTACATTTTACTCCAACGTGCGGATGATTTCTTATTGATACATCAGCAAAATGCTCATGAAAGAGTATTGTATGAAAAATATTCTCTTGCCATTGAAGGTAAACCTATTGCAACGCAGCAAAGTTTGTTTCCAGCTACCATTGAAATGACCCCAACAGATACGATTGTTCTGCAAGAGCTATTGTCTGATATGAGAGAACTAGGCTATCAAATTGAACATTTTGGCCAAAATACCTTTGTAATTCAAGGAACTCCTGCAGATATTGAGGGGGGGAATGAGAAGAGTGTTATCGAGAAAATCATAGAGCAATACAATCATTTCTCATCCGATTTAAAATTTACCAAAAGAGAAAAACTGCTTCGGGCAATGTCAACTCAAAATGCAATCAAAACAGGGGTTATATTATCTCAAAAGGAAATACAGTCATTGATTGCCGATTTGTTTCATTGTGAAGTTTCCAATGTTAGTCCCAACGGAAAACCAACTTACATGACTTTTTACAAAAATGACATGGATAAAATGTTTGGCAGGTAAGTGTTGAGACCTTATACCATCGACAATTTTCTTTTGCTACCACTCCATATCTTTTTAATATCAAAGTTTTATCGGTAATATTGAACTTTTTGCAGACAAATCGAGGAAATAAACCCCAGATGGGTATATTTTTCTTGTTTTACTCTTCATTCTAGCAACATTATTTTACATTTTCCAACAAAAAACCTTTATTTTTGCTCCCCGTTTGTGATGTTTCATTGCAAATAAGCGGATGTGGCGAAATTGGCAGACGCACCAGACTTAGGATCTGGCGCCGCGAGGCATGTAGGTTCGACCCCTATCATCCGCACTCCGAAAGTTGATAAGTACTTGGAACCTTGACTGAATTAGTCACCCCCAGTAACTTATCAACTTTTAATTTATTAACGTTTCAAAATTATAAAAGCATGTCTACTGTAGTTAGAGAAAACATCGGTTTGTTAACTGATAAAATCATAGTTAAAGTGTCAAAGGAAGAATATCTTCCCTCTTTTGATAAAAAATTAAAAGAGTACAGTAAAACTGCTAATATTCCAGGGTTTAGGAAGGGAATGGTTCCAGCAGGTATGATCAAAAAAATGTATGGGGCAGCTATATTCAACGAAGAAGTTTTGAAAACGGTAGAAAAAAAATTATACAGTTATTTGACAGAAGAGAAGCCTGACATCTTCGCTCAACCTCTGCCTTTGCCTAGCGAAAACAATCATTTGGACTATAATCATCCAACTGATTATGACTTTGCTTTTGAAATGGGACTAAAACCAACATTTGCTTTACCTAATTTCTCTAAAGAAACACTTACTAAACATACTGTTGAGGTAAATGATGAAATGGTCTCCGAAGAAATTAATCGTATGCAAATCAAAGGCGGCAAAATGACTGAGCCTGAGGTTGTCAATAATGAAGAAAACGTATTGAATGTATTGTTCACAGAATGTGACAAGGATGGCAATGTTGTGGAGGGTGGAATCAGCAAAGAAAATTCTGTATTGTTGAAATACTTTACTCCAAAAATGCAAAAAGAGTTAATGGGTAAAAAAATGGCTGATTGTATCGTGTTTCAATTAAGCAAAACTTTTGAAGGTGATAAATTGGATATGATGTTGCACGATTTAGGATTACCTAAAGGGGATAAAGAAGCCGCTGCAAAGTATTTCAAGTTAGATATTGTTAAAATTGGATTGGTAGAAAAACGTGAACTCAATGAAGATTTTTTCAATGAAGTATATCCTGGAAAAGGAATCACTACCGAAGCTGATCTTCGTGTTGCTTTAAAAGAAGAAATCGAAAAATATTGGGCTAGCCAATCTAAAAATCAGCTACATGATCAGCTATATCATTTATTACTAGATCAGGTAAAGATGGATTTTCCTGAAGCCTTTTTGAAAAGATGGCTGCAAACCGGCGGAGAAAAACAAAAAACTGCAGAAGAAGCTGAGAAAGAATTTCCAACATTCAGCAATCAGCTAAAATGGACGCTTATCAGCGACAAAATTATTATAGATAATAAATTAGAAGTATCTCAAGATGATTTACGCAATCATATGAAAGAAGAAGTAATGCGTTACTTTGGACAAATGAATATGGGCGAAGATATGAGTTGGTTGGATAGTTATCTTGACAGAATGATGAAAGACGAAAAACAAATGGATGCTACATATAGAAGATTGATCACGGAAAGACTTTTTGACTATCTGGAGAATCAAGTAAAAACCAAAGAAAAAAAGGTAACTCCAGAGGAGTTAACAGCTATGCAGCACAATCATCAGCATTAATCCTAATGATATAGGTTTCTTGTGCAAATTCTTAACAATTTATTTAAGGTATATTTGATTATCATCTATATATTTGATAAGTAAATATTACCATTATGCGATACCTTTTCTTAACCATAGTCTTATTGAGCATTTCGTTTTTATCAAAAGCTCAAGAAATTGCTTTAGCACCTAATCAAAATCCAAATTACAAAGTAAGTATGGACAAGTATTTGGCAGCACAAGAGAAGTCTCCAATTACCACCATGAATACAACTGTTCAGGAAACATATAAAGCTTACGACTGGACAGAAGCAAAGCAAGAAAAAAAACAACAAAGAATAGCCAGAAGACAAGAAAGAAGATTGGCGCGCATCAATAATTCTAGTTACAATGGCTATGACTTCAATCGTTATCAATGTAATTATTGGGACTATTTATTATGGGGTGCTGCACCTAGTTTGTTCTACTGGAGATTCTAATTTCATTATAATCAATTATTAATAAACATCAACTATGAAATTATTTAAATTTTTAATGGCAGCTACATTTATAACCTTTTCGGTTTCATGTGCCCATAAAGTAACAAGAATTGAGCCTACAGAAACCCCAGATATTAATGGAAGCTGGAACAATACAGATAGTAGACTCACTGCTGAGGATATGATAAAACAATCATTAAACGAACCCTGGTTGGCAAACTTTATTGAAGTCAAGGGAAAAAAACCAGTTGTTATTGTAGGTATGATTACAAATAAAAGCCATGAACATATTGAGGCAGAAACTTTCATAAAAGATTTAGAAAGATCTTTTGTTAATACAGCCAAAGTTGGACTTGTTCAAAGCGGCAAAAAAAGAGAAGAAATGCGTGCAGAAAAAGCAGATATGCAAAGCAATGCATCTGCAAGCACTATGAAAAAATTTGGATTGGAAAATGGAGCTGATTTTATTTTACAAGGCTCTATCAACTCAATCGTAGATGCCTATAAAAGAAAAAAAACAGTTACTTATCAAATTAATTTAGAACTTACAAATATCGAAACAAACGAAATCGTTTGGATTGGAGATAAAAAAATATCGAAAATGGTCAACAATTAATTGTAACATTAATTAAAATAATTTGCAACGTTACGTTAGATCTTGCTATAATAATATGAAGTCTTTTATAAATCGGGCATTGATAGTTTTTCTGTTGATGCCCTTTTTGTATTCATGCACTACTTATCGAAATTCTTTGAATAGTTATTATCTCAATTTGCATAATAAAAAATTTGATAAGGCAATTGAAGAGGTAACAAAAAACTCGTTATTAAAAAAAGAAAGGAACAAGCTTCTGTATAATATGGAATTAGGGAGATTGTACCAATTAGACAATAATTTGGAGAAAAGCAATCAATGTTTAAACTACGCAGATGCGCTTTTGGAATCTAACTTCAAAAATGTAAAAGATGTTGCTGTGAGTAATTTAGTCAATCCTATGACTGAAACTTACAGAGGAGAAGATTTTGAGAAGTTTATGGTTAACTACTATAAAGCACTCAATTATCTACAGCTTGATAAAACGGATGATGCTATTGTAGAAGCCAGACGAATAGGTTTAACTAGTAACAGATTAGCCGAAAAATGTAATAGTAAAGAATCAAAATATTGTAAGGATCCCTTTATTCTAAATTTTCAAGGAATGCTATATGAGGTATCTGGTGATTGGAATAATGCATTTGTTTCATACAGAAATGCCGCGGATATTTATTTATCAAAACAAACATCTTACTATGGTGTTAGTATGCCTGGGCAATTAAAACAAGATCTATTGTATTCAGCATCAATGATGGGTTTTGCGGATGAACAAACAAAATACGAGGGATTGTTTCAAGAAAAATTAAATTCTCAAAAAAGAGATAGCGCCTCATTGATTCTTTTTATTGAAGAAGGCAATTGTCCTATTAAAGATGAAGTTTCTATTAATGTAGTGAATAGTGATGGACTTGGTTTTTTTCAATTTCCCGATCAATATGGTCATCCAAGCTCTTACTTGTTTGATTATAGTCAACATGGACTTTCAAAAAGTCAGATGGCTGACATTAGAGCATTTAGAATAGCATTGCCTGTATATAAAATCACCTATAACAGTTCCCCCATAAATAACATAACCATTAATGATAGTCTTTTTCAAACACGGATTTGTCAAAATTTTAATTCATTAGCACTTCAGATATTAGAAGAAAGATATTTGTCAGAAATTGGAAAAGCAATTATTAGATTTTGTGTAAAAAAAGCAATCGAAATAGGGTCGCAAAAAATAGTAGAGAGCGCCGCAACTAATAATTCGTCAGATAACAAACAAAGCGAAAAAGACAAAAAAAATGCCGAGGCAGTAGGCAATGCAGTTGGCTTTGTAGTAAATATGTTTAACACTATGACTGAAAAAGCGGATACAAGAAGTTGGTTATCTTTGCCAGCATATATAAGTTATGTAAGAATTCCATTAAAAGCCGGAGAAAACAACTTGAGTATTAATATTGGTGGTAAAAGAGTTCAATTGAAAGTAATAGGTGGAAAAGGCGTACAAATGAAAAGCTTGCAATTGTAAACAAAATGTTTTTTATTTTCACCGATAGATAATTCAAAAAAGATAAATACTTTCATATGAAATCAATCAAGATTTTTGTTTTACTTCTGTTAATCATTCCATTTACATTATTGGCTCAAAAAAACAGCAATGGAATTCATTTTATTCATGGTAAGCATTGGAAATCCATTCTTTCACAAGCAAAAAAAGAAAACAAATTCATTTTTGTTGATTGTTATACCACATGGTGTGGTCCTTGCCGAAATATGGCAAAGAATATTTTTACACAAGAGAAAGTCGGCAATTTTTTCAATAAATCATTCCTCTCTTTTAAAGCACAAATAGATTCAACTTCAGAAGACAATGCCGAAATCAAGTTGTTATATGCTGACTTTTCATACATAAATAATACATACAAGATTTCGGTTTATCCCACCTATTTATTTTTTAATCCTAATGGAGAATTGGTTCATAAGTTTGTAGGATCGATGTCTGCGGATGATTTTATTAAGCAATCTAAAAACGCGCTGTCACCCACAACACAGTATTATTCATTGTTAAAGCAATACAGTCAACACACAACCGACTCCTCTTTTTTAAAAAAATTAATGATAGCAGCTTCAGAGGCTAATGAAAACGCTACTACTTATTTTGATGCGTATGTAAAAACGCAACCCACCATGTTTACAAAGGAAAATGTTACTTTTTTAACCATGTTCACTGAGGATATGAATAGTGCTGCATTTAAAATGATCGTAAACAATCAAAAAGAATATGATAAATTAGAGGGAGAGGGTAAAGCCAATGACTTAATTGTAAAAATTCTTGTCAACTCCTATTATCAAAATTTATTTCCTAAAGAACAAGTGACAAATGCAGATAAAAGCACTGCTGATAAGATCATGGCTTCTTATCCACAACAAGCAGATGAAGCTATCGCATTGGCAACTGTGTTATTTTTGAAATCCACACAAAAATGGAGCTATTTTGCATTAGCTATCCGTGACTATATGGAAAAATATGGAGCCAAGATTAATAGTCATGAACAATTGAATGATTATGCGTGGGCCGTTTTTGAAAATTGCGACAATATAAAATTATTAAATGAAGCATTAAAATGGAGTAAGAGATCACTTTCTGGCAATGATTCGGATGAACCGATGTTCATTGATACCTATGCCAACCTTTTATATCGTTTAGGTAACAAGAAAGAGGCGCTTCAATGGGAAAGAAAAGCATTAACGCTAGCCGGGGAAGACAAGTCTTCTTATGAGGAGACAATTTCCAAAATGGAAAAAAATGAGAAAACTTGGAAAGAAGTAGCTAAATAAATTGTAAACTATCTATAAAAAAGGAAGTCTAACAGACTTCCTTTTTTTATAACTTGATCTCTTCGTCACTATTATCAAAAAAATGAAATTCAGTAAGGCTATACGTATTGTTAGCAGAAATCGTTATTTTCTTTTTGTATTTAAACATCCATTTCATTCTTTTTGAAATGAAACCACAAGTCAAGTATGAATAAATAATCGGATGAACAACGATGGTTAGACCTTTATGACCTTGCGTGATAAGGTAGTTAAGATTTTTTTGTATTTCATCTTCCAATATGAGTGTAGAAGAAATTTTTCCAGTTCCATTACAGCTTGGACAAACCTCGCTAGTGTTAATATTCATTTCAGGCTTCATGCGTTGACGCGTAATTTGCATCAACCCAAATTTTGAAATGGGCAAAACAGAATGTTTCGCTCTGTCATTTTTCATTAGCAGTTCCATAGCATCCGCTAATTTCTTTTTATTTTCCATCAACTTCATATCGATGAAATCAACTACGATAATACCGCCAAGATCACGAAGTCTTAATTGACGAGCAATTTCTTCTGCAGCTTCCAGATTTGTTTCAAGAGCATTTTCTTCCTGGTTATTACTTACGCTTTTGTATCCACTATTTACATCAATTACATGAAGTGCTTCTGTGTGTTCAATAATTAGGTAAGCCCCGCTGGGAAGATTAACGGTTTTACCAAATGACCCCTTCACTTGTTTTGTAACACCGTAGGTGTCAAAAATTTCGTTGCTGTTGGTATGCAATGAAACGATATCTAATTTATCGGGAGCAATTTTTTGCACATAACTTTTAGTATCAGCGAAAATATTTTTATCGTTTACTACGATTCTATTAAAATCGGCGCTCAGCAAATCGCGTATAATACTGGTAGTTTTTCCTTGCTCACTTAATATTCTTGTTGGAGGGTTAGCTCCGGATAGGTTTTTTTGAATCTGTTTCCATCTGTTTTCCAGATTTAGTAAATCTTCATGTAATTCTGCTGTGTTTTTTCCTTCTGCTGCCGTTCTTACAATTACCCCCAGGTTTTTGGGTTTAACTGCTTCAACGATTTTTTGCAGCCTCTTTCTTTCCTCAGAAGTATGTATTTTCCTGGAGATAGCCACTACGTCACTAAAAGGTGTTACCACAACAAATCTACCCGCCAAAGAGATTTCACAGGTTAATCTTGGCCCTTTTGCTGCAATTGGCTCTTTTAAAACCTGTACTAAAAGGTTAGGTTTTCCATTAAAGACTTCATTGATTTTGCCTGTTTTTAGGATTTCTGGTTCTACTTTAAATCTTGAAAAGTCGAAAAGTGAGTCGCTTTTTTGTTGAATGGAAAGTTGAGTGAACTTTAAGACAGATTTTACATAAGGACTTAAATCTGTATAATGAAGAAAAGCGTCTTTTTCGTATCCTATATCAACGAATGCAGCATTCAATCCTGGGATTAGTTTTTTCACTTTTCCAAGGTATAAGTCGCCTAATGCAAAGTTGGCATCAGCTTTTTCGCTATGCAACTCTACTAGCTTCTTGTCCTCCAATAGTGCTATTTCTACACCTTGAGGATTGACATTAATGATGAGTTCTTTGGTCAAATGTATTACATTAACAGACCAGTATGCACTATGATAGAAGTTGACCTACGTTAGAAATAAACTATTGTAGATACCAATTATACTATAATCGTTTTTTAACAATTATAGGGCTCAAATAAAAGATAGAATAGAGTAGCTATTAAACTACTCAGTATGATTTTTTATCTTTTTTTATGACGATTCTTTCTCAAACGTTTTTTACGCTTATGAGTTGCGATTTTATGACGTTTTCTCTTTTTACCACAAGGCATAACCAAGTCTTTTTTGTTTATAAATAATATTAATTTCTTTATCTGATTTTCAACTCTTTGATACGATCATCCACTTCTTTTGAATAGTGAGGATCATTAGCAAGTCGTTTACTCAATTCATAATATTTTAGAGCATTATTATTGTCTCCTTTCGCGGCATAAGTATCTGCTAAGAAAGCAACTGCTTCTAAATTTCCAGGTTCTTTACTAATAACTTTTTCGAGTCTGGCAACTGCTTTATCGTATTGTCCGGATACAAATCCACCAATACCTAATACCAGTTGAGCTTTCATGTTATTAGAATCTTTTCTGACAACACTTAACACCTCAAGAATCCCTTGCATAGTTTCCTGAGGGTTGCCATTTCGTCCTTTCCCAAAAATATAACAACTGCCCAGCCCAATTCTTAGATCATCGTTGTTGGGGTTGATTGCAATGGCTTTTTGAAAAAGGTCGATTGCTTCGTTAGTTTCCCATTCCAATTTTTTTGCATTTTCCTCTCCTCTGAGTAGGTTCAAAAATAATTGGGCTGCGAAGGTGAGGCTTTTTTCTGAATTTTCCAACTTTGAAGCCTTACTTATATAAAAGCTATAGGCTTCCATAGAATGAATACTATCTTTCCAATAGGCAGCTAATGTATAAAGGTCATCTGCAGAAGGCTCTTTAGAAAAATTTTCGATGGAAAGAAGTTTGCTTTTTTGAGAGGCGCTAAGCGTTTTCTTTTGATTATCAATTAATTGTGTAATATCGAAGGTGCTAACAGGCCCCATTTTTGCGGGCTGTATGGATTTGTTACTAGTTGTTGTTTTTCCAAAGAAGAACAAGCAACATACCAAGGAAATGCTAATAATAGCTATTAATAATTGTTTTTTCACTTGAAATGTCTGTCTTTTTAAGTTAGACAGTGTAGCAAAGGTAAATTAATCCTCATTATCATCACCTAAATCGGTAGGCAGTTCTTTGATATTTGGAGAGTTTTTTATTTCTTGAACGAATTCTTTAGAAGGCTTAAAGGAAGGAATAAAGTGTTCTGGTATGGAAACAGCAATATTTTTCTTGATATTTCTGCCAATTTTTGCAGCTCTTTTTTTAATAACGAAGCTGCCAAACCCACGAATATATAGGTTTTCACCATTTGCCATAGATGCTTTGATTTCTTTAATCATTGTTTCAATGGTAACCAATACATCTACTTTTTGAATACCTGTTTTTTCAGAGATTTTATTAATTAAGTCGGCTTTTCTCATATAGAAAATATTTAGGAAGTAAGTTAAGTAAATTATTTTAATTTTTCAAAATTAATACAATGATTATCAATAGGTTTGTGTGTAATTTATTAAAATGAATCCATCCATTTCTAAACAACATCGTTTTTTTACAAGAACATTAATGAGATGGCATATGCATTCCAATAATCGAGTAATGCCTTGGAAATTCGAAAAAGATCCATATAAAATCTGGCTTAGTGAGATTATTTTACAACAAACTAGGGTAGCTCAAGGCACGGCTTATTATAATCGGTTTATTAAAAAGTATCCTGCAATCGAGAAGTTAGCCAAAGCCAAGGAGGCTGAAGTTTTCAAACTTTGGGAGGGCTTGGGTTATTATAGCAGATGTCGAAACCTGATGGCAACAGCTACATTGATTCATGAAAAGTATAAAAACGTTTTCCCCTCAACGTATAAGGAAATATTGTCTTTGAAAGGAGTGGGCCCCTATACAGCAGCTGCCATTGCTTCCTTTGGATTTGATTTGCCTTATGCAGTGGTTGATGGAAATGTAATGAGAGTGCTTTCGAGATTTTTTGGCATATTCACTCCTATTGATACTACTTTAGGAAAAAAAACCTTTAACGAGTTAGCTCAATTATTATTGGATCCTAAACAACCTGCACAATACAATCAGGCTATTATGGATTTTGGAGCAACCGTTTGCAAGCCTCAATCACCTCTCTGTAACCAGTGCCCATTATCCCAAAACTGTCTTGCTTTTAAGAAAAAAAGCGTGGACATATTACCAAAAAAATCAAAAAAAATAATTGTAAAACAAAGATTTTTCAACTATTTTTTATTAGAGGTAGGCTCCTTTATCTTGATAAAACCGAGAACGCACAAAGACATCTGGAAAGGGTTACATGAGTTTTTGTTGTCTGAAACATCTTCCCAAGTTTCTACAAAAGACGCAATGAAAAAATTGTCTGAAGAGATAGGGCTTTCCGACAAAAAAACAATAGAAGTATCTAAACTGTACAAACAAAAACTTACTCATCAGGAAATAACAGCTCGATTCATACGTGTTCAATTAGATGCTATCCCTTCTGAACTTTCAAGTTTTTTTGTTCAGAAAAAACAATTAAAAAAGATTGCTTTTCCAAAAATCATAACGGAATATTTAGAAGAAGCGATTTTTATTAACACATAAAGATGACAAAGCTTTTTTGTATGTAAATTTGTATCTTTAGTTTGATCAACTAGAAAAATAATGAGAGGTATTAACAGAGTCACTTTAGCAGGAAATTTGGGCAAAGAACCAGATATGCAATTTTTAGAAGGGAATATTCCCGTAGCTAAATTTTCATTAGCTACAACAGAAAATTATAAAGATAAAACAGGCAAAACGATTTCACATACAGAGTGGCACACGGTAGTATTATGGAGAGGATTAGCAGAATTAGCCCAAAAGTATTTACACAAAGGCAGTTTTGTATTGGTGGAAGGAAAATTAAAAACTAGAAGTTGGGACGACAAAGACGGACACAAGAAATACATTACAGAAATTATTGGAGATAATTTAATCATGCTTGATAAAAAGCAAGAAGGAGGCTCTAGTGTTGAAGGATTTGATGTGGTTAGAGACGATATGCCTTAAGTAATTGTTGGATTTAGAATCGCACTCGATGTGCACATTATTAACTAAAATATTGGTTTTGGATTATCATTCGGCATTTGATTTTCATCATAACATGCTATCTCTTTTATTTATTAATACGGCAGGAACTACACTATTGCTAGTGATTATGCTGGTGTTATTCGCGCTCTCTTTTTTAATAGCAGGCAGTAAAGTCGCTTTTTTTTCACTCACAGCTAAAGATATTAATTTATTAAAAACCAGACAACAGCCCTCTTTTAGAAGAATAGTAGCTCTTTTGGAGCAGCCTCAAACTTTGTTAGCTTCCATGCTAATTGCAAATATGTTCGTTAACATAGGCATTATCTTGATTTCAAATTTATTGATTAATGACTGGATGAAGACTTATGAAATGAGTTTACAAATAATCTTTTTTGTCAAAATAATTTCGGTTAGTTTGATGATTATATTGTTTGCAGAAATACTGCCCAAAATTTGGGCTATACATCATAAGGTTTGGTTTGCTTCAAACGCTTCATTAATTATTGAAATTTTTAATAGCATTTTTTATCGAGTAAGTAAAAAGTATGTGAGATGGTCTAATAAAATAGAATCTGGTTTTTCGATTCATAGCTTTTCGGGTATTGATGATCGTAATTTAGATGAAGCCATAGATTTACTGCCAGATCACGAAGCTTCCATAGAAGAAAAGAAAATATTAAAAGGCATCAGAAAATTTAGTGGGACAACCGTAAAGCAAATCATGCGTTCAAGATTAGATGTGAGTGGTATAGAATCTTCACTTTCATTTATTGATATCGTAGAACTTTCCGAAGATTTACATTATTCCAGATTGCCGGTATTTAAAACTAATTTAGATGAAATTATAGGCATCCTACATATTAAAGATTTATTGCCTTACTTGGATCAATCTAAAACGTTTGATTGGCATCCGCTTATAAGAACTCCTTTTTTTGTTCATGAACAAAAATTGATAGAAGATCTCTTGCAGGAATTTAGAGCCAGAAGAATTCATTTTGCTATAGTAGTAGATGAGTTTGGAGGCACATCAGGAATTGTGACTATGGAGGATATTTTGGAAGAAGTGATTGGAGAAATAAAAGACGAGTTCGATGATGAAGAAAGCAGTAATAAGAAAATTGATAACAATAACTATATTTTTGAAGGAAAAACGATGATTCATGATGTTTGTAAAGCTATGGATCTTCCTAATAATACTTTTGATCTTATCCGTGGCGATAGTGATTCATTGGCTGGACTGGTTTTAGAAATTGCAGGAGATTTCCCAAAAATTAATGAACCGCTTGTTCATGATCATTTTACATTCATTCCTTTAGAAATCAAAAGAAACCGAATCGAAAAAGTAAGAGTAACCATATCAACCGACTTTTCTAAATATTAATAATTCCCTGATGGTAATTAAAAAATCATTTTTTTTTATAATTAATCTTGTTATTTTGTTTGTTGCATGCAATTCTAACTATAGCTACAAGAAAAAGGGATATTTTAAAATTTCCTTACCGGAGCATGTTTATCAAAAATTTGAAAAAAATGAATATCCGTATTCATTTGAGTATCCGGTATATGCAACAGTTATTAAGGATTCCACCTATTTTGATAGTAAGCCAGAGAATGATTATTGGATAAACATTGATTTCCCTTCTTTGCATGCAAGAATATTCTTAAGCTATAAAATTATTGGAGGAAAAGCTACCTATAAAGTAAAGCAAGCAAATGGACTTTATAAAGATTCTATCGCAATTAATAAATTTGATTTGATGGTAAACGATGCTTTTAATCTTACTAATAAGAATGATGTTATTGCAACATCCATAAGTGATAGTTTAATATATACTCCCAACAAGGTTTCGGGCATTTTTTTTAAAGTTGGCGGCAATGCCGCAACAGCTAAACAATTTTTTTTAAGTGATACTACTCGTCATTTTATTAGAGGGGCTTTATATTTTGACACCACCCCTAATGCCGACTCATTAAGACCTGTTCAGGATTTTTTACAAAAAGATATAGAACACATGATTAATACTTTTACTTGGAAACCAATTGTTGCCAAGTAGCGATTGAATCTCGGTAATAATTATTTTCTACTTTTCTAATACAACCATTCAGTTTTTACCACGTATTTTTGTGATATGATAGCTATCGACCATGTTCTATTAAGTGATAAGATTGTTTCAGAACAGTTTGTTTGTGATTTGAATAAATGTAAAGGAGCTTGTTGTGTGGATGGAGATGCTGGTGCTCCTCTTCACAGAAAAGAATTAAAAGAAATTGATGAGGTTTTTGATAAAGTGCTTCCTTATTTAAACGCAGTGAGCAAACAAGAAATTGAAAAACAAGGAAGATTTGTATATGATAAAGAATTTGGCTGGGTTACACCTACTATCAAGAGTAAAATTTGTGTGTATGGAATTACTGATAGCAATGGAATTGTAAAATGTGGTATTGAACAAGCGTATCTTGATGGAAAAATCAAATGGAAAAAGCCCATTAGTTGTCATTTATTCCCCATTATTGTGAAAAAAAGTAAAGATGGAGTAACTGAGTATGCAAATTATGAACCTCGAGAAGATAATTGCAAGGCGGCCTGTTCATTAGGCAAAAAGTTGAAAGTTCCAGTATATGAATTTTTAAAAGAACCGTTAGTTAGAAAATTTGGCCAAGCTTTTTATGAAGCGTTGTCTGCCACAGCAAATCATATAAAAAATAAAAAAGAATCATAATTACTTTTCTCTATTAGAAGTTGTATTTTCTTGATGGTATCATTTAACGTTTTAACAAAATAAAGAAGATGAAAATTAATAATTATCCATTAATATGTATAGCTCTAATTGCTTTCTTTGGGAGTTCTTGTTCTGTAAACAAGGCTCAGATTGATAATGAAATAAAGTCTTTTTTCGACGAAAAAAACGTGGAAGGCTGTTTCACTATGCTGGATAATGCTAATGGAGGTATAACGGTTTATAATATGTCCATGGATACCACTAGATTTACTCCAGGATCCACTTTCGATATTTTGCACACATTAATTGCCTTGCAAGTAGGAGCTGTAATTAATGAAAATACTCCAATATATATAAGCGACACAATCAGCGCTGATACAAACAAGTGCACAATCAAGCAAGCATTTATTAAAAACAATACTGATTTTTTTGGTCAAATTAGTAAGAAAATTGGTAAAGAGAGTTTTCAAATTTGGTTAGATAGTATTTCTTATGGAAATAAAAAAATTGGAGAAAATCTTAGTTCTTTTTGGATGAATAATTCACTAAAAATATCCCCGGATGAACAATTAGGCTTTATGAAAAAATTATATTTTGATCAGCTGCCGTTTAGAAAATCAGTTCATTTGAGTGTTAGGGATATGATGGTAAAAGAAGATAATAGTGCATACAAGTTTAGCTACAGAGTGGGAACCAGTATCAATGAAAAGCATCAATTAGTTGAGTGTCTTGTTGGCTGGATTGAAGAAAATAGACATGTATACTTCATGGCAAATATGATACAACATAAAAACGCTCAAAGTCAGAGTGAAGTAGTAAATGTGACAAAAAAAATATTGGAACATTATGGCTTTTTTAAAGGAACAAAATAGTTTTAGATAATCTAATACAATCACCACTCGTATGCAATCATATTGTCAGTCATTCACACAATACAAAAGACTTCTTACCAGAGAGGTTAAAGTGGGCAATCTTTATCTAGGCGGAAATCATCCCATCAGGATACAAACCATGACCACCACCGACACAATGGATACTATTGCTACTGTGGAGCAAGTGATTCGCTGTATTGAGGCTGGTGCTGAATTAGTTAGAATTACAGCACCTTCCAAAAAGGAAGCCGAGAATTTACAAAATATCAAAGATGAATTAACAAAAAGAGGATACACTACTCCGTTAGTGGCAGACATTCACTTTACACCTAATGCGGCAGAGATTGCAGCTAAAATTGTTGAGAAAGTGAGGGTAAACCCCGGAAATTATGTTGATAAGAAAAAGTTCGAACAAATCGAATATACCGAGGCAGAATATCAAGAAGAGATTGAAAGGATTAGAGAACGCTTCACTCCTTTGGTTTTGATTTGTAAAGAATATGGAACAGCCATGAGAATTGGCACCAATCATGGAAGCTTGAGCGATCGTATCATGAGTAGGTATGGAGATACTGCAATAGGAATGGTGGAAAGCGCAATGGAATTTTTGCGTATTGCAAGAGGAGAGGATTTTCACAATATTGTTCTGAGTATGAAAAGCAGTAATCCTCAGGTGATGGTACAAGCGTATAGATTATTAATCAATCACATGATGCAGGAATTTGGAGATTGTTATCCATTGCATCTTGGTGTGACAGAAGCTGGCGATGGAGAGGATGGAAGAATTAAATCTGCTATCGGAATCGGAACGTTATTAGAAGATGGTATTGGTGATACGATTCGCGTATCACTTACTGAAGACCCTGAATTTGAAATCCCTGTTTGTAAGAATTTGGTAAGCAGGTATCAACAACATAATCAAAAATCGGGATCAATAATCTCAGTTCCAGAATTTCATAAACTTACCTATGATCCTTTTAATTATAAACGAAGGGATACTATCTCTGTTGGCAATATTGGAAATCGTCAAGTCCCTGTTGTAGTGGCTGATTTGTCTAAGATTGATTTATTGGAAACTGATTTCATGAAACATAT
This sequence comes from Chitinophagaceae bacterium, assembly GCA_947452965.1. Classification (GTDB taxonomy): domain Bacteria; phylum Bacteroidota; class Bacteroidia; order Chitinophagales; family Chitinophagaceae; genus Ferruginibacter. The sequence goes on along the minus strand of CANGEW010000001.1, from coordinate 104,019 downwards.
TGGTTACCGATATGATGCAAACACAGATAAATGGATGATTGGAGATATGGCAGCAGATTATGTTTTTTGTAAAAACATTCCAAGCTTCGAACTCCCTGGTACATTAAAAGCAGTATTGCCGTTTAATTCATGGCAACTTCTAACTGATAAACGAAACATTGTGCCCCTTTTTTCAGAAGAAGAATATATTAAACATAGCGACTCCGCATTTGCAGACATTAGATTTGTAATGTTGGATGCTTATTCTGTTGGTTACAATAATTTTTTGGAAGAGGTATTGGTTAAAATAGCAAATGATCCCAGTGCAGTAATTTGCGTTAGCTCAGAAAATAAAAATTCGGTTCAATCCATAAGGCGTTTAATTGTTGATTTGGAAACTAGAAAAGTTAAGAATCCTGTTATACATATTTGTGATAGTAATCATGAAGATATACATCAAGGATTGATTCATTTTGCTGTAGAATGCGGCGCATTACTTATTGATGGTTTAACTGATGGTATTTGTTTAGGGTACCATTTTCAAAACAAAGAAATTCAATCTCCATATGACGTAATGAATTCAATAGCTTTCGGAATATTACAAGCCACGCGTACACGCATTTCTAAAACCGAATACATCAGTTGTCCCAGTTGTGGCAGAACCTTGTTTGATTTGCAAGAAACAACTGCCAAGATTAGAGCAGTAACGAATCATTTAAAAGGTGTCAAAATCGCTATCATGGGTTGCATTGTAAATGGTCCAGGAGAAATGGCTGATGCTGATTTTGGTTATGTTGGAAGTGGTGTAGGCAAAATAACACTTTATAAGAACAAAGAAATTGTAAAAAGAAATATTAATAGCGATATAGCAGTGGAGGAATTGATTAATTTGTTGAAAGAGCACAATGCATGGGTAGAGCCAACTGTATCGTAACTATAATTATTTAATTGGCGAACTATGAAAACAGACTTTTTGGTTGTTGGATCTGGAATAGCAGGCCTGACATATGCTTTAAAGGTAGCTCAGGAATTTCCTTCAAAGACCGTTACGATTATTACAAAAACGAACAGTGACGAAACCAATACAAAATATGCTCAAGGGGGCATTGCAGGGGTGATGAATCTTACAGAGGATAGTTTTTCCAAACACATTGAAGACACTTTGATTGCTGGCGATGGCTTGTGTAATAAACATATCGCAGATATTGTAGTGAAAGAAGGCGTAGAGAGAATTAATGAAATTATTGAATGGGGAGCTCAATTTGACAAGCATCCTGATGGTGAATTTAAATTAGGTAAAGAAGGGGGTCATAGTGAATCGAGAATTCTTCATCACAAAGATGTTACAGGCAATGAAATGGAAAGAGCTTTATTAGAAGCAATTAAAAAATGCAAGAATATTCATTTAGTAACCCATTGTTTTGTCTTAGACATAATCACCCAGCATCATATAGGATATTTAGTAACCAAATCAACTCCTGATATTGAATGTTATGGAGTTTATGTTTTAAACCTGTCAACAAAAAAAATAGAAAAAATCATTTCAAAGATCACTATGTTGGCTACTGGTGGGAATGGTCAAGTATATAGAACCACTACCAATCCATCTATTGCCACTGGTGATGGTGTGGCAATGGTATATAGGGCTAAAGGGCGTATTGAAAATATGGAATTTATTCAATTTCATCCCACTGCACTATTTGAGGCGGGTGTAAAAGGACATTCGTTTTTAATAACAGAGGCGGTTAGAGGTGATGGTGCTATTCTTCGTAATCATGCTGGAGTAGCATTTATGGAAAAGTACGATGAAAGAAAAGATCTTGCTCCAAGAGATATTGTAGCACGTGCAATAGACAGTGAAATGAAAATAAATGGCACCGAATTTGTTTATTTGGATTGTACCCAGATGTCGCAAGAAAAGTTCACAGAACATTTCCCCAACATATACGAAAAGTGTTTTAAAATCGGTATTGATGTGGCAAAAGATATGATTCCGGTTGCTCCAGCTGCTCACTATTGCTGTGGTGGTATCAAAACGGATGAGTGGGGACAGACTTCAATTAAAAATTTATTTGCAGCTGGAGAGTGTGCTAGTACTGGATTGCATGGCGCGAATAGATTGGCAAGTAATTCATTATTAGAAGCTATGGTTTTTGCACATAGAAGTTTTTTGAAATCGCAAGAGCAAATTGAAAAAATTAGTCTTAAAGAAGGTGTGCCTGATTGGAATGCCGAAGGCACTACAGCACCTAAAGAAATGATCTTAATCACTCAAAGCATTAAAGAATTAAAATTATTAATGAGTGATTACGTGGGGATTGTAAGAAATAATGATCGTTTACAAAGAGCTGATAGACGCTTGGATTTGCTTCATGAAGAAACAGAATCATTGTATCAAAAAACAGAAGTGTCTCCACAATTATGTGAACTGAGAAACATGATAACTGTTGCTTATTTGATCGTTAAAAGTGCTGAATTGAGGAAAGAGAGTAGAGGGCTTCATTATAATACGGATTTCTTAAGAAAGTCTTCTTTATTACAGAACACAATTTTATAGTAGAATGTTTTTTAGTAAATCGTTCATAAGCATGTAAATTTGCACCATAATTCATTTCATGTATTATCTTATATATTGGTCTTTATATTTAGTTTCTTTACTGCCTAATTTTATTTTGTATGGCATAAGTGATTTTTTTTATTTTATCATCTATTATATTATCGGCTACAGAAAAGACGTTGTTTTCGCTAATTTAGATATTGCATTCCCTGAAAAAACTAAAAAGGAAAAAATTGTTATTGCGAAAAAGTTCTATATCAATTTCATTGACACATTCATTGAGACAATAAAAATGGTTAGTATGTCTGATAATCAGTTTTCTAAAATGGTAGAAATTGATTTAGATAAAGTAATTGCTATTGCGAATAAGGGAAAGAGTATTCAATTTCATGCGGGCCATCAATTTAATTGGGAGTTAGCTAATTGGTCTATTGCACAAAAAATGCCTATACCATTTGTGGGAGTCTATATGAAGATTTCTAACCCGCATCTCAATAAGATTTTTTATGATCTAAGACAAAAAAAAGGTACAATTTTAGTAGCTACCCATGAGTTTAGAAATAGAATGCATCAGTTGCTAAGCACTCAGTATTCAATAGGCTTGGCGGCAGATCAAAATCCAGGCATAATATCCAATGGTTTTTGGTTACATTTTTTTGGGAGACCTGTTCCGTTTGTTACTGGCCCAGATAAAGGTGCTATAAAAAACAATACCGCTGTGGTATTTGTAGAGTTGATAAAAGTTAGAAGAGGAAAATACAGATTTGAAACAACTGTTATTGCAGAAGATACTGCAACACTGAAAGAAGGTCAATTGACCTGTATGTATAGAGATTTATTAGAAGCAACGATTCGAAAAAATCCTGATAACTATTTATGGACCCATCGAAGATGGAAGTCTGTTTTCGAACCTTTTTTTGTTAATAAATGGATAGATGTTGTTCCGCCACCAACAATGTAGATTTTATTTGGATTGTATAGATTCACCCTTTTTAATGGAAGCCTTTTCTTGCGTTTTGATGCTATTCCAGCCTCCTAAAACGTTTCTTAAATTATGAATTCCTTGTCGCTTTAAAAGTGATGATGCAATCACACTTCTATAGCCTCCTGCACAATGGATGTAAAGATTTTGATCATCTTCAAATTGTGCTAGCTCTGTAATGTTAGTCATTTCATGCAAAGGCAAGTTAAGAGCATTTTCAAGATGCCCTTCTATAAATTCACTTTCTTTTCGTACATCCACAATAGTTAAATTTGGATCGTGAGGGATGTCCATAATCAATTCGTCTGCTTCCACATCAATGATTAAATCTATTTTCTCATTTGCTTCAACCCAAGCCGTATAACCTCCTTGTAAGTACCCTATCATTTTATCAAACCCAACTCTAGCCAAACGGGTTACGGATTCTATTTCTTTTTTAGGCTCGGTTATTAATATAATTGGTTTATCAAATGGAAGAATGGTGCCAGCCCATTCAGCAAATCTTCCTTCTAAACCAATAAATATTGATCCGGGAATGAATCCCTCTGTAAAGGAGTTGACAGGCCTAGTATCCAATACTATCACATCTTGTTCAGTAATTAATTTTTTAAATTCCTTGATAGATATAGCTTTTGTTCCTCTAGTGATTACTTCATCAATACTATCGTAACCTTTTTGGTTTATGGAAGCGTTGATGGCAAAGTAAATGGGAGCGCTTCCTAAACCTGAAGTTACAGCAGTAACAAATTGCTCTTTAGTTTGAGGTTGCAAAGCATAATTGGTTTGTTTTTGTTCTCCTATTGTACTATGTGTATTGGGGCCTAGATTTTTTCCACAGCTGCTACCCGGTCCATGTGCAGGATAAACAAGAATGTTGTCGTTTAATGGTAGAATCTTGTTTTGAATCGTTTGATACATTATCTCTGCTAAATCTTCCCTACTCATATTTCCGCTACTCAAGTCGGGACGACCCACATCTCCTACAAACAAAGTGTCGCCAGTAAAAATTGCATAAGGATTGTTTTTTTCATCATGAAGTAAGTAGCAAGTGCTTTCTAAAGTGTGCCCTGGTGTGTGAATTACTTCAAAAGAAATTTTTCCTACTTGAATTACGTCACCATCTTTTTTTGAAACAATCGAATAGCTTGTATTGGCATTAGGTCCAAAAATAATAGGAGCGCCAGTTTGTTTACTCAGATCAATGTGCCCACTAACAAAATCGGCATGAAAATGAGTTTCAAAAATATATTTAATGACAACTTCTCTTTCTTTTGCAAAATCAATATAGGTCTGGATATCTCTTAATGGGTCAATAATTACGGCTTCTCCATCGCTTTCAATATAATATGCGGCTTCGCTTAAGCAATTTGTATAAAACTGTTTTATGAACATTTAAAAAAAATTATAAAACAAAGGTAAAAAGAAAAGCGGTTGTAAATCAACCGCTTTTCTTTTTATTACATAATAAAAAAACTAGTCAACTAATTCTTTAACGATTTTTTTAATTTCGTCAATTCTTTTGTGATTAACAGTGTAATGGATGTATTTTCCATCACGATGAGTTGTAACAATTCCAGCTCTTCTCAAAATTGCTAGATGCTGAGAAGCTACAGATTGCTCCAATCTGAGTCGAACATAAATTTCAGTAACAGTAATTTTCTTCTCTGTGTCAATTAACCCTAAAATTTGTTGACGAAGTTTGTGATTCAACGCTCTTAATACTAGGACAGCTTTTTTTAAGTTATGCAAGTTGAATTTTAAAGTTGTAGAGTTACCCAATGGGGTTTCTACATTTTGATCTTTTGCTTGATTGGGAACACACATAATTATATTAAATTTAAAGTTTACTCAAATATAAAGAACATTTTACATTTCAGGAACGTAAAATTAGACAACAGGTGATGCTACTCATCACACTAATTAATAATTAATAACATATTTAAGAAGCATTATATTCTTTTAGGTATACAGGATTAGACAGAACAAGATCTCCGAAACTATTTGCTAGTAGTAATTTATAGGACAAATGACACATCGAAGTGGCTAGATTTTTCGGATTCACATCCATTAAGATAGCTTTTTCCGCTTCCGTAATGGAAAAGAATTTTTTGGCTCCATTTCCCGCAAAATAAATTGTTTTTTGTAGTAATGTTTCTACGAAGGTGTCTTCATCTAGAATGACAGGTTTTGGCTGTAAAATTTCCTCTAATTCAAAATTATATATTGCGGTAAAAACTTCCATTCTTCTAGCATCAATCATTGGGCAATAAAATGCATTTACATCTTCTGCTATTTGTTTACATGCATTGGCAATGACAACTAAACTGCTCAAAGTAATTAGAGGCTTCCTTAAAGCATAGCACAATCCTTTTGCTGTAGACATACCCACCCTTAAACCGGTATAAGATCCGGGCCCTTCTGTAACAGCTATACCATCAATTTGGTTTATAGCTATCTGATTCTTTGAAAAAATTTCTTGAATTGCACTGTGAAGAAATACGGCATGTTCCTTTTGTTGTACACTAAAAGTTGTGTCTATCAGCTCTCCGTGTCTTGATAAACAAACGAATGCCAATTCTGTGGATGTGTCTATGTTTAGAATCAGGCTCATGATATGGTGGCTTCCATGATTAATTGTGAGGAGGGTAGGTAACGCTTATCTTGTAAGCTAAGTTTTTTTAATAGCTTGTATACTTGTTGTATTCCAATTTCACGACACCATTCAAACGGACCTTTTGGATAGTTAGTACCTAATTTCATGGCAGTATCAATTTCATCTTCAGTGCTTACAGCCTCACTTTTAGCAAAATAAGCCTCATTAATAATCATTGCAATAACACGTGGAGCTACAAATCCGGGTTGATCTGCAACTATTTCATGTTTTTTATTCAATGTATTTAATATTTCTTCGTGTTTTGTATGCATTGCACCGGCTATTTCCCATACATTTTTTTGGATAAATCCATTCCAACCATTTATTCTAACCACTAGATTTGATTGGTTTTTTTCTTGAAGGGTGTCAATTACACTATTGATAAAAACAGGCTTTTGGATGTAAGAATAGTCAAATTCTGATGCGTTTTCCATAAGGTTTATAAAAGCATCAACCTTGTCGTCAATAACAGATAATTCTAATTGGTGTATCCTATTCCATATCACTTTTTCATTCAGTTGTACTAGGTGATCAAATAAAATATCATCTGCCAGAATACTAATTTTCATGAATAAAATTTTAGCAAAAATAGGTCGACGAATAAGATATATTTGCAAATAATTAAAATTTATGGAAAAAACAATCATTTATACACAAAACGCTCCGGCCCCAATTGGTCCGTATAGTCAGGCTGTTCGTGCAGGAGATTTATTATTTTTATCTGGACAAATTGCATTGATTCCGGGAACCGAACAACTGAACAATGAGACCATAGAAGCAGAAACTATTCAGATAATGAAAAACTTAGCATCTGTTTTAGATCAATCGGGCGCTGATTTTTCAAATATTGTGAAAACAACCATTTTTTTATCAGACATGTCGCATTTCGCAAAGGTTAATGAGATATATGCAACCTATTTTTCTTCCAATTATCCTGCAAGAGAAACCGTTGCGGTGAAAGGACTACCAAAAAATGTAAACGTTGAAATTAGTATGATTGCTGTTTTATGATAATAATCACCACAAAAGTACATCCTGTTTTGCTTGATACGCTTACTTCAAAGGGCTACAAATATTTGTATGAACCCACTTTAGAGTATGCAGAATTATATGACATAATCCCCAAGGCAACAGGAATAATTATAGCTACTCAAATAAATATAGATAGTGCGATGATTGATCGAGCAATCGATTTAGAATGGATTGGCAGATTAGGAAGTGGAATGGAACATGTGGATGTGGCTTACGCCATGCAAAGAGGAATTCGATGTGAAAGTAGCCCCGAAGGTAATAGAACGGCAGTAGCTGAACATGCGCTTGGATTATTATTAAGCTTACTACGAAATATAAGTAAGAGTTATCAAGAAGTGAGACAAAAGCAATGGTATAGAGAAGAAAACAGAGGGGTAGAATTGAGTGGTAAAACTATAGGTATCATCGGCTTTGGAAATACCGGAAGTTCTTTTGCTAAGTTATTATCTTCATTTGGTGTAAAAATATTAGCATTTGATAAATATAAAAAAGTTGAACCAACAGAGTGCATTTCTTCTTCAACAATTACTCAAATACAGCAAGAAGCTGATATCATTAGTTTTCATTTGCCTTTGACCACTGAAACCCGTCATATTGCAAATGATGATTTTTTTCAATTGTTACAACGTCGACCTTATATAATAAACACTTCCAGAGGAGGAATTGTTGACACACAAAGTCTAGTTCAAGCGCTGAAAAACAAGCAAATCAGTGGAGTAGGGTTGGATGTTTTAGAAAATGAAAAATTACAAACTTATCAAGAGAGAGAAATGTCTCTTCTGGAATATTTGTCTAAGCAAAACAATGTAATTATTACCCCTCATATAGCAGGTTATTCAAATGAAGCAGTATATAAATTATCAGCTATTTTAATGGAAAAATTAGGTATTTCTTAGTAAGAATTACCAATTTTTGTATATTTGTCGCCCCACAACGCTTTGGTATTTCTAAGGCGTTGTATTTTTTTATATCAATCTAATAGTGTCCATATGTCTATAACAAATTATGTAACTCAGGAAACTTTTGACAAAATGCAGGAAGAGCTTCATGTTTTAAAAAGTGTGGAAAGGCCTGCAGCTAGTAAAGCTATTGCTGAAGCAAGAGAAAAAGGTGATTTAAAGGAAAATGCTGAATATGATGCGGCAAAGGAAGCACAAGGGATATTAGAAGCTAAAATAAAGCATTTAGAAGGCGTTATTGCAACTGCCCGAATATTGGACGAATCTAGTATCGATGCAAGTCGCGTTAGTATACTTACAAAAGTGACAGTTACTAATTTAGGCACAAAAAAAACAATGACTTATCAAATTGTATCTGAAAAAGAAGCTTCTTTGAAAGATGGTAAAATTTCAGTTACTTCTCCCATCGGTAAGGGGTTGCTAGGCAAAGTGGTTGGAGATGTGGCTGAAGTAAACGTACCTGCTGGCATATTGAAGTTTAAAATAGAGAATATTACAGTTTAAAGATGAGCGAATCTATTTTTACTAAAATTATACAGGGAGATATTCCTTCTTATAAAATTGCAGAAGACGATTATTTTTTTGCTTTTCTTGATATTTTTCCATTAGTAAAAGGTCATGTATTAGTGGTGCCCAAAATTGAAGTAGACAAGATTTTTGATTTGCCCGTTACTTATCTAGAAAAGTTATTATTGTTTTCAACTCCGATTGCAAAATCAATCGAAAAATCTTTTGATTGTAATCGATGTGGCATAAGCGTGGTAGGTTTGGAAGTACCTCATGCCCATGTTCATTTATTACCCATAAATACTGCAGACGATCTAAATTTCACAAGAAAGAAATTAGTGCTATCAAAAGAGGAGTTTATCGAAGTACAAGAACTAATCATCAAAAATTTGTAGACTTATTTTTTTAATCTTTCAGGATTTTTTGAAAGAAAATCTTTCCACCCACTTACTTTTTCTTTGGGAGCACTAATCAATTTGCTTTCTTGAAAATAATGACACACTGCTGCGGCTAAAGCATCTGAGGCATCCATATGTTTGGGTGTGTCTTTAAAAGAAAGAATTTGTTGAAGCATTTTCATCACTTGCTCTTTGTTTGCATTTCCATTACCTGTGATGGATTGTTTTATTTTTTTTGGCGAATATTCAGTAATGGGCAAACCTGTCTGCATAGCGGCAGCAATAGCGACACCTTGCGCTCTTCCTAATTTCAACATACTTTGTACATTTTTGCCGAAAAAAGGTGCTTCAATGGAAAAACTGGTTGGATGATAGGTTTTGATCAACTGTGTTACTTTGCTATGAATTTTCTCCAACCGCATGTAAGCATCTTCTTTTGAGGATAATTTTAAAACACCCATATCAATCAATTGGATGCCATTATTGTATACCCCAATGATACCATAACCCATAATAATTGTACCTGGGTCAATTCCTAATATGATTTTTGAAGGTTTTTGCAAGGAGCTACTTATTTTTACCAATAAATTACTGATTGAACAAAAGTATTAAAATAATAGCCAATTATATCCTAGGGCCTTTGCTCTTTGTGATATTATCTTATGTTATATATCAACAAATCATTCAACAGCCAGATTTAAAAACGAGATGGCATCAAATAAGAACATCTTGGAAAGATTTTTTATTTTGGTTCTCCTTGCTATTAATGACAATAAATTGGGGCATTGAAGCAAAAAAATGGCAATTATTAATATCACTTATAGAGAAACATTCTTTCTTGCAATCATGTAAAGGGGTATTAACAGGATGCAGTATGACCATGCTTACTCCTAATAGGATTGGAGAATTTGGCGGCAGAGTGATGTTTGTTGATCCGGCAAACAGGCCCAAAGCATTATCATTAACTATTTTAGGAAGTATTAGTCAACTTACAGTCACTTTTATTATGGGACTAGTTGGCATCTTTTTCTTTAGGGTTAATAACAGTTCTTTTGAAGTTCCGGTAACATTTCATTGGATCATCAGTAATCTTATTTTATTTGTTACATTAGTAGGTTCTGTTTTTTTATTATTGCTCCTATTCAATTTCCACTCTCTGTTTGTATTGTTTTCTAGATTTCATTTTTTAAAAAAGATTGTTAATTCTTTATCTATTGTAGAGCTGTATACACGCAAACAATTGTTAAGAATATTTTTTTTATCTTTTTTTCGGTACCTCACATTTATATTGCAATACATTTTTTTATTAAAGGTGATGCAAGTCAATATTCCTTTTGAAAAATGTTTTTGGTTGTTGTCTTTATTTTATTTGTTGATGGCATTGGCTCCAACCATTGGTTTCATTGAGCTTCCGGTTAGAGCGAGTTTGGGGCTTTTGTTGTTAGGAGGGTTTAGTAACAATATCATTGGTATTCAGGCGGCTACCTTTACCATTTGGGCAATAAATATTATTTTGCCCGCTATTATTGGGAGCATTCTGATTTTTCGGCTGAAATTTTTAAAATAAAATCTACACTATGAATATTATTAAATCTTTTATTGTTGTACTTGGATTGTTTTTCCCTTTTCAAAAGGAGCCAACAGGAGAATTTTGTGGTATAAAAAACAAATCATTTGATGACGGCGAAGAAATCAATATGACAGTTTATTATAGCACTTTGGGCGCATATATTGGAGCAGGAGATGCTACATTTACTACTAAGTTCGAATGGTTCAATGGAAGGCCAGTATATCACGCAGTAGGTGTTGGAAAAACATTCCCCTTTTTCGACAATTTTTTTAAGGTGAGAGATCGATATGAAACCTATATTGATACAGCAACTTTACAACCTTTGAAATTTTTAAGAAATGTAGACGAGGGTGGATATAAAACTTATAATAATGTAACCTTTAATCAGACAACTAATACAGCCACAAGTACAAAAGGTGTCTTTAAGATTTCCGATTGCATACAAGATGTAATAAGTTCTATTTATTATGCCAGGAATTTTAATTATGATTCATATAAACCAGGAGACAGGATTCCATTTGATATGTTTTTGGATGACGAGGTACATCATCTTTATTTAAGGTATGTAGGTAAAGAAAAAATAAAAACAAGATATGGCACATTCAGAGCGATTAAGATAAAACCCCTATTAGTAAAAGGAACTATTTTTCAAGGTGGTGAGGGAATGAGTGCTTGGATTAGTGATGATCCCAATCATATCTTATTGAGAGCCGAAAGCCCTATCACTGTTGGCTCTATAAAGGTGGACATGATGGGCTACAAAAACTTACGCTATCCTTTATCATCATTGGTTGAACTAAGATAAATTATGTATTGGAGCTCTCAGCTTTTACAAAAGCTTCAAATTTATATTTTTTGATAAAAGTTGAAGTCGAAAATCATTGTTAGATACATTCTTCCAACTTGAAAAAATGATTGGGTCTGATTCCTTTTTCTGTATTGATTAAATTACAGCATTCATGAACTGGGTCGTGTTCAAAAAATAGCAGATAATCATTCGTCAGCGCTTCTTCTAAAAAATATTTCTTCTCATTAAGTGTAGTAAGTGGAAACATGTCATATGACATTACATATGGAATAGGTAGGTGGGCTGCAGATGGCAATAGATCTGCCATAAAAACAATTGTTTTTTCCTTGTAGGTGATTTTGGGTAACATCATGGAATCAGTATGTCCGAATACATTTATTACAGAAAAGTTATTTCCTAACTCATGTGTTCCTTCTTGCCAGAATTTTAATTGGCCACTCTCTTGAATCGGCAAAATGTTCTCTTTTAAAAAAGAAGCTTTTTCTCTGTCATTAGGTTCTGTAGCCCATTTCCAGTGTCTTTCGTTGCTCCAGTAATTCGCGTTTTTAAAAGCAGGGATTAAATTGTCCTTTACTCTTTTTATGCTACCCCCACAGTGATCGAAGTGAAGATGGGTTAAAAACACATCAGTAATATCATCTGAATGAAATCCGTATTCTTGCAAAGATTTTTCAAGTGTATCGTTTCCGTTTAGATAGTAATGACTAAAAAATTTATCATCTTGCTTGTTTCCAATACCATTGTCAATCAAAATCAATCGGTTTCCATCTTCAACTAACAAACAGCGCATTGCCCAGTTACACATATTCTTTTCATCTGCAGGATTTAATTTATTCCACATGGTTTTTGGAACTACGCCAAACATTGCACCTCCATCTAGTTTAAAATGACCTGTATTAATAGTATATAATTTCATAGAAATAAATTAGTTTAAATACTAAGATTTGATGATCCCTTTTTGTGATGCTTTTGTTACTAATAATCCAATTAAACCGGTAGCAAAAAAGATAACTAAAGTCAAAACTGAGTTTCTTTGAGATCTCGTTAGTTCGGTAATGTAGGCAAAACTAAACATTCCAACAACGATGGCTATTTTTTCGGTAACGTCATAGAAACTAAAAAAGGATGTATGATCGTTTGTTTCGGGCATTAATTTACTGTAGGTGCTTCTGCTCAAACTTTGTATACCTCCCATGATAAATCCTACAAAAGTGGCTAAAACATAAAAAGCATTGATGCCTTTTACTGGTAAAAAATATCCGGATATGCAAATGCCAATCCAAAAAATGACACACATAATTAGGGTGTTAAAATTGCCAAAAATCGAAGAAAGTTTTGAAACCAAGTACGCACCTGGTATAGCAATTAACTGAATAATTAATATAGAGATAATTAAATTAGTTGTAGGAATTTGAAGTTCGCTTTTGCCATACAAAGTGGCCGCTAGCATTACGGTTTGAACGCCCATGTTATAAAAGAAAAAAGAGAACAAAAATCTTTTTAATACAGGCAATTCAGAGAGTTGTTTCCAGACTTTATGTAATTCTTTATAACCGCCAATAAAGCTATTATTGTTCTTAATGGGGTTTGTTTTTCCTGCAGGCAATTTCGATAAGGCTAATTGTCCAAATCCCCACCACCAAATTCCTACTAAAAGAAAAGAAACTTGCGAAGCTTTGCTGGTATTGATTCCAAAAATTTGAGGTTGTAATACTAACACAAAACAAATGATTTGTAATAGCACACTTCCGATGTAGCCCATGATAAAACCTTTTGCACTTACTTTATCTTGATCTTCTGGCGAAGCGATTTCAGGAAGATATGCATTGTAAAAAACCAAACTCCCCCAAAAACCTACGCACGCGATTAGCATACAGGTTAATCCGTAAATAAGATTGGACGCATCAAAGAAATATAAAGCACTACAAGCAAGACTTCCTATTGTACAAAAGAAAAATAAGAATTGTTTTTTGTTGCCTTTATAATCTGCAATGGAAGATAGTAGAGGGCTGATTAATGCCACTATGATGAACGCAATGGCAAGTGTATAGTTATATAAAGAAGTATTAATGAAAGATTTTCCGAAAACAGAAACACTATCTACTGTAGATTCATTATGATCGCTGGTAACGGCTTCGTAGTAAGCAGGGAAGATAGTGGAAGTAATAACTAGATTATATACCGAATTAGCCCAGTCATACATGGCCCACCCATTAATTACTTTTTTGGAAGCGGTTTGAATCATAATGAAAAAGCTGGATTGTTATTCTTGTTAAAAAATTATTTGATTACCCCTCGCCAGATTAAGATGAGTAATAATAATCCTACAATAATGCGATAATATCCCCAAATTCTAAATCCGTATTTTTTCAAAAAGTCGATAAAAAATTTAATCGCAATAATTGCCACAACAAATGCGACCAAATTTCCAACTGCCAGTAATTGTAAATCTTGTTTCGCGAATCCGCCGGAACTTTTGTAGTATTTTAAAAGTTTATAACCGGTAGCAGCTAACATGGTTGGCACAGCTAAAAAGAAAGAGAATTCTGCTGCTTGTGCACGGGTTAATTTTTGTTGCATTCCGCCTATAATGGAAGAGGCGCTTCTGCTAACGCCCGGAATCATGGCAAGACATTGCCAAAAACCAATTACGACAGCATTTTTATAACTGGTTTCTTTTTCTTCAATATTGGATTGAAATACTTTATCGATGAATAAAAACACAACACCGCCTACCAACAGAGAAACCGCTACAGTCAAGGAGCTGTCTAACAACAAATCTATTTTTTTTGAGAATAAAGCCCCTAATACAATGGCAGGAATTACTCCTGCAATCAGTTTTGTGTAAAAAGAAAGGTTGCTCAATTTGAAGAAGAGTTTTCTATACAATACCACCACCGCCAGTATGGCGCCTAACTGTATGGCAACTGTAAAGGTTTTAGTGAATTCGTCTTCTGAAAGGTGCAGCAATTTTTCAGTTATAATCATGTGGCCTGTAGAAGATATTGGAAGAAATTCAGTGATACCTTCAACTATACTAATAACAACAGTTTGAAAAAAATTCATGATGAGTATTTATGCTATGAATAAAAAAACCGGTATAAAACCGGCTTAATAAAATGTTGTATCTATAATTATTGATCGTTTTTTTTCATGATGGCAATGATTTCAACAATAAATCCAGCAATGATCATAATGGGAGCTAAGGTAATTCTTGATGTACTGTAAACTTCTTTTGGATTGAATACGCTTGGATCAGAGCTTTTGCCTCCTGCCATCAATACTACTCCAATGGCTAGAAATATAAGACCTACTATCATTAAGATAAAATTACTTTTCCCAAACAAGTTTTGTTTTGTTGATGGAGTTTCGTGTTTTTGAGCCATGATTATTTTTTTCTATTTGCAATATAAATTAAAAACAGTTGATTAATATAAGTCGTCTAGTTTCATTTTTAAATATTTGATAACAGAACGATGTGTGCTTGCGACAGACATCGTGATTCCCACCACAATAATTAGGAAAAATAGCGAAAACAAGCTTTTATTATCATGCAGCAATTTGAAGTCTGGTAAAAAACTCTCAATCAAAATAACAGTAAACCAAACCGCTGCGATAGCGATACCAGCCGCAATCAGTCCGTTTATAATAGCTTTTTTGTTAATAGGCTTCACGATAAAACCTCGCGTAGCACCAACCATTTGCATGGTTTTTATTAAAAAGCGATTGCTATACATAGCAAGTCTGATGGTATTATCAATAGAAAAAACCACTAATACGGTAAGCAACACACCCGCAATTAAAAAGATGAATCCTGCAATTCTAACATATGTGCTTATTTTAGCTACAGTTTCTGTGGGAAATTGAAATTCAGAGATTACACCAGGGAAACTTCCTTGCAAATTATTGGAGAGAATATTTAAACTATCTTGATTTACGTAATTAGCTTTTACATAAAAGTCAATACTTTCTGGAAGAGGGTTGTTTTTTAGAAATTTCTTCCAAGTAGTATCATTTTCAGCATTCCACTTTGCTAAAGCTTTTTCTTTTGTAATGTACTCTACTTTATTAGTGTAGGGTATTTGCTCGATGTATTTCACCAAGCTGTCAATTCTTTTTGGTGAGGCATCTCTATTTAAATAAGTATGAACTTGAATGTTTTCTTTGAAATAATCACCTGTTTTCCGAAGGTTTAAAAAAAACCACCCAACAATTCCAAATAAAAACAACACTAATGAGATTCCAATGATTGCATAAGCATATGAAGGTTTGCCTTTTTTGCTGCTTGCTTTTCCAAATTGTGCCATATCTATTTAATAATAGTTAGTTTTATAATGAACGCTTTACAAAAGTAATAGATTTTAAGTGCTTTATTATACTTTTGTGGCCTGCATTCACCTAATATCTGTTAAATTTTTCTATAATAATCTCAACAAATGTAGGTGTGAAATGAATTTTAAAACCGATAAACGTACTTTTTTGAAACAAAACAAAACAGCAATTTAAACAAATGGAATATCAGTTTAGAGATATAGAATTAAAGTGGAATCAAAATTGGAAAGCACAAGGTGCTTATAAGGTAAGCAATGTGTCTAAAAAGCCGCCTTTTTATGTATTAGACATGTTTCCCTATCCCAGTGGTGCCGGATTGCATGTTGGACATCCGTTGGGATATATTGCCAGTGATATTTATAGTCGATACAAAAGATTAAAGGGCTTTAATGTGTTACACCCAATGGGCTTTGATAGCTTTGGACTCCCGGCCGAGCAGTATGCCATTGAAACAGGACAGCATCCTGCTGCCACAACAGAAAAAAATATTTCAACGTTTAAAAAGCAATTAGATAAAATTGGCTTCTGCTATGATTGGGATAGAGAGGTGAGAACGAGTGATCCAAGTTATTATAAATGGACACAATGGATATTCTTACAATTATTTAACAGTTGGTTTAATCCTAATACTAACAAAGCGGAATCACTTCAAACTTTAGTTGAGATTTTTGAAACAACAGGGTCCTCTAGAATAAATTCCAAAATAACTCAGCCCTTTTCTGCTGAGGAGTGGAAAAGTTTTAGTCCCAAACAGCAACAGGAAATATTGATGAATTTCCGACTAGCTTTTTCAGCTTTTGGAGAAGTAAATTGGTGTGAGGCATTAGGAACGGTATTGGCGAATGACGAGGTGGTAAACGGTGTGAGTGAAAGAGGCGGACATCCGGTTATAAAGAAGAAGATGCGTCAGTGGTATTTGCGAATCACTGATTATGCGGATCGTTTACTGGAAGGACTGAATACAGTAGATTTTAGTGATTCCATGAAGGAAATGCAAAGAAACTGGATTGGAAAGAGTGAAGGTTGTGAGTTGGAGTTTGCACTGGTACAGCACTCATACCTCACCCCCAACCCCTCTCCCGAGGGTGAGGGGAGGAAAAATACTTATCGTACTTCAAGTCCGGAAACCTGGAAACAACTAAAAGAATTTGCGAGAGAAAACAGAAAAGACAGTACAGCTGCAGAAGAAAGATTATGGCAGCGATTGAGAAATAATCAATTGGGTTCAAAAGTAAGAAGACAGCATGTTATTGAAGATTTTATCATTGATTTTGCGTTTTTGAATGAAATGCTTCTGATAGAAGTTGACGGAGGTTATCATAACAAAGAAGAGCAACAAAAATATGATGACATGAGAACACAAGTCTTGGAAGAACTTGGCTATAAAGTTGTAAGAGTTACTAATGAAGAGGTAGAAGAAAATATAGACGATGTATTATCCCGCATTTCAATTCATTTGAAAGAATACTCTCCCCTCTCAAATAGGAGAGGTGGGGGTGAGGTCCAAAAAAAGAATACTATCAAGGTGTACACCACACGCCCCGACACTATATTTGGAGTTGACTTTCTTGTGTTGGCACCTGAGCATGAATTAGTGAATATCATTACAACTCCTGAACAACAAGAATCCATTGAATCTTATCTAACATATGTAAAAAGCAGAAGCGATCGGGAACGCATATCCGAAGTAAAACAAATTACCGGATGTTTTACAGGAGCATATGCCATTAATCCATTCAATGGAAAACAAATCCCTATTTGGATTGCAGAGTATGTATTAGCTGGGTATGGAACAGGGGCCATCATGGCCGTTCCTTGCGGCGACCAAAGAGATTTTTCTTTTGCAAAACATTTCAATATCACCATTACAAATATTATTGGCGAACATTACAATGGAAACGAAGCCAATCCTACAAAAGATGCCGTTTTGATTGAATCAGATTTTTTAAATGGACTTTTGATGAAAGATGCCATTGCTGTTGCGATAGATAAAATTGAACAATTGGACATTGGTAAAAGAAAAGTGAATTTCAAAATGCGCGATGCAGGATTTAGCCGTCAACGTTATTGGGGAGAGCCTTTTCCTATTTCTTGGGAAGATGGCGTTGCTATTGCATTGCAGGCATCAGACTTGCCATTGGAATTACCTCACGTAGAAAAATACGGCCCCGGTCCTGAGGGCGAAGGTCCATTAGCAAATATTGAATCGTGGAAAAATAAAAATATCGAAACCTCTACCATGCCCGGTTATGCGGGCTCATCCTGGTACTTTTTAAGATACATGGATCCATCCAACACACAAACATTTTGTGACAAAAAAGTTAGTGATTATTGGGGACAGGTGGATGTGTATGTTGGAGGAACCGAACATGCAGTTGGACATTTGTTGTATAGTCGTATGTGGACGAAAGTATTGTTTGACCTTGGCTACATATCTTTTGATGAGCCTTTTAAAAAACTGGTCAATCAAGGCATGATACAGGGCAGCAGTCGATTTGTATATAGAATAAAAGGAACGCAACAGTTTGTCTCATTTGGATTGAAAGACCAATATGAAACAGATCAATTGCATGTAGATGTAAATATGGTAGATGGATTTGAATTGGACACACAGGCCTTCACAAAATGGAAACCTGATTTTGCCAACGCTACATTTATTTTGGAAGAGGGTAAATATATCTGCGGACAAGAAGTAGAAAAAATGTCTAAGTCCAAATTCAATACAGTAAATCCTGATGATTTGGTGTTGAAGTATGGTGCCGACACATTCAGAATGTATGAAATGTTTTTGGGGCCGATAGAACAGAGTAAACCATGGGATGCTAAAGGGATTGAGGGCGTGCACAGATTTTTGAGAAAGCTATGGAGATTATTCAATGATGATATCAAAGGAAAAGTTTGGAACAATGAAAAAGCAACAGATGCCGAGCTGAAAATTATACATAAGACGATTAAAAAAATCGAGTCAGACACGGCTAATTTTTCTTTTAATACTGCTGTTAGCTCATTCATGGTTTGCGTGAACGAATTGGCAGATGCAAAGTGTCACAAAAAAGAAGTGCTTGAAAAACTATTGGTATTATTAACTCCCTATGCACCTCATATTTCAGAAGAGCTGTGGCATCAGTTGGGTAATGAAGGAAGTATTTTAGATGCTACCTATCCAATTTTTGAAGAAAAGTATTTGGTCGAAACAAACAAAGAATATCCTGTTTCCATCAATGGAAAAGTGAGAACCAATATCAATATTTCATTATCAGCTACTCAACCCGAAGTTGAACAAATCATACTAAATGACGCTATTGTGCAAAAGTGGCTGGAAGGGAAAGCACCTAAGAAAATAATCTTTGTTAAAGGGAAGATGGTGAATGTGGTGATTTAATACGTTCAAGAGGTTTCAGAAGTTCAAAAGGTTTAAGAGGTTCAAAAGGTTCAATATGTTCAATATGTGTAATGAGTTTAATCTTTGGAGCAGCCCAATTAGTTTGAATGGCTTCAAAAACTCAAATGGGAATAAATTTTAGTATCCTCTCCAGTATCAGCAAACAATACTGAATTATTATTGTTAATTTTACAATAGTCAAATTTTGATTTACATGGATATTACGCCTGGAAAATTATTGCAACAAATCAACAGTCCCGCAGATCTGAAAAAATTGAAAAAATCAGACATGCAAAAAGTGTGCAACGAGCTACGTCAATATATCATTGATGTGGTGAGTGTTCATGGGGGGCATTTTGGTGCAAGTTTAGGCGTGGTGGAGCTTTCTGTGGCATTGCATTATGTGTTTAATACTCCTTATGACCAATTGGTTTGGGATGTGGGACATCAGGCGTATGGCCATAAAATACTTACAGGCAGAAGAGATCAGTTTCCTACAAACAGAAAATACAATGGATTAAGTGGATTTCCTAAAAGAAGCGAGAGTGAATACGACACCTTTGGCGTTGGGCATTCATCCACCTCTATTAGTGCTGCTTTGGGTATGGCAATGGCATCACATTATAAAGGCGAAACAGACAGACAGCATATTGCCGTAATTGGTGATGGTGCCATGACCGCCGGCATGGCTTTTGAAGCCATGAATCATGCTGGTATCGAAAAAAGTAACGTGCTCATTATATTGAACGATAACTGCATGAGTATCGACCCTAATGTAGGGGCGTTGAAAGAGTATTTGACAGATATCACCACATCACATACTTACAACGACATGCGTGAAAACGTATGGAACTTGTTAGGTAAACTTCCTGTAGGCAAGAATTTCAGCAGAGAGATGGCTTCAAAATTAGAAGCCAGTTTGAAAGGTATGGTAAGCAAGAGCAGTAATTTATTTGAAGCTCTGCAATTGAGGTACTTCGGACCGATTGATGGCCATAATATTAATAAGCTCATCGAAACTTTGAGCGACCTAAAGGACATTGGCGGACCTAAATTATTACATATAAAAACTGTAAAGGGCAAAGGCTACGAGTTGGCTGAGAAGGATCAAACCAAATGGCATGCCCCAGGTTTATTTGATAAAGTAACCGGAGAGATATTAAAAAAGAAAGTAGAGATTCCACAACCTCCAAAATATCAGGATGTTTTTGGTCATACGATCATTGAGTTGGCAGAAAAAAACCCTAAAATAATGGGCGTTACACCGGCTATGCCAAGTGGCTGTTCATTAAAATTTATGATGGAAAAAATGCCCGATCGCGCATTTGATGTGGGCATATGTGAGCAACATGCAGTCACCTTAAGTGCAGGTATGGCTACACAAGGTTTAAAAGTGTTCTGCAATATTTATTCTTCATTCATGCAGCGCGCTTACGACATGGTAGTGCATGATGTGGCCATCCAAAAGTTGCCTGTTATTTTTTGTTTAGATAGAGCAGGTCTGGTTGGAGATGATGGCCCTACGCATCACGGCTGTTATGATATTGCTTATATGCGTTGTGTTCCAAACATAATAGTGAGTGCACCTATGAATGAATCGGAGTTAAGAGATTTGATGTATACTGCACAATTAGACTCAAATGAGTTGCCTTTTGTGATTCGATATCCAAGAGGGGAGGGTATGCTGGTAGACTGGCAAACTCCGATGAAAGAAATACAGATTGGAAAGGGCCGTAAATTAAAAGACGGAAAAGATATCGCAATTTTATCTTTTGGTCATCCCGGAAATTTTGCTGCTGCGGCTATACGTGATGTTAAGTCTGAAGGAATTAACCCCGCACATTATGACATGCGTTTTGCAAAGCCCCTTGACGAAGAGATGTTACATGAAGTATTCGCAAATTATTCTAAAATCATCACAGTTGAAGATGGAACGGTAGTGGGTGGATTTGGTTCTGCTGTATTGGAATTCATGAATGAGCATGGTTATAAATCCGATGTGAAAATTATGGGCATCCCCGATCGATTGGTTGAGCATGGTACTCCAAAACAACTATATGATGAGATAGGTCTTGATGCAAATGGTATTGCTACTGCGATAAGAGAAATGGTTCGGATGTCTGCTGCCAAAGAATTAGTGGCGGGGATCTGATTTTTTAGGTTTCAGAGGTTCAACGTTTCAAAGTTTAATGGTTGAATGGTTTCGAAGATTGGATTTTCAACTTATTGAACTTATGCCATATTTCAAACTTGTGGAACAAAAATAGTAAGACACGTTTCGTATCGACACGCACATATTTTATACTGTTATCGGCATCTCAAATTCAGTTCAAATTAGCATCGGTCTTCACTTATATCAATGTTCTTGAAAGAGTTTTTTCTAAAAATCATTTTCGTGTCGACACGCACAAATTTTTAAACTGTCATTGGAATCTCAATAGCCAACAACTCCGCATCTTTACTAGCTTTGATGGAAAAAGAGTTGCTTTCACTGATACCAATCGCATCTCTTTTGTGTAACTGAACTCCATCCACTTCAACAGACCCATTAATCACAACAAGAAAAACTCCATTGTTATTAAAACCATTGCTGTATTCTATGTTAGTTTCCGCATCCAAATTAGCTAATGCAAAACGAGCATCCTGATTGATCCATAACGCACCGTCGTTTTCTAAGGGAGAAACAACGATTTGCCATTTGTTTTTTCTGTCGGCAACATCAAAACTTCTTTGATCGTATCTGGGGGTAATATTTTTTACTTTTGGAAAAACCCATATTTGAAATAGGGTAAGCGCTTCTGTGGCTGAGGCATTGGCTTCGGAATGTTTGATACCCGATCCGGCACTCATGATTTGAACATCGCCTGCTTTGATAATGCCTTCTCCACCGGTGTTGTCTTTGTGATGAACCGCACCAGTTAATGGAATTGTAACAATCTCCATATTGTCATGTGGATGTGGAGGAAATGCTCCGCCCCCCATAATAAAATCATCATTCAACACGCGCAATACACCAAAGTGAATACGTTGTGGGTTATAATAATTTGAAAAGCTGAAATAATAATTCGGTTTTAACCAGCCATAGTCGGCACTGCCGCGGTCTTCGGCTTTAAATAAAGTTGTTTTCATGAAATAGGTTAGTTCAAGTGTTCAAAATCTTCCGCAGTAAGTGGATTATGTACTTCTTCTTCTCTGTTTTCGTTGAATTCAATGATGAAGTTATTACGACCTTCACCGATAATAATTTGAAGATATTTTTGTTGCACCAATTCAAGCATGTTCAGGAAAAGGAAAATAGCATGTATCCTATCATTACAAACTTCAAAGATTCTTTCAAATGACAATGTTTTTTCTGCAGAGGCCATAGAAAGCATGTGATCGCGACACTCTTCCATGGTGTAGCTGTATTGAACTACGGTATGCACCGGCTTATTGTTTCTTTGTTGAATGCGTTGAATTACTTTTTCAAATGCTTTCATCAATTTAAACATGGTCACCGTTTGAATTTCTGTTCCCTCACCGGCTTCTTCTCCAATTTGTGATAATTCTTTTTGAAGATTCCCACGCTTCATCATTAACATTCGTTCTGCTTCCATTTCGGCCATTTTAAGAGAGGCCTCTTTGAATTTTTTGTATTCAAGAATTTTGTCGACCAATTCCATTCTAGGATCAATTTCATTTCCTTGCGCATCTAATTCTTTTCTAGGGAGTAGCATTTTAGCTTTGATTCTCATCAAAGTACTAATGAACAATATAAACTCGCTACTCAGCTCAATGTTAAGTTTCTCAGTCTGATGAATATGATCTAAAAATTCGTTAGTGATTTTAGTAATTGGAATATTATAAATATCCAATTCATCTCTTTCAATGAAAAATAATAGTAAATCAAAAGGACCTTCAAATTGGTCTAGTTTTATTTGATATGACGGAGAGTTGCTCAAAATGTGAATTTTTAATAAAGAAACGAATATCAAAGATAAAGCATGTGCAATGAGATTTTTGTAAAATTATCCACGCATTTTTTTCAACTCATCTCTGATTTCTATTAATAATGTATCCGTGCTACTGTGTTCAGGAGCATCGGATTGGTTTTTTTTAATAATTGATTTCATGGCCTTTAGTAAGAAAAACAACACACCTGCAATAAGAATAAATTTAATCAAAGCCGCTAAGAAATTGCCATATTTGATACCATTCCAACTTAAACTTGCGATTTCGTGTACTTTAGCCGCATTTAAAGCAGGATTGAGGAGAATGGGAGTAATGATATCTTCGACTAAAGAGGAAACGATTGATCCAAAGGCAGCACCAATAATTACAGCTACTGCCAATTCGATAATATTTCCTCTAAGTATAAAAACTTTAAATTCTTTAATAAAACTCATGTTTCAAATTGTTTTTGAGTAAAAGGGTTTAGAAATAAAAATATTACTTTATTCTAAAACCCCCAATTTTGCATTCATAATTACAATTATGAAACGTGATTGGGAACAACTGTTGTTATTTGTGGTGCTTTCTGTAATTTGGGGTAGCAGTTTTATCTTAATGAAGCAAGGATTGGAACAGTTAACTTCTTTTCAGGTAGCCTCATTAAGAATTGTTTCTTCCGGTATCGTTTTTCTTCCATTAGTACTAAAAAGCTGTCGATTAATTCCATTTAAAAAATGGCCAGTAGTTTTTTTGTCGGGTGCCTTAGGAAGCCTTTTGCCTGCATATTTGTTTTGTACGGCAGAAACAGGTCTTAGCAGTTCGTTGGCCGGGACATTAAATTCGCTGACGCCCATATTTACGATCATTACTGCGGCATTGATTTTTAAATCGAAGTCATCTACACAACAAATAACGGGCGTTTTCATTGCTTTTTTAGGTTGTTTGTTACTATTTTTCACCCAAACAGAGTTAAGTTTTGGCAATAATCCATTGTTGGTTGTATTGGTAATGATTGCCACCTTGAGTTATGGAATCAATGCAAATGTTGTATTTCACCATTTACAATCAATTCCATCATTACAGATCGTTTCTTTAGCACTTTTTTTAAATGCAATTCCAGCATTTGTGGTTTTGTTAATTACCGGTTTCTTTTCATTGAATTTTCATAATCATGCGGTACTTAGCTCTATTGGATTTTCTACTCTATTAGGGGTGCTAAGCACCTCAATTGCCTCTATATTGTATTATCGGCTGATAAAAACAGCCGGAGCTGTATTTTCCTCAATGGTAACTTATGGAATTCCCATTGTAGCGATTGCTTGGGGCGTGTTTTATCACGAAAATGTGGGATGGTTGCAAATAGGCAGTTTGACGATCATTTTGGCCGGGGTGTATTATGCTAATAAGTCTAAAAAACAGCTGCAATAGCAGACTTGGTTTTTCCTTTAAAAAAATTAAGTAGGATTTTTATTTACAGCATTGATCCCTTACCTTTGCGCCCAAAATAAGTGTCAATTTTTTAAATTATTTATATGGCCAATACAGGTAAAATAAAATCAGTTATCGGCGCGGTTGTAGACGTTCAGTTCGACAGCGATTCCAAGCTTCCTGAAATCATGAATGCGCTTGAGTTAAAACGTGAAAATGGTGATACATTGGTATTAGAGGTTCAACAACATTTAGGAGAAGATAGTGTTCGTACTATTGCAATGGACGGAACAGAAGGGTTGGTTCGCGGAACCGTAGTTACAGACACAGGTAAACCAATCACCATGCCAATCGGCGAAGGTATTAAGGGTCGTTTGTTTAATGTAACGGGTGATGCTATTGATGGTTTGCCACAAGTAAGTAAAGAAGGTGGACGTGCCATTCACGCAAAACCACCATTATTTGAAAACTTAAGTACTGCCTCAGAGGTTTTGTTTACAGGGATCAAAGTAATTGATTTGATTGAGCCCTATGCAAAAGGAGGAAAAATTGGTTTGTTTGGTGGTGCGGGTGTAGGTAAAACCGTATTGATTCAAGAATTGATTAACAATATTGCAAAAGCATATAGTGGATTGTCTGTATTTGCAGGCGTAGGAGAAAGAACTCGTGAAGGAAATGATTTGATGAGAGAGATGATTGAAGCGGGTATCATGAACTATGGTGATGCATTTAAACATAGTATGGAAGAAGGCGGATGGGATTTAAGCTCAGTAAATCTTGAAAATTTAAAGGATTCAAAAGCAACTTTCGTATTCGGACAAATGAACGAACCACCAGGGGCAAGAGCGAGAGTGGCGTTGAGTGGTTTAACAATGGCAGAATATTTTCGTGACGGTGAAGGAGATGGACAAGGAAAAGATATTCTTTTCTTCGTAGATAACATTTTCCGTTTTACACAGGCTGGTTCCGAAGTATCAGCGCTTTTAGGTCGTATGCCAAGTGCGGTGGGATATCAACCAACGTTAGCTACAGAAATGGGCTTGATGCAAGAGCGCATCACTTCAACTAAAAATGGTTCAATCACTTCAGTTCAAGCGGTTTATGTACCTGCGGATGATTTGACAGATCCAGCTCCAGCAACTACTTTTGCGCATTTGGATGCTACTACCGTATTGAGTCGTAAAATTGCCGATCTAGGTATTTATCCAGCAGTGGATCCATTGGATTCTACTTCTAGAATATTGACACCTCAAATCGTAGGAGAAGAACATTACAACACAGCAAACAGAGTAAAATTAATTTTACAACGTTATAAAGAATTACAAGACATCATCGCTATTCTTGGATTAGATGAATTGAGTGACGAAGATAAATTGGTAGTATCAAGAGCCCGTAAAGTACAACGTTTCTTAAGTCAGCCTTTCTTTGTTGCGGAACAATTTACAGGTTTAAAAGGGGTGTTAGTGCCAATTGAAGATACTATTCGTGGATTCAACGCCATTATGGATGGAGAAGTTGATGAATATCCAGAAGCAGCCTTTAACTTGGTAGGAACCTTAGAAGACGCAATTGAAAAAGGAAAAAAATTAATGGCAGCTGCGAATGCGTAAACCAATTAAAAATTAAAAAATTTAGAATACTTTTTTGATTTTTAAATTTTCACTTTTGAATTTTAAAAAATGAAACTAGAGATACTAACACCTGAACAAAAAATTTTTAGCGGAGATGTATACGGAGTTCAACTGCCGGGCATAAGCGGTTTGTTTGAGGTATTAGATAAACATGCTCCATTAGTAAGTGCTTTAAAAGCTGGCGATTTAAAAATATTGCAAGATAAAATTAATACCACTTCTTATAGTATTGAAAGTGGATTTGTAGAAGTGCTTAACAACAAAGCCACAGTATTGGTGGAAGGAGCAAAAGCAAAATAATCAAATGTATTTTCGAAATAAAATCCCGCTTCTGCGGGATTTTTTATAAGTAGATTTAAAAATATTTTTTCGTCTGCACAAAACACCAAGCTAAAAATGGCAGTACGAAAAATGTAAGAAGCCAGTATCCTCCTCCAAAAAAATAATATATAGTGAGAGCAATCGCTGTTAAATAGATTGGATACACAACAAATAATAATCCTAATAAAACCGAATCATAAAAATCGATTTTTGCAAAATTTTTCCAAGCATAATTCTGAAGGGGCCTATATATAGGGGCATGTAGCCATTTTCCAAAAAAAGCCGGAATGCGAAATATTTTTTTATTAGCTGAAACTTCTTCTATTTTAAATTTTTCCTGAATTGTATGTTTGGTAGGTTGATTGATTTCAATCACAAGGTTTTTAAGGGCGTTTTCTAATTGATCATTGAATGAATTCACTAGCGTTCCATCCATTTTCTTATGATCGAAATCACTCCATTTAATTGGATTTCCAAAATTAATTTGGATATGTTTTCCAAATCTTGAAAAAGAATGATAATTAATTCCAGTTGGTAAAATTGTAAGATCAATTCCTTCTTCCCAGCTGCTAAAAGCGAGACGCGCTGTTCCTTTTTTTAAAGGGCGTAATTTCCACTCATTTACGCAAGTGCCTTCGCTAAAAATCAGGATAATCCCATTTTTTTTAAAAATATTTCTGCATTCGGAAAAGGTTTCATAGTTATTGTTCAGATGATTCGCGCCTTCACTGAGCCGATAAATGGGTAGCATATTAAGCGCCCGTAACAATGTGTTTGTTAGTTTGTTTTTAAAGGCATCTCCTCTTGCTAATGAATAAATAGGCTGTTTGAATAAAACAGACAAAACAATGGCATCCAAAAAAGCATTGGGATGATTGCTGGCAATCAGTAAAGGTCCTTTTGTGGTGAACATAGACCTATTCTCAACAATAATTTTTTTACAAAAAAGAACCGTAGCTAGTTTCGCCGGGATTTTTAAAAGTCTAAATAACAAAGCAGCGCAATTAATTTAATTGTGGATCAATGGGGTAATAAATAAGTTCTTGATAATCCTTTCCGAGAGATAATATACTTTGTTCCCAGCATTGTTCTGCGGAAGTGTTAAAAATAATAGGTTGGGATGCAGGCGCTAATAACCAATTGTTTTCTTTGATCTCACCAGCTAATTGTCCTGAGCTCCAACCGCTATAACCCAAGA
This sequence comes from Chitinophagaceae bacterium, assembly GCA_947452965.1. Taxonomy (GTDB): domain Bacteria; phylum Bacteroidota; class Bacteroidia; order Chitinophagales; family Chitinophagaceae; genus Ferruginibacter. Next base: position 76,352 of record CANGEW010000001.1, on the reverse strand, counting down.
AAAACTTTATAGCATCTGTGTTGATTGTTCCTTTTTTTATCGCATCTATTGCTTTTTCAAAATCACCACCCCAATATGTAGACTTTCCGATTTGTTGACCTCCAGGAATGAGTTGAGGCTCTTGGTGAATAAAATGAAGTGTGTCCTCACCAACAGGCCCGCCGGTAAACACCTCAATGTCAGTTGAAGAAACTCCATTTATTAATTCATATAAATAAAATCCAGATGGTTTATTGATAATAAAACCAATGCTACCCGTATTGTCATGAGTGCATAAATACACCACGCTCCTTTTAAAAGGATCTTCCTTGAGAAAGGGATCGGCAATCAGTAAAGCATGTGATTTTGGAGATATCATTTGACTAAAATAAGTATTAAATAATAAACCTAATAACAAATGGGCTATAAATTTTTAATAACATTCGTTAAAGTTTTCGGCAATAAAAAAAGTCGTCTTTCAAATTGAAAGCATAGTAATACATTTGCATTTCAGTATCATTTAACTCATGAAGCGTATTTTTCCTGTCATCATTATTCTTATCATACTTTCGTTATTTGGGTTAATCTATTTTCAGGTTTTATGGTTGCAAACCGCGAAGCTCACCAAAGAAAAACAACTTAGAGAAAATATTTTCATTGCTTGTACAGAGGCGGCTGAGGAATTAATTGAAAAGAAAACCAGTTTACTCCCTTTATCAAAAAAATCAGATTTACTTTTTTCAAACAACGATCAGATCAAGATGGAAATTCTTCGTCCATCTGTCATACAAAGATTTTCAAAAGATGAAATTTATTTGATAATTAGAAAATCGTTGGATAAGCACTTATTGGATGGCATTCCATTCGAATTTGCCGTTTCAGACAATAGCGTTTCGGGAGATCAGATACAGAGCACTAATTTTCTTAAATACTTTTTGGATTCAACACATAATACCAATGTTGCACTTCCCTTAGAGCCGGCACCAGGAAGCGATTTAGAGAATCTTGTAAAGGAAGAATATTTGGTTGTGATTGTGCCCAATCAAGCAGCTATTGTGTTTAGAGAAATTTTTTGGTTTATACTGGGAACAGTATTGTTTATGATTATCATTATTGCAGCATTTTTTATTACAGTTCGAACTTTGATACGGCAAAAAAAGTTGAGTGAAATCAAATCGGATTTCATCAATAATATGACACATGAGTTTAAAACTCCGATTGCTACTATTTCTTTGGCTGTAGATGCGTTAAAAAATGAAAAAGTGATTGCTGATCATGAGAAGAAAAAATATTTTATTGACATCATTAAAGAAGAAAATAAAAGGATGAACAAACAAGTGGAGTTGATTCTGCAGGCGTCTTTGTTTGATAAAAAAGAAATACAACTTAATAATACACTTTTGTCGATGCATTCAATTATTTCAACTGCTATCAACAACACATCGCTTACATTAGATCAAAAAAAAGGCAAGGTGCAAACAACATTCAATGCAACGTCAGATATGATATTTGGCGATGAAGTGCATATAACAAATGTTATAAATAATTTACTCGACAACGCAATAAAATATTCAAAACCAGAGGGGTTGCTTATTAAAATCAGTACAAAAAACACAAAAAATCAGTTGCAAATAGTGATTCAGGATAATGGTATAGGTATGACCAAAGACACTATGAAAAATATTTTTGAAAAATTTTACAGAGCCCATACAGGTAACATACACAATGTAAAGGGGTTTGGTCTTGGATTAAGTTATGTAAAATCCATTGTTACTGCACACAAAGGGTCCATCAAACCGGAAAGTACATTTGGCGTGGGTTCTACATTCGTAATAACTTTCCCTCTAGCCAGTTAAAATCAGGCTTATCCACATCAATTCACACTTATTAACGTACTAGACTGTAAAAAACAAGGATTTTGCGTTAAAAAACCACTACAGCCCGTAGTTCTCCACTTGTGGATAAATATCTTTATCTTAAAAGGTGGTACAAAGTGGGAAAATGTGTTAATTTGTGGTAGTTATTTATCAAAACAACCCCAAAAACACAACAATGATCGGTTTCATAGGAGAATATGAATCTACAGTTGACGCAAAAGGAAGATTTCTTCTACCATCGGGTTTTAAAAAACAATTACCCGAGTTGGAAGGAACCACTTTTGTATTGAATAGGGGTTTTGAAAAATGTCTTACCCTATACCCAATATTGACCTGGAAACCTCTTTATGAGAAAATTAGCCAGCTCAACGATTTCGATCCTAAAGTTAGAGAGTTTCGCCGTTATTTTTTAAATGGTGCTACACAAATTGATTTGGATTCTGCCGGACGCTTATTGATGCCAAAGAGTTTAATGGAGTATGCCGGATTATCTAAAGATATCATTCTGACCTCGGCGGTAAACAAAATTGAAATTTGGGATAAAAACATGTATCAGAAGTTCTTTGATGATATTACGCCAGAAGGCTTTAGTGATTTGGCAAATGAAGTCATGAATAAGAGTGGGATTAATTTGAATAGTTAATAATCAAGTCGATGACAAAGCAAACATCCGACATCGATTTATCTAATTCATCAGATTCATCTTATCACATTCCGGTATTGCTTCATGAAACCATTCAAGGATTGGCAATAAAACCCAATGGTGTGTATGTAGATGCAACCTTTGGCGGCGGCGGACATAGTCGAGAAATATTAAAGCTTCTTGGGGATAATGGTAAGCTCTTTGTTTTTGATCAAGATGCCGATGCAAAAAAAAACGTGCCGGAAGATAATAGAGTGGTGTTTATACAGCAGAATTTTAGGCATCTACAGAAGTTTTTGAGGGTTCAAAAAATCACAAAAGTAGATGCTATTCTTGCAGACTTGGGTGTGTCCAGTCATCAGTTTGATGAGGCTGAAAGAGGCTTCTCTATTAGATTTGACGGGGCTTTAGATATGAGAATGGATGTGAGACAAACAAAAACAGCGGCTGAGGTGATTGCTACGTATTCAGCGTCTCAATTGCATAAGTTATTTGAAAGATATGGCGAAGTAACCAATGCCAAAACTTTGGCCAAAACCATTGTTTCAAAAAGACAGACAGCGCTCATTGAAACGATTCGTCAATTTAAACAAGCCGTTGCCGAAGATGTAAAGGGAAATCCTAATAAATATTTTGCCCAGGTTTTTCAGGCGTTAAGAATAGAAGTAAATGATGAAATGGGAGCCTTACAAGAACTATTGGCTAGTAGCATTGACTTATTAAATACAAATGGAAGAATAGCGATTATAACTTTTCATTCATTAGAAGATAGAATTGTAAAAAATTTTTTTAAAAATGGCGCATTAGAACAACAAGAAGCAGATGAAGTTTTTGGTACAAGGCCTAATAATCCTTTAAAGATTGTAACTAAAAAGCCCATTGTAGCGAGTGAAGAAGAATTAAAAAGAAATACAAGATCCAGAAGTGCCAAATTGAGAGTGGCAGAAAAAATTTTGTAGAAATCATGAGCGAAAAAAAAAATAAAAAAGATAAAACTGTTGTGAAAAAATATTTTCATCATAGTACTATCGTAAAAAATATTCCATTTATTCTTTTTTTATCAGCACTAGCCATTGTCTATATATATAATGGTCATTATGCAGATAGTTTAACTAGAAAAATTAGTACTATCGAAAAAAGTGTAAAAGAAAAAGAGTATGAGTTCAAAACAATTAAGAGCGAAGTGATTTTCAGAAGTAAAGCAAGTGAGCTCTCAAAAGTAGTAGAACCAATGGGATTAAAAGAGTTAGAAGCTCCGCCATTATTGCTTTCTGATTCAACTAAGTAAAGAATATTTTAAAATAACGATAATAATCACGTTTTGCCATGGACGTAAAAAAAGACATATTGTGGAGGGTATATTTGTGTTTCGTATTTGTAATACTCCTCGGATTTTTAGTTCTCGGCAAGGCATTTTACATACAAACAGTTGAAGGAAAATACTGGAAAAGTAAAGGAGATAGTCTTCAAAAATATATTCCTATTTCTGCTGAAAGAGGTTCTATTTATAGTGAAGATGGAAATATTTTGAGTACATCTGTTCCGGTATATGATGTGATTGTTGATTTTAGAGTGGAAGGTTTACATGAAAAAAACGGAAAAAGGTTTAGCGATAACATTGATTCTTTGTGTTTAAGATTACATGAATTGTTTAGTGATTCCATAAAGGCCGAAGACTATAAAGAAAAACTAGTTCAAGCTTATCAAGAAAAAGATCCTTATTTGGTTTTAAAAAGAAAGATAACTTTTGAAGAGTATCAACAAATGCGTGATTTCCCTCTTATTAGAGAAGGGAAGTATAAAAGTGGATTTAATTTTTTAAGAAGAGACAAACGAATTAATCCTTACGGGTTATTAGCCAACAGAACAATTGGGTTATCTAGATTAGATTCTAATAAAAATGTTGGGCTTGAAAAAACTTACGACTCGGTATTAAAAGGATCTTCAGGGTTAAAATTGGTAAGATACGCGGCTGGTGGTTATATGCCTGTTGAAGGAGGTGAGTTAGATCCAGTAAATGGAAAAGATATCATCACTACACTAGATACCTATATTCAAGATGCCGCTGAAAGCGCTTTGATGAAAATGCTTGTTGGAAACAATTCATCACATGGAACTGTAATTGTAATGGAAACGGCAACAGGAAAAATAAAAGCTATCGCAAACCTTGGAAAACAAGCCGATAGTACTTATACAGAAGATTTGAATTATGGAATCGGTAAAGCAACTGAGCCGGGTTCGATTTTTAAATTGGTGACACTATTAAGTTTATTAGATGATAAATACGTAAACATTGATACAAAAGTAGATTGTGAAGGAGGCTCCAAATATTTTTACGGATTAAAAATCAAAGATTCTCATTTAGGAACTGGAGTGATTTCAGTAAAAGATGCTTTTGCAAGAAGTAGCAATGTGGCATTTGCTAAGTTGGCCACACAATATTATCAAGATCAACCTATGAAATGGTGGGAACACATTGATCGATTTAGGTTAAATAAAATGACAGGTATTGATATCGTTGCATCTTCTGGAAGACCTACTATCAAAAAACCTACAAGTAACAGTTGGCAAAAAACTACGATTCCATTCATGGCTCACGGCTATGAAGAATTGGTAACTCCTTTACACATGTTGATGTTATATAATGCTGTGGCAAATAATGGCAGAATGATGAAGCCATATTTAGTGAGCGCGATCAAGGATTATGGTGTTGTGATTAAACAGATGAATCCTGAGGTGTTAGTTGATAAAATATGCAGCGATTCGGCATTGATACAAGCAAGAGAGTGCATGAAAGCAGTAGTAGATAGTGAACATGGGACTGCTCATAAAGTAATGTTTGATTCATTGTATTCTATCGCCGGTAAAACAGGAACGGCCGTAACAGCTATCGATAATCGTGGCTATAACAAAGGCAATAAAATTTATCAAGCCTCTTTTATTGGGTATTTTCCTGCAGAGAATCCCAAGTATACTATGGCGGTTGTTATCCAAAATAGTAAGGAATCTAAATTGATTTACGGAGCGGATGTTTCGGGTACTGTATTTAAAGAAGTGAGCGATAAGATTTATAATCATTTTTTAAGTAAACCCAATTTTGATAAAAATAAATTACTGGATAGCGCTCAATACAATTTTATAGGAACAAAGTCTGATGCACAACTAATTTTTAATCATTTGGGTATTCAATATAAAGACTCTGTGATTTCTGGCAATTGGAGAAATATTAATTACAAAAGCAATTTCGCAGGATTAAACACACCTATGCAATTAAATAGTCCTTCAAATGTTGTGCCTGATGTGAAAGGCATGGGCTTGAAAGATGCGGTGTATTTATTAGAAAACAAAGGATTAATAGTAGCTGTTTCTGGAAAAGGTAAAGTCTTTAGTCAAAACATTTTGCCTGGAACAAATTTTAAAAAAGGCCAAAAAATAATATTAGTGCTTAATTAGGCAACACCCACATGTTAAAAGAGATACTTTATAAAGTTAATATTAGAGCTGTTTTTGGAAACACAGCTATTCATATTAAGGATCTGCAAACAGATTCCAGAAAAGTATCCGCCGGTTCTTGTTTTGTGGCAGTGATTGGAACTGTAGTTGATGGTAATCAATTTATAGATAAAGCCATTGAAAACGGTGCGGTTGCCATTATCACACATCAACTTCCCGAATCTTTACAAGAGGGGATTACTTATGTAGTGGTAGAAAACATTTCGAATGCATTAGGCATAATCTGTGCTAATTTTTATCAGTCTCCCAGTAGTAAAATGAAGCTAATTGGTGTAACAGGTACCAATGGCAAGACTACCATTGCAACCTTACTTTGGAAATTATTTAGTGAATTAGGTTACACATGTGGATTGATAAGCACAGTTCAAAATCAAATTGGTTCGGATGTTATTTCATCTACGCATACTACGCCAGATGTAATAAGTTTAAATGTGTTATTGAACAAAATGGTTGATGCAGGTTGTGAATATGTATTTATGGAATGTAGTAGTCACGCTATTCATCAAGGTCGAATAGAAGGTCTTTTATTTACAGGAGCAGTGTTTAGCAACATCACGCATGATCACCTTGATTATCATAAAACATTTGAAGAGTATATCCGTGTAAAAAAGTCCTGGTTTGATACGTTGCCTAGAAATGCATTTTCTATTAGTAATGCAGATGATAAAAGAGGAGCTGTAATGCTGCAAAACACTTCTTCAAAAAAATATTATTATAGTTTAAAAACAGTAGCAGATTTCAAAGGAAAAATTCTCGAAAATAGTTTGAGAGGTCTTCATATGACGATTAATGACACCGATGTTCATTTTAGATTAATAGGTGAGTTCAATGCGTACAACGTTTTGGCAGTATATGCAACAGCTATTTGTTTAGGTGAAGATAGATACAAGGTGCTTGAGATATTGAGTGCTATAACAGGTGCAGAAGGACGCTTCGATTATCTTTTAAGTATACACGATAACATTATCGGTATTGTTGATTATGCTCATACTCCAGATGCTTTATTAAACGTATTGGCAACGATAAAAAATCTTAGACAAGGGGAACAAAAAATTATTACAGTGGTAGGTTGTGGTGGTGATAGAGATCATACGAAGAGACCGATTATGGCAGAAGTGGCTTGTCAGTATAGTGACAAAGTGATTTTGACTTCAGACAACCCTAGAAATGAGGATCCGATGGAAATATTAAAAGAAATGGAGTCAGGTGTAAACGTAGTGTCAAGAAAAAAATGTATTACAATTTCTGATAGAAGAGAGGCTATTAAAACAGCGGTGAATTTGTGCGATAAAGAAGATATTCTTTTGTTAGCTGGAAAAGGACACGAGAAGTATCAGGAAATAAAAGGAGTTAAATATGATTTTGACGATAAGCGAGTATTACAGGAGATGTTCAATTTATTAGAAAAATAAAAGAATAGTTAACACATGTTGTATCAATTGTTTCAATGGATGTCTGAAAATCACCTTCGTTTTCCCGGGGGAGGATTGTTTCAGTTCATTACTTTTAGAGTAATGCTATCGTTGATACTTTCGTTAATTATCACAACTGTTTTCGGAAAAAAATTGATTCGTTTCTTACAAAAAAAACAATTAGGCGAAACTGTTAGAGATCTTGGATTGGCTGGGGAGCAACAAAAAAAGGGAACACCCACCATGGGCGGCATTATTATCATTTTGGCAATTTTATTTCCTACATTAATGTTCGCCAACTTGCACAAGGTGTATATAAGATTAATGATTTTGATAACAGTTTGGCTAGGCGCTATTGGGTTTATTGACGACTTGTTAAAAATTAAAGCAAAAAAAGTAGCGAAAGAAAAAGGCATTGATTATAAAAAAACAAATGCTGATGGATTAGCAGGCAAGTTCAAGATTTTTGGACAGATAATGCTTGGAATAATAGTGGGCGCTACATTGTATTTTAATCAAAATGTTGTAGTTAAAAGAGAAGTTCTATCAAGTTCGACTGCTCCAATTATAAAAAATGCACAAAATGTAAAGTACGACACGATTACCATTGATGGCAAGAAACGTGTTTTTACAAATGCTAAAACAGTAATTACTACAATCCCTTTTGTGAAAAGCCATGAATTTAATTATGCAAAATTAATTCCAAAAAGCTGGGAACAATATGCATATATCGTTTACATACTCATTGTAATTTTTATTGTAACGGCGGTTTCAAATGGCGCAAACATAACAGATGGTTTAGATGGATTAGCTACAGGCGTGAGTGCCATAATAGGAGTATGTTTAGGGATTTTTGCTTATGTAAGTGGTAATATCAAATTTGCAGAATATCTCAATATCATGTACATCCCTAATTTAGGAGAGCTATCTATTTTTATTGCAGCATTTGTGGGAGCATGCATTGGTTTTTTATGGTATAATTCATATCCTGCTCAAGTGTTTATGGGAGATACGGGTAGTTTGGCTTTAGGAGGTATCATTGCAGCCCTTGCTATTATAGTGAGAAAAGAGTTGTTGATCCCTATTTTTTGTTCTGTGTTCTTAATTGAAAATCTGAGTGTAATGATTCAAGTGAGTTATTTTAAATACACCAAGAAAAAATTTGGAGAAGGAAGAAGAGTTTTTTTGATGAGCCCTTTACATCATCATTATCAGAAAAAAGGATTTCATGAAAGTAAAATTGCTGTGAGATTTTGGATTGTTACGATTTTGAGTGTGGCGTTGGCAATTGTGACATTGAAGTTGAGATAAAGAAGTTTACAAAAAATAATTGTAGAATATTATATTAATCCGCTACCCCCTTGAAAGCTAACCCATTAAATTCGATGCTTTTGAAGAACCATTTTTATCCTAAAACAAAAAAGACTTTAATGGAAAGTTTGTCCTGAAAATGTCAATACCATTGAAGAGCCATTTTTAAAACCGACCTGAAAACTAAAAAATAATTTGTTCTTGCAAAAGAACGCAACATTTAGAAAAGCTTGTCTGCTATGATAAAGAATTGCAGGCAAGTTTCTCTAGATAAAACAAAAAAATGAAACGAATCGTCATTTTAGGAGCTGGAGAAAGTGGTGTAGGAGCTGCTTTACTTGCTAAACAGCAAGGCTATGATGTATTTGTTAGTGATGGCGGAAAAATTCAAGACTCTTTTTTAAAAGAATTAACATCACACCAAATTCCTGTTGAACAAGATGGTCACGATGAACAACGAATTTTATCTGCTGACGAAATCATAAAAAGTCCAGGTATTCCAGAAAAAGCAGCAATTATTAAAAAAATCAGAGAGAAAAACATATCAGTAATCAGTGAAATTGAATTTGCATTTAGATATAAAGGTAATAGCAAGGTAATTGCCATTACAGGGAGCAATGGAAAAACTACTACGACTGCATTGACTTATCACATTTGTCAACTTTCCAATTCGGATTGTGCTATGGTTGGAAATATAGGCTATTCGTTTGCACGACAAGTCTTTACAGCGCCCAAAAGTTTATATGTGGTAGAAGTTAGCTCTTTTCAATTAGATGATATACGTTCCTTTAAACCTAATGTAGCAGTAATTACCAATATAACAGAAGATCATTTAGATAGGTATAATTATAATCTTCAAAACTATATTAACAGTAAGTTTAAAATAATAGAAAATCAAACTGCGGAAGATGTCTTCATCTATAATATGGATGATGCTACAACCATCAATAATATTACTAACAGAAATATACAATCAACCCAAGCTCCCATAACTATGAACAGAGAATTACCTCAAGGTGCTTATCTAACAAATGCAAAGATGTATTTGAAATGGAAAGAAGAAGAAATGAAAATGAGTGTTGAAGACTTTGCTATAAAAGGCAAGCACAATCAATATAATAGTATGGCAGCAAGTTTAGCTGCAGTAGCTGTGGATATTCGAAAAGAAAAAATTAGAGAGGCTTTACAAACCTTTGAAAGCTTAGAACACAGAATGGAAAAAGTGGCTACAATTAAAGGCGTTGAATTTATTAACGATAGTAAGGCTACAAATATCAATAGCACTTGGTTTGCGCTTGAAAGCATGACTAAACCTGTGATTTTAATTTTAGGAGGAGTTGATAAGGGAAATGATTATAATTTATTAAAAGATTTGGTGGCAGAAAAAGTAAAAGCCATTATCTGCATGGGAACAGAAAACACTAAAATTTTAGAAGCATTCGAAGAGATTGTGCCATTGATTGTGGAAGTGAGCAGTGCTTCAGAAGCTGTGAATACTTCATTTCACTATGCAAATAAAGGAGAAGTTGTTTTGTTAAGTCCAGCTTGTGCAAGTTTTGATTTATTTAAAAATTATGAAGATAGAGGTAATCAATTTAAACAAGCTGTAAAAAACTTATAATTCAACAAATCAATTAAACGAAATAGGGGTCATATATGATTGGTGTAAAAACTATATTAAAAAAAATATTTTCATCCTCTCCAGATGTTGAGCTAGCTGTTAATGCTCCTCTGAAAGGAATTGGAGATATGGGAGAAAATATAGTTAAACAAACCAGAGGGGATAAAGTAATTTGGGCTTTTGTAATTGTACTTACATTGGCAAGTTTATTATTAGTGTACAGTAGTACAGGGTCTCTTGCTTATAAAATGAGTCGTACAACTGAAAGTTATTTATTTAAGCAGTTTGCTCTAATTATTATTGGTTTCTTATTGATCTATATTGCTCACAGAGTACATTATACTGTTTATTCCAAAATAGCAGTATATGCATTTTTATTTTCTCTTCCTTTATTAGTGTATACCTTGTTCTGTGGAGTAGAATTAAATGCGGGTAGCAGGTGGATTAAGCTTCCTGTAATAAATCTTACTTTCCAAACTTCGGATTTTGCAAAACTGGCCTTATTTATGTTTTTAAGTAGGATGTTAAGCAGAAGACAAAATTGTATTAAAAGTGTCTCGAAAGGATTTCTACCTGCTTTTATTCCAGTAGTGCTGATTTGTGCTTTAATAGCACCTGCTAACTTATCAACTGCATTATTGGTGGGAGGCACAAGTGTTTTATTGATGTTTATTGGCAGAGTGAGTAGCAAACATTTGTTGATAACTATTGGATTGGCAATGATACCAGTTATCTTACTAATTTCTCTTGCTGTTTCAACTTACGACAAAGAAAAACACACTTCAAAAAAATTACCAGAGGCAATTGCATTAAAAAGACTTTCTACATGGGTGAGTCGTATTCAAACATTTATGTACAGTAAAAAAGACGAGGATAATGATAAGTCTTTTCAGATGAATCAGGCAAAAATTGCAATCGCAAACGGTGGCTGGATGGGAAGGGGCCCTGGAAATAGCGTTCAAAGAAATTTTCTACCACATTGTTACAGTGATTTTATATATGCAATCATTATTGAAGAATATGGTCTTATTGGAGCCGCATTTATATTTCTAATGTATTTGATGTTCTTGTTTAGGAGTATACGAATTTATCAGAAGTGTCCTTTTGCATTCGGTGCATTTCTTTCATTGGCATTGAGTTTTACATTGGTTATTCAGGCTATTGCAAATATGGGAGTGAATGTAGGACTCTTTCCAAATACAGGCGTAACCTTACCCTTATTGAGTATGGGAGGAAGTAGTTTCTTTTTTACTTGTATTTCAATTGGGATTATTTTAAGTGTAGCAAGAAATGTTGAGAAGGCTGAAGGAGTGCAAACTTCGATAATCCCTACTCAAGAAAGTGAGGTCGCAGTTGTGGAATCAAAAGAAGAGAGTTAATAGAAACATGGATAAAAGAATTATCATAGCGGGAGGTGGAACTGGCGGTCATATTTTTCCAGCCATTGCCATTGCAAATGCAATAAAGCAGTTGGCGCCTCAAACTAAATTCTTATTTGTGGGAGCAGTTGGAAAAATGGAAATGGAGAAAGTGCCTCAAGCTGGTTTTGAAATTGTAGGATTGCCGATTGCAGGATTTAATAGAAGTTCTTTGATAAAAAATATTGGGTTGCCAATTAAGCTAATTCATAGCTTTTTAAAGGTTTCATCCATTGTAAAGAAATTTAAGCCTGATGCTGTGCTAGGTGTAGGAGGGTACTCTACTTACCCTGTTTTGAAGTATGCTCAGTTAAAAGGAATACCCACTTTTATACATGAGGCTAACTCTTATGCAGGAAAAAGTAATCAGCTGTTGGGCAAGAAAGCAACAATGATTTTTACAGCAACAGATGGCATGGAAAAGTTTTTTTCTGCCGATAAAATCAAGGTTACTGGAAATCCAATTAGGTCAGCAATTGTTGAGCGTTCTATAGATAAAGGAGTTGCATTGGCTTCATTTGGATGTAAGAAGACTCAAACCACTGTTTTATCTGTAGGGGGTAGTCTTGGAGCATTGAGCATCAATGAAGCGATATTGAAACATATAGATTTGTTTGAACAAAACAATCTTCAATTGATTTGGCAAACTGGTAAAGGATTTTATAACAAAGCAAAATTAGCAAGCAGTGGAAGAAGCAATGTGTATGTGTCAGATTTTATTGTAAAAATGGAAGATGCATACGCGGCTGCAGATATTGTAATCAGCAGAAGTGGGGCGATGTCAATTGCAGAATTGTGTGCTGTTGGTAAACCAGTAGTTTTTGTTCCTTTTCCTTTTGCCGCAGAAGATCACCAAAAAGTAAATGCTCAAAAATTGGTAGATAAACAGGCGGCTTTAATGATTGAAGATAAAAACGTTTTGGAGAAACTCGTTCCTGCAATCATTGAACTTTCTAAAAATAAAAAAATGCAAGAAGAATTAATAAATAACATTCAGCAGTTAAAAATTTTGGATGCTGATAAAATTGTAGCAAAGGAGATATTAAACCATCTCAAATAAAAAATGGTAAGAGAAAATAACATAGAACATTTTTTTAAGTTGGTTGCTTCAGGAGAGGCTTCTGGAAGTTCTATATACTTTTTAGGTATAGGTGGCATTGGTATGAGTGCAATTGCAAGATATTTTAATAGCAGAGGAGTGAATGTGTCTGGCTATGATAAAACACCGACTGTCCTTACTCAGCAATTACAGGAAGAAGGCATTCGTATTCATTTTGAGGACAATATTGATTTAATTGATAAATCTGCAAGTATTGTGGTATACACACCTGCGATTCCTGCTAATCATCAAGAATACAATTATTTAGTAGCGAATCAATATCCGGTTTTTAAAAGAAGCGAAGTGTTGGGGTGGGTCACAAAAAATGCTTTTAACATTTGTGTAGCGGGCACACATGGTAAAACTACCACTAGTTCTATGATTGCACACATACTCAGAGATAGCGGATATGGCTGTAATGCTTTTTTAGGGGGCATTGCTAGTAACTACAAAACAAATTTTTGGAGCAGTGAAAAAAATGTTTGCGTGGTAGAGGCTGATGAGTACGATAGAAGTTTTTTACAATTGAATCCAGACATAGCTGTGATTACGGCAATAGATCCAGATCATTTAGATATTTATGGTACAGAAGATAGTTTTACTAAAGCATTTGTTGATTTTTCGGCAAAAATAAAAAACAATGGCATATTGTATTATAAGAATGGATTACAAAACACTGTTTCTTTTGCCACAGAAAAAAAACAATCATACGATTTAAAGAATCCATCATTCGCGTATGCAACTGATATAAAAATCAAAAATGGAGCGTATGATTTTAATGTAGTAATTGGCAATGAAACGCTGTACAACGTGGAATTGAATATGGGAGGTTTGCATAATGTTGAAAATGCAATTGCTGCTATTTCAGTTGCAAAACAAATAGGTATCAGTGATACTTCTATAAAAAAATCAATATCATCTTACCAAGGTGTACAAAGAAGGTTTCAGTTTTTGGTAAAAAATGATTCATTGATAATGATAGATGATTATGCCCATCATCCTCAAGAGCTAGAGGCATTAATTAAGGGTGTAAAAAATTTATATCCTGAAAAAAAATGTTTGATAATTTTTCAACCACATTTGTTTTCAAGGACAAGAGATTTTGCGAAAGCATTTGCAGTAGCCTTGAATATGGCAGACGAAGTTTGGCTGATGCCTATTTATCCTGCAAGAGAAGAGCCAATACCGGGTGTAACAAGTGAAATTATTGCGAGGTTTATGGAAACTAATAAAGTAAAACTTGTTTGTAAAGAAGATATACTTAAAGAAGTCGCAAACAAAAAAAATATTGAAATACTTATTACTGCAGGAGCCGGAGATATAGATATCCTGGTTGAACCTATAAAAAATGTTTTGATCAAATTATAGAAAATGAAAGGCTTACAAAAAATAAAATGGAAAAAATTACTAAGCGCATTCCTTTGGATATTGCTAGGTGTTTCTGTTTTGTTTTTGATGTCTGCTGCCCATAAGAAAAAAGCATCTCAAGTTTGCACCGGGTTTTATATTGATATTGAAGGCGCTACTAATAATGTCTTTATTGATAAAAATGACATTAAAAACATTATTTGTAGTTATGCGAGAAAAAAATTAGTCGGCACTCCTATTGCACAATTTAATTTGGAAGCGATGGAAAAAGAATTAAAAAAAGATGTTTGGTTAAATTCGGCAGCTTTGTTCTTTGATAACAATGGAGTACTTAGAGCTCATGTTGAAGAGAGAGAGCCATTAGCAAGAGTCTTTACAACAGATGGGAATACTTTTTATATTGATAATTGTATAAGGATATTACCATTGAGTAACAAACATACGGCACGTCTTCCTGTATTTACAAATTGTTCAATTAATGAAAAAAAATTAACAGCAAAAGACAGTAGTCTTTTGTACAATATTCAAGCGATGAGTCTGTTTATCCAAAAAGATTCTTTCTTAATGTCAATGATTGACCAGGTTGATATTAATAAAAATCAAGAATTTGAAATAATTCCCAAAATGGGTAATCAGCAAGTGATATTTGGAGACAGCACCAACATGAATCAAAAGTTTCAAAAATTCAAACTCTTTTATAAAAAAATTATTCCTCAATATGGATGGAATAAATACAGCAAAATCAATTTGCAATACAAGAATCAAGTCGTTGCGAATATAAGAGGCATAGAAGAGGTAAGAGAAGATTCATTAAGAGCCATTGCAATCATGAAAGCAATGACAGCTTATGCTACGCGAATGTCCACCGATTCCACTCAAACCATTATTCAAGATAACGCCAATAACTCAACAGATTTTTCTATTATCCAAAGTTCTATAGAAAGAAATGAAGAAGAAGTGGATTCAATCATACAAGTGTATAGACAAAAAAACAAATCAATACCAAAACAAATCAAAAATAAACCACATCATAAATAAAACATCATGTCTTCTAACGAACCAAACATACAAACAAACACAAACCAAACAACTATGCATCAGGAACAACCCATCATTGTAGGCCTTGATATAGGGACTACAAAAATCGCTGCTATTGCCGGCAGAAAAAACGAATTCGGCAAACTGGAAATTCTTGGTTTTGGTCGTGCTAACAGTAACGGCGTAGAACACGGAATGGTACTTAACATTGACCAAACCATTAAAGCCATTCAAATGGCATTGGAAAAATGTTATGAATCCAACCCCAGTTTAAATATTAATGAAGTGTATGTTGGCATTGCAGGCCAGCATATCAAGAGCTTACAAACAAGAGGTGATATTGTAAGGCAAACTATTGAAGAAGAAATCAGACAAGAAGAAATTGATCGTTTAGTAGCGGATCAGTACAGAACATACATTCCATTAGGAGATCAAATTATTGATGTAATTCCTCAACAATTCACAGTAGATAATTTTCAAAATATCGCTAATCCGATTGGATACAGCGGAGTGAAAGTGGGTGCAAATTTCCATATCATTACAGGCGACAAAAATGCTATTCGTAACATTAACAGAAGCGTAGAAAAGGCCGGATTAAAAACAAAGGATTTAGTGTTGCAACCTTTGGCATCAGCCGCTGCGGTAATGAGTGAACAAGATTTGGAAGCAGGTGTAGCGATTGTAGATATAGGCGGCGGTACTACTGATTTGGCTATTTTTTACGAAGGTGTACTTAAATACACAGCAGTTATACCATTTGGTGGTGAAAATATTACCAATGATATTAAATTAGGATTGGGTGTTTTAAAAGTTCAGGCCGAAGCTATGAAAGTTCAATTTGGTAGTGCACTGAGCGATGAAACCAAGTCTAACACTTATATTACAATTCCTGGTTTGCGTGGGATGGCGCCTAAAGAAATCTCTGTTAAGAAGTTGGCTAATATCATTCAAGCCAGAATGAGCGAAATCATGGATTTTGTTTCGTATCACTTAAAACAAGTGGGTCTTGATAACAGAAATTTGAACGGCGGTATCATTTTAACGGGCGGTGGTTCTCAATTAAAACATTTATTGCAATTAACAGAGTATTTAACCGGATTGAATGCACGCATCGGTATTCCAAATGAGCACTTGTCGGGAGAATATAACGATGAATTAGCAATGCCCATGTATAGCACATGTATTGGATTGATTCTGAAAGGGTATAACGATTATGAGAATAAGAATAAGCAAATGGCCGACAATTACATTAGCGTAGTCTCTGAAGCAGCTCTTACTAATGTTGGTGAAGATGTGGTGGTTGAAAAAGAATCAGATACTGTAGAAGTACAACCCCGTAGAACATTGAAAGAATTTATGGACAGCTTTAAAAATAATCTTATTGATATGTTTAAAGAAGAACCAGATACAACATTGTAATACAAAAAACAACTAACTAACCCATAATCTAATTCTATATGATTCATTTTGATTTACCAAAAGAACAATCCTCTATTATCAAAGTAATTGGTGTAGGCGGAGGTGGTAGCAATGCAGTTAATCATATGTATTCACAAAATATTGAAGGTGTGAATTTCATAATCTGCAATACTGATGCGCAAGCCATCGCATTGAGTAATGTTCCCAATAAAATACAACTTGGCCCACATTTAACACAAGGGCTAGGAGCCGGAGCAAACCCAAATATTGGTCGTCAGGCAACTGAAGAAAGTTTGGAAGAAATAAAAAGAATTCTGGAAGTGAATACCAAAATGGCTTTCATCACAGCAGGCATGGGTGGTGGAACTGGAACAGGTGGCGCTCCTATTATTGCAAAAATTTGCAAAGATTTAAATATTCTTACAGTTGGAATTGTAACAACTCCCTTTGCTTATGAAGGTAAAAAGCGTTTAGCACAGGCTCAAGAAGGTGTTGATTTGTTGAAAAAACATGTAGATACCTTATTGGTGATTAGCAATGATAAATTACGTCATCAATTCGGTAACTTAAAAATGAAAGAAGCTTTTGGAAAAGCTGATAATGTGTTAGCTACTGCTGCAAAATGTATTACCGATGTTATCAATAGCACAGGTCAGATCAATGTCGATTTTGCGGATGTTTGTACAGTTATGAAAGATGGTGGTGTGGCTATTTTAGGCAGTGCATATGCAGAAGGTGAAAATAGAGCACAGGAAGCGATTGAAAATGCATTGAATTCACCTCTATTGAATGATAGTGAAATCAGAGGAGCTAAGTGGATATTGATCAATATTAATAGTGCTGAAGGTGAAAATGAATTTACAATGGATGAGGTAGAAGTGATTCAAAACTATTTATTATCTCAAGCAGGGGATGAGACAGATGTTATCCTAGGTTTAGGATATGACAATACATTGGGTAGTCAAATTGGCGTAACTCTAATTGCAACTGGTTTTGATCATAAAGATCCGTTTGCAAAAATCAATACACGTTCAAGTAAAGAAGATGATAAAGTAGTTCTTCAATTAGAAGTGCCAGCGTCTGTTACTCCGATGTCTATTCCCGTTACAAAAGAAATTGTTTTGGAAGAAAAACCATTAGAAACAATTGTAGAACCTGCAGTAGAAAACTCTTTAAAAAGCAATTCAATAACCATTGATTTCATGATCGATGATGTGATGGAAGAATCTATGATGCCTAAATTGAAAGAAGAGACAAATCCTGACCTAACTCAAGAATTGGTATCAACTTCAGTAAATGATGATCTTCAAATAAATGATGAGCCAATTTTCTTTGAAATATCTAACTCATTTGATCAGATTCCAACTACAAAAATTGATTTTGAAGAAATTGCACCTGGAACTACAAAAGAAAAAAGCGTAGAACTAAAAAATGTCGAAGCAGCCGCTTCTAATGATAATAGCCAACTTTCGTCGGGAGGCTATTTGGCAAAACCTACACAGATCTATGTAGAAGAGCCAAAAAACCAAGAATCCAATACAAATGAAGAGCCTCAACCCCTGCAGATTTCTTTTCAGGATGACGAACCTTTAATCGAAATGCAACTGGTTGAAAAACTAACCCAGAACGCGGCGGAAGAGCCGGTTGTACAACAAACTCAGCCCATCATGACATCTCCTGTTGAGGAACCTGCTTTGCAGGACGAAACAGAAGAATTAAGGCGCCGGGCTGCGGAACGGATAGCAAAATTGCGTAATCTTTCGTTTAACGTAAATGCTGCCGATCCTAATAATGAGTTTGAAACCGTTCCAGCTTATCTCCGCCGCAATATGGATATGACCAACCAAATTGCTAATGTAGAAACTTTTTATAGCGCATATACCGTGAAGACTAATGAAAATAACCAAGCCGAAATAGGAACGATTAATACTTTCCTAGATGGTAAAAAACCAGATTGATGCCTGATTAACTATCGGCACATCTCAAAACTGTGTTTGTGATTTTTGTTTGTAAGAAACCCCTCCAAAAGAGGGGCTTTTCTTTTTAGATAACCCTTCATAATAATTTAAATAGAATAAGCCTCTTTTTGTACCAAATTTACTTATACATTTGTGGTCGTATTCTTTACAAACTCATGTAAATTCACTTTTGTGAGCAGTCATAACATCAACAAAGTAACAGCCGCAGGCTTATTAATCGCATTAGGTATTATTTATGGTGACATTGGAACTTCACCACTCTATGTTTTTAGCTCTATCATTAATGGCAAAGAAATTAGTGAGCTGCTTATCGTTGGAGGATTGTCGTGTATCATATGGACACTAACGTTACAGACTACCCTAAAATATGTGTTGCTCACTTTGCAAGCCGACAACAAAGGTGAAGGAGGAATTTTTTCATTATATACATTAGTAAGACGCCAAAAAAAATGGCTTGTAATTCCTGCAATGCTTGGCGGGGCAGCGCTTTTAGCAGATGGCATGATTACACCACCGATCTCTATTACTTCTGCTATTGAAGGATTAAATAATATTCCGGCTTTAAATGGTATACATGAAAAAACGATAATAATTATAGTGTTGTCAATTTTGTCGGTATTGTTTTTTATGCAGCAATTTGGAACCAACTCTATTGGTAAAATATTTGGTCCTATAATGTCATTGTGGTTTGTGATGTTAGCTGTTTTAGGTTTATCACATATATCAACCGATCTAACTGTTTTTAAAGCTTTTAATCCTTATTATGCATTTAAACTATTAACTATCTATCCAAAAGGTTTCTGGATTTTAGGGGCGGTATTTTTATGTACCACAGGTGCTGAAGCTCTATATAGCGACTTGGGACATTGCGGCCGTGGAAATATCAGATTTTCTTGGATTTTTGTAAAAGCATGTTTGATTTTGAATTACCTCGGACAAGGTGCTTGGCTTCTCACACAGAAAGGCCATGTTTTTACCAATGGTATTAATATGATTA
Source organism: Chitinophagaceae bacterium (assembly GCA_947452965.1). Taxonomy (GTDB): domain Bacteria; phylum Bacteroidota; class Bacteroidia; order Chitinophagales; family Chitinophagaceae; genus Ferruginibacter. Next base: position 56,678 of record CANGEW010000001.1, on the reverse strand, counting down.
ATCCATTTTATCAAATTATGCCTAATTGGTTTTTGATTTGGGGAATCATCATCGCTACCGCTGCTGCCATAATTGCCAGCCAAGCATTAATAAGTGGTTCGTTTACACTTATTAGTGAAGCCATTCGTTTAAACCTATGGCCCAAAATGCGTATTAAATATCCTACTGAAGCTAAAGGACAATTGTATATCCCAGGTATTAATAGTTTATTGTTTGCAGGTTGTTGTGCAATCGTTTTATACTTTAGATCTTCAGGTGCTATGGAAGCTGCATATGGATTAGCTATCACACTGTGTATGATTGCTACAACCGTATTATTCTCTAATTTCTTGATTTCTAAACGTGTTGCCGAACCTTTGATATGGCTTTTCCTTATTCTTTACATAGCATTGGAAGCCTGCTTCTTAATCGCCAACCTCGATAAATTTCCACATGGCGGATTTGTAACTTTAATCATCGGCGGAGGATTGTTTATGGTTATGTATGTTTGGTATCGTGCTAGAAAAATTAAAAATAGATACGTTGAATTTGTTAGAGTAGAAGAGTATATTCCAAAGATTGAAGAGTTGAGCAATGATACCACTGTTCCAAAATGCGCTACTCATTTAGTGTATTTAACTAGTGCCAATAATCCAAAAGAAATTGAACATAAAATCATTCATAGCATTTTAAGAGGTAAGCCCAAGCGTGCGGATATTTACTGGTTTGTGCATGTTGACACTTTGGATGATCCTTACACTAGCGAATATTCAGTAGAACATATTATTCCTAATGACATCATTCGTGTAGAATTTAAATTAGGCTTTAGAATTCAACCTAGATTGAATTTAATGTTCAAAAAAGTAGTTGAGGATTTAGTTGCAAATAGAGAAGTAAATATTACCAGCAGATACGAAAGTCAACAAAGAAATAACATGGTGGGTGATTTTCAATTCATTGTTATGGAAAAATTCTTAAGTCAAGATAATGAATTACCTGTTGTTGAACATATTATCATGCGTTTGTATTTCTGGATAAAAGAATTGAGCGTAAGCGAAGAACGTAGTTTCGGGTTAGAACAAAGCAATGTGGCAGTAGAGAAATTTCCACTCATTGTAGCCCCTGTAAACAAATTAAAACTTACCAGGGTTTGGGATAACGAAGAAGATGAACAATATTAAATGATTCATTCCATTACACCAGTCGAACTTCAGCAAAAAATCAAACAACATGAAACGCTTCAGTTGATTGATGTAAGAGAATTTTTTGAAAGAGAAGCTTTTCATATAGGAGGAGATCATATTCCATTACAGCAAATTTTTGAAAAAGCTTCAAAGATTCAAAGAGATATTCCTGTCGTATTCTATTGTCAAAAAGGAATCCGAAGCCAAATTGCCATTCAACGTTTACAAGAACGGCTTCAATTTTCTAATTTGATAAATCTGCAAGGAGGAATGGATGCTTGGAAAAAAGCGTCTAGTTAATTGTTATATTTCTTTTAGAGAAACTTTACTCTTGGTCACTTTCAGTTCATAGGTAATACCAATTTTTACTGCTACGTTTTCTTTATTATGACTGATCGGACAATTATAACAAATTGGGTATTTGTATTCCTGAACTATTTCTTTAATAATGTCTTGCACCTTCTTGCCATAAGGTCTTTCAGTATCTTTCATGTCAGTAAAACCTCCTACAATTAATCCTGCTAGGCTCTTTAATTTGCCTGCTCTTTTCAATTGCATTAATAATCTGTCAATGCTATACAAATATTCTCCTATGTCTTCAATGAATAAAATCTTTCCTTTGGTTGAGTAGTCTGAGGGCGTGCCAATCACATTTGCCAACAAAGTAAGATTACCTCCTAATAATATTCCTTTGTTGCTTCCTAATTGGTTGTTGGGATGTAATGGAAAACTGTAATGAGCTTTTTTGCCTAATAATGCGTTGTGTAAATGATCAATATAAATACTCTTTTGATTAAAAGCGCCTACCATTGGAGCATGAAGTGTGACAATTTTATAATTACTGAATATATGAGTATGTAATACAGTTATATCGCTGAATCCAATTAACCATTTTGGATTTTTTTTAAATTTTTTAAAATCCAATCGATCAATAATTTGACTCATTCCATATCCTCCTCTGCCAAATAAAATTGCATGAATGTTTTTGTCGTCTAACATAGCTTGCAATTCATTGGCTCTCTCCTCATCGGTACCACTGAAATAATTTTTAGAAGCGCTGCCCACAGTTTTACCTACCATTACCTCAAAGCCCCATTCTTGTAATGTTGCGATACAAGCATCGGCTTTTTGTTTGGGCATATATCCAGCAGGACAAGTAATGCCAATCGTGTTGCCACGTTGTAAGTATGGAGGGATTGTAATCATCAGTGTAAAAAAAATTAACTCACATTGCTTCCGTTCACCACATCACTGCTCACGAAGCATAATTTCCCATTGTTATTTTCAGCCATTAAGATCATACCGTTGCTTTCAATACCTCTCATTTTTCTGGGGGCTAAGTTGGTCACAACTACAACTTTTTGCCCAATAATATTTTCGGGTTGAAAGTGTAGTGCAATACCACTAACAATGCTTCTTTGTTCGGAACCTAAATCAACTAATAGTTTCAATAGTTTGTCAGCCTTTTCTACTTTTTCGGCTGCAACGATGGTGCCTGTTTTTAAATCAATTTTTGCAAAATCATCAAACTGAATTTCTTCTTTTGATACAACAGTTTTTACAGTTGGTTCAGCAGCTGGCGTAGTATTTTCCATCAGTTTTTTACTTTTTGCTTGTAGTTTTTCAATTTGTTGTTTCACTTCCTCGTCTTCCAGTTTTCTGAATAACAATTCAGGTGCTCTTAATGAATAGCCAATGCTTAAGAGATTTGATTTTCCGGCATTTTCCCATTCCAGTATTTTGTCTACCACCTTCATCATGTAACACATTTTTTTTGCGGTAAGCGGAAGGAATGGATTAATTAACACAGCCAGATTGGCACATAGTTGTAAACAATGATGTAAGCAGTTGTCTATTTGTTTTTGAGCAGCTGCAGTGGGTTTCCCATTCTCATCTACCTGCTTGGCAACAATCCACGGCTCTTTGTCTTGCATGTATTTATTGCCTTTACGAGAAAGGTCAATCACTTCAAATAATGCATCTCTGAATTTGTACTGTTCTATATTTGTTTCAACAGTCTCTTTTGTATAAAGTATATTTTTTAACAGAGCTGTATCTGCATCATCTGCGATGTCATTATGAAAAGCAGGAACTTTTCCATTGCATAATTTGTGCATTAACACAAATGTTCTGTTCACAAAATTCCCGAATATGGAAACAAGTTCGCTGTTCAAAGCGTCCTGAAATCCTTTCCATGTAAACTCGCTGTCTTTGGTTTCTGGTGCGATGGCAGTTAAATAATATCTAAGTGCATCCACCATCATATCGCCACCATTTTCTTTTTTCACAAAGTCGGTGATGTATTCGTCCATTTCAATACTCCAGCCTCTGCTTGTACTCATTTTATCGCCTTCCAAATTCATGAACTCATTGCTGGGTACATTCTCTGGTAAAATGTTTCCATGCAATTGAAGCATTACAGGGAATATGATACAGTGAAATACAATGTTGTCTTTTCCAATGAAATGAATCAGTTTGGTTTCTTTATCTTCCCAGTAAGGTTTCCAGTCTTTGTTATTGTTAATGGCCCATTGTTTGGTAGCACTGATATAGCCAATAGGCGCGTCAAACCAAACATACAATACTTTTCCTTCAGCATCTGCCAAAGGAACTTTAACACCCCATTCCAAGTCTCTGGTAACGGCTCTTGGATGTAAGCCGGCATCAATCCAGCTTTTGCATTGACCCAACACATTCGTTTTCCAGTCGGACTGATGTGTTTCGAGTATCCATTTCCGTAAAAAGTCCTCATGTTTATTAAGAGGCAAATACCAATGAGTGGTTTTTTTCTTGGCCGGAGGATTGCCACTCAACGTACTTTTTGGATGAATGAGTTGTTCCGGACTTAAGGAAGTACCGCATTTTTCACATTGATCGCCATAGGCTTTATCGTAACTACAAATAGGGCAGGTGCCGGTGATGTATCTGTCGGCCAAAAAAGTATTGGCTGCTTCATCAAAATATTGTTCAGATTCCTGCAATTCTAAATCGCCGTTATTATTGAGTTTGGTAAAGAATTCCTGGGCTGTTTCGTGATGGATTTGTGCAGAAGTTCGATGGTATATGTCGAAAGAAATACCCAAATCGTTCATGTTGCTTTCCAGCAAAGCATGGTATTTATCAACGATGGCTTTAGGGGTGGTTTGCTCCTTCATTGCCTGAATGGTAATGGCGGCGCCGTGTTCATCACTTCCGCAAACAAACACAACATCTCTTTTTTGAGCACGTAAATATCGCACATATATATCTGCAGGCAAATATGCTCCTGCCAAATGGCCAATATGCTTGGGCCCGTTAGCATAAGGAAGGGCAGAGGTAATTAAATATCTTTTAGGCTGATTCATCTTGGCAAAAATACCGCAAATAAGGGCATAAAGCAAAATATTGACGCGTAACAATTTATTATATAGCTACAAAGATTATAAGTCTCAATATTTTCGCTTTTGGGCAATTCTTGGTGTTTTACACCAACATGGAAGGTCTAGATTCTAAGTCGTTCTAGGTCTTATACCAATAAGGGTGGTGATGAATTTATTCACTCTCATCTGCCCTTGTGGCCCTTGTTGGTGTTATACACCAATAAGAAAGGGTCTGGATTTACTCACTTTGATTGGCCCTTGTTCGAGTTGTTCTCCATCAATATAATTTTCTGTAATTTGTGGCCCTTGTTGGTGTTCTCCACCAACAAGGGTGGGATTTTATTTATTGAAAATATTCTATTTAAAAGTATTTACAACATGAAAAAATATCTTCTAGTCTTCTTTTTGTTTCTCGCAACTTCTTCTTTTGCTCAACTGCAGCAATTAACCATGGAAGAGGCCATGTTAAACGCCAGAACGACTCTTGCGCCAGAAAATCTAAAGCAACTTCAGTTTATCAAAGGCACTAATGATTATGTGTACATAAAAAAAGTAAATGGAGCAGATACCTGGATGAAAGGCTCTTTTACTTCAAAAGAAGAATCCACTTTTGTAACTCTTTCTCAATTCAATAACCAATTGCGTAAACTGTCTATTGATACGGTAACCTCCATGCCTGCTGTTCAGTTTTTCAAAGATCATTGGACATCAACCGTTAAAGGACAAAAAATTTACTGTAATACAGTTTCGGGTGAATGTAAGATTGCTATCAACAAAGAGCTAAATGCTAAAGAAAACCTGGAAGAAAGCAACGATGGCTTTTTTTCTTATGTTGACAATCATAATCTGTTCGTTTCAAAAAACAATACCACCAAACAAGTTACCAACGATGGCAGTGAAAATATCGTGTATGCGTCAACGGTACATCAAAGCGAGTTTGGAATTACCAAAGGAACTTTTTGGAGTAATAATGGAAAATTGCTTGCTTTTTACAGAATGGATCAAACCATGGTTCCTAATTACCCAATCATCGACTGGACAGAAAGACCTGCTGCTGTTAATAATGTGAAATATCCAATGGCCGGGGATTCGAGTCATCATGTAACACTGGGTATTTATAATACCATTACACAGCAAACGATTTGGGTTAAAACTACCGGTCCTGCCGAACAATTTTTGACCAATATTGCCTGGAGTCCTGATGATCAATTTATTTACATAGTAATTGTAAACAGAGAACAAAATCATTTTTGGGTAAATCAATACAACGCCACCACTGGTGTTTATGTGAAAACTTTGTTTGAAGAATCAGACAGCAAATATGCTGAACCGTTAGTACCTATGTTGTTTGTAAAAAACAATCCGCAACAATTCATTTGGCAAAGCAGAAGAGACGGGTGGAATCATTTGTATTTATATAATTCAGACGGAACCCTTGTAAAGCAACTCACTAAAGGAAACTGGGAAGTGCTTGAAGTGAAAGGGTTTGATGATAAGGGAGATAATCTGTTTTTTGTATCTACGAAAGTGTCACCAGTATCAAAAAATCTTTCAGAAGTAAATGTAAAATCCGGTAAAATAAAAAACATCACTGAAAGCAATAATCTTCATAATACACAAGTGAGTGAAGACGGTAGTTATGTTCTTGATAATGCAAGTACCCCTCAAAATCCAAGAACCATTCAGTTAATTGAAACAAAAACAAGTAAAAGCAAAACCTTGTTACAAGCCAACAATCCGCTGGTAAAATATGCCCAGGGCGAACTAAATATCTTTACTATCAAAAATTCAGATGGTGCTGATTTGTATTGCAGATTGTTCAAGCCGGTAAATTTTGACAGCACAAAAAAATATCCAGTGATAGTGTATTGGTATGGTGGTCCGCATGCACAAATGATTTTGAATGCATGGAACGGCGGTGCAGGAGATTACTGGTTTCAGTACATGGCCGAAAGAGGCTATATAGTATTCACATTAGATACAAGAGGTAGCGCCAACAGAGGCAAAGATTTTGAACAAGCCATCTTTAGAAGAGCAGGTGAAAAACAAATGGAAGATTTGATGTCGGGCATTAATTATTTACAATCATTGCCTTACGCCGATAAAAACAATATGGGCTTATTTGGCTGGAGTTATGGTGGTTTTATGACGGTTGATTTTATGCTTACACATCCGGGCATTTTTAAAACGGCTGTTGCCGGTGGTCCGGTAACTAATTGGAAGTTCTACGAAATCATGTACACCGAACGCTATATGGATCGCCCCCAGGAGAATCCAGAAGGATACGATGCTACAGATCTTACCAAAAAAATAGGCAACTTAAAAGGGAAGTTATTGTTGATTCACGGCATGCAGGATAATGTGGTGGTCATGCAACATTCAGTAAACCTGGTAAAAGCAGCTGTTGACAAAGGGGTTCAGGTAGATTACATGATTTATCCCGGACACGAGCATAATGTGCTGGGAAAAGACAGGGCTCATTTATATCAAAAAGTGACCGACTATTTTATGCAGAATTTGAAGTAGTTGTGATATTTTTTAAAGCGGCTTCAATGCTTGGGTATAGAAAAATAAACCCTGTTGCTTTGATTTTTTCACAGCTAACATCACAACTTTTGAGTACTTCTATACTTCTTTGTCCTAACATGATTTTCAAAATCAATGAGGGAACATACATGGGTATAAAAAAACTTCCTTTTATTATTTTAGCTAAGGTAAGTGTTAGGTTTTTATTGGTTACAGGCATAGGCGCTACTGCGTTGTAACTTCCAGAAAGTTGGTTGTTTTCAATGGCATATAAAAACATTCTACAAAGATCATCGATATGTATCCAGCTTACAATTTGTTTGCCATTGCCCAAAATGGCGGCTACACCCATTTTGATAGGTTTTATAAACTCGGCCAACGCACCTCCTTTTTTACTCAACACAATGCCTGTACGAAGTTTGCAAACTCTGATACCTAAATTGGTAGCAGGCTCAATGCTTTCTTCCCATTCTTTACAGGTGTTTCCTAAAAAACTATTGTCAGCCGGATCGGTTTCAATAAATTGTTTTCCGTGTATGATATCCGGCCCATACCAACCAATGGCAGAGGCGCTGATGATTGCTTGCACTTTATGATTGTTGTTTTTTAAAGTGTTTATCAATAACTCACTGCTTTTGGTTCTGCTGGTTACGATTTCGTTTTTATATGCAGCTGTCCATTTTTTATCAACCACTCCCGCCCCCGCCAGATGAATAATAAAATCGGCTTTTGCTAATGCGTCAGTATCAATCTTTTGTTTAGCTACATCCCAATGAGCATAGCTAACGTGTAGAAATTGGGGTTGATTATGGGTGTTTCTGGTAAGGATGATCACTTCAAATCCTTTGTCAACCAGCAATTTGGTGAGGGATTTGCCAACTAATCCAGTTCCTCCAGTTATAATGACAGTTTGCATTGACATAAGTTATAAAATAAACTAACAATTAACAATACAATTAGTTCTAGTAAAAGTAGCTTTGTTTTATTGTAAATTTAAGTGTTAATAAATTATTACATGAAGAGAATGATCATAATGCTTATCAGCTTGTTGACTTTACAACACCTTTCAGCACAAAAAATTACCTATGCCATTCCAGAAAAAGGCGACTCAAAAAATATAGAGTTTGAAATTTTAGGAAAAGTAGACGATAACATATTAATCTATAAAAAAGCAAATCATCAAAGTCTAATTAGTGTTTATGACGCATCGATGAACTTGATTTCAAAAGAGTTCTTGAACGCCATTCCCGAAAGCGCCTCTACAATAGGTTTTATAAAAGTAAAAACCGGATTTTTAATTGTATATCAGTACGAAAGTAATCATATTGTGTATTGCGAAGCTTTACACGTTTCTTTAAGTGGCACTACAGGCAATTTGCCTAACAGATTAGACAGTACGGAAATAGGATTTTTTGCGGATGATAAAATATATGCAGTCGCTTATAGTGAGGATAAATCCAAGCTGTTGATTTATAAAAGACTTGTCAAAAACAAAGAGTTATCATTGACTGCCAAATTATTTAATAACCAGCTAATAGTGATTGATAGCATCCATAAATTTTTTTCATACAATACTTACAAAGACTTTTTAAGTGATGTATATATAGACAATGATGGCAATATGCTTTTTGCAAAAGAAACCAAAAATCGTTTTGCAGACAACTATCATTCACTCGAAATATTTATGCATAAAAAGAATTCTGATAGCTTGTTTCGAATACCCGTTCCTCTAGATAATAAGTATATTGACCATGTGTTAATTAAAGTTGATAACTTAAACAAGAACTATCTGATCAATAGTTATTATCATGAAGATAACAAGAACAGTTTGGATGGATTATTCACAATGATTTTTTCCGCTAATAAATTAGACATCCCAAAAATCGCTTTCAACACATTTTCTGAATCATTTCTAAACAGTATAAAAAATACACAAATAGATAATTATAGTATTGACAAGTTGATTCCCAAAAATATATTATTAAAAAAGAATGGAAGTTTTGTTTTAATTGCTGAAAATGCATATTCAGAAAGTCAAAACACCAATAATCAGTGGAATATGAATCCGAATATGGGCTTTTCTCTTTCCAATAATAATTATTACAATAACAGTCCTTATAATTATTCATATGGCGGATATGACAACTACAATCAATATAGAACTACTCGATATTCTAATAATGACATACTGTTGGTAAGCATTGATAGTTCTTTACATCTTCAATGGAATAATGTAATTACCAAAAAACAATCCGAAGTTGATGATGACACTTATTTATCTTTTTCAACTTTGAACAGTGGTTCAGAGCTCTTCTTTTTATACATAGCTAATCAAAACAATAAGAATATCATCAGCAATCAAAGTCTAATGCCAACAGGGGACATTAAAAGGTATCCTGCAATAAAAAATACGGAAGAAGCATATTATTTCATGCCCAAATTGGCAAAGCAGATTGGAAATTATCAAACCATCATTCCTTTTTTATATCAAAATCAAATCGGGTTTGCTAAAATAGAATTCTAACAAGTTTCCCCTATTTATTCACATCGTATTTTTTTGCATGTTAAAGTATGAATTTTGCTAATTAAACCAATCAATTTTAATAGTGGTAGGCAGTTTTAAAAGTAATATTCCCTTTAATAATTTTTTGCTTATCATTTTTGGCTTTTTGCTAAATTGGTCCATATTTGCAACTCCTTGTTTGGTGTCAATCCAGCCTGGAGATACCATTCTGTATCATTCGTTAGCTAATTTTTTATCACATGTTACAGGAAATACATCTGTTACATGCTCCATTTTTTTTATTATATTATTGTTTGTACAGGCTTTGTTGCTCAACAAAATCATCAATGACCAAAAAATGTTTTCAAAATCCCATTATTTAATTGGGATGAGCTATTTGTTAGTTATTTCAATGGGAGTGTTTCACAGACAAGTTACTGCGGCTTTTGTTGCAAATACATTCATTATTTGGATTTTATCGATGCTTTTCAAGCTTAATAATGTTCATCATCCCCAAAAAAAAATCTTTAACCTAGGGTTATTGTTGGGTCTCACATCATTAATTTATGCCCCTTCACTTTTCTTTATTTTTCCGGTTTTATTTGCACTTTCTATTTCAAGGCCTTTTCGATTGCATGAATGGATCATAGTTTTTTTAGGATTATTAACTCCATATTATTTCATCGTGTCGATTAATTTTTTAATGGATGTAAAAAATATTAATTTGATTCCAAGCATGTTTGGATTTAAAATACCTTTCATTGTTATATCTAATATGCAATGGGTAGGATTAATTGTAGTTGCTATCATATCTTTAATCGGTGTTTATTTTATACAACAAAACATGCGCAGGCTATTGGTTCAATCTAGAAACTGCTGGTCAATATTATATTTGTTTTTTATATTAGCTCTTGTATTGCCTTTTTTAAATAAAACAGCTAGTTTTTTTGATTGGATTATTTCAGTTGGCCCCCTTTCAGTTTTATTGAGTTCGTTCTTTTTTTATTCAGTGAATAAATGGGTTAATCTCATAATATTTTGGGCATTAATAGGAGTTTCTGTTGCCGTGAGTTGTTTTTTTATTTCACATTAATACATTCTGAGTATTTTTGTTTTATATCACATATTTTAAAATGTAAAAATTTAGTAACTTATGAAATTTGGAGTAGTCGTTTTTCCTGGATCAAATTGTGATAGGGACATGATTGAGTCATTGGAACAAGATTTACATCAAGAAGTGATTCAGCTTTGGCATAAAGACAGCGACCTAAGCATGTTCACTACAGACGATTGCATCGTATTACCAGGCGGATTCAGTTATGGTGACTATTTACGTTGTGGCGCCATAGCTAGGTTTAGTCCAATGATGCAAAGCGTAATAGACTTTGCCAATAGGGGAGGAAAAGTATTGGGTGTTTGTAATGGTTTCCAAATATTATGTGAGAGCGGACTTCTTCCAGGTGTATTGTTGCAAAACGCCAACCAGCAATTTATTTGTAAAAACATTTACCTCACAAATTCAGCATCTAATAATTCCGCTGTTTTAAAAATTCCAATTGCTCATGGTGAAGGCAGGTATTTTGCCCAAGCAGACGTTCTCGAATCTTTAGAGGCTAATAATCAGATCATCTATAGATATTGTAATGAAAATGGACAAGTTACGACAGAAAGCAATCCTAATGGCGCTATTAACAATATTGCAGGTATCTGCAATGCAGGAAGAAATGTTTTTGGCATGATGCCTCATCCAGAAAGAGCTTCTAGTGCAAACCTTCAAAACAGAGATGGATTACAAGTGTTTAACACAATTTTTGGCATCAATTAATAGTATTACACAACGCACATTACTATATTCACTTTTTAATCGAAGACACATGAAAAAAATATTTATATTATTTGTAGCCTTATTTTTTTATTCATTAAGCACATGGGCACAAATTGAAAAACCTGTAACATGGGAGTTTACAGCCAAAAAGATTTCTGATAAAAAATATGAGATTCATGCAATAGCTACTATTCAAAACAAATGGCATGTATATGCTCAAGAAGCAGGTGATGGCCCCGTATCTACTTCATTCGTGTTTTCAAAAAATCCATTAGTAAAATTAGAGGGTAAAGTTACAGAACAAGGAAAAGCCAAATTTGCCTATGACAAGAACTTTGATTCAAAATTAAAATTTTATGAAAATAAAGTTGATTTTGTTCAAAAACTAACGCTTAAAACAAAAGCAAATACCATCATAAAGGGAACGGTTAATTTTATGGTTTGTAATGATCAAAAATGTCTCCCTCCAACAGATGTTTCATTTTCGGTAAAATTAGAAGACAAATAAAAACTAACTTTGAATCCCGAATATTTCGGGATTTTTTATTCATTTGAATTATGGAGATATGAAAAAGCTACTAGTACTTCTGTTTCTTTTGATTATAATGTTACCTACATTGATGTATGCACAAGAAAGTAGTGTAGTTACATGGAGTTACCAAGTAAAAGCGATTCAAGAAAATCAATATTTAATTCATATCAAAGGAGCCATTTCTTCAGGTTGGATTTTATATGATCAAGATAAAGCAGATCAGTTAGAGGGAGTTGTTGTAAAGTATACGCCTTCACTACTTGCTGATCCCATTCAAATACAAAGCAAGCCTACTTTTGTAAATGATCTCATTTATGAAAAGAAAAAAAAGGTGTTTATTAATAGTATAGAATTAGAACAAAAAATTACTATTTCAGATAGCTCAGTAAATAATATTCAGGCAACAATTACGTACAATGTTTCTAAAGAAAACAATTTTATACCAGAAGAAACCAACCTTTTGATTAGCTTGTCTGGAGATTCAATTGTAAGTAAAAGGTTAAAAATTCCCACCATTGACATTAATCACCCAATCAGTAATTGTGGAGTTGCGCCGATAAAAAACGATGTCTCCAAAAGTTTAGGAAGCTTATTTTTCATTGGTTTTTTAGGTGGATTAATTGCTTTGCTTACTCCATGTGTTTTTCCAATGATCCCCCTCACGGTATCTTTTTTTACAAAAAAAGCGACTAATAAAAAATCAGGCATTAAAAATGCATTTTTATATGGCTTTTTTATTTTCTTTATTTATGTCCTACTGAGTTTGCCTTTTCACTTTTTAGATTCTATTAATCCTGCATTTTTAAACAACATATCTACCAATGTTTATCTAAATGTTTTTTTCTTTTTGATTTTTATTTTTTTTGCATTTTCTTTTTTTGGTTTTTATGAAATTTCTTTGCCTGCATCTTTCTCCACAGGAGCAGATAGTAAAGCAGGAGCCGGTAATATCTTTGGGATTTTTTTTATGGCTTTAACTTTGGCATTGGTTTCTTTTTCATGTACAGGACCCATATTAGGTTCATTATTAGCCGGTTCTTTAGTAAGCGATGGAGGGGCTATGCAGCTAACAGCCGGAATGGGCGGATTTGGGTTAGCGTTGGCATTGCCGTTTGCATTATTTGCTTTATTCCCTAATTGGCTTCAATCTTTACCAAAATCTGGCGGTTGGCTAAATTCAGTAAAAGTAGTCTTGGGTTTTTTAGAAATTGCGTTAGCTTTTAAATTTTTATCGAATGCAGATTTAGTGATGCATTGGGGGCTCCTCAAGAGAGAAATTTTTATTGGCATCTGGATATTGGTAGGGTTAGGACTTACCTTTTATCTTTTTGGTAAAATTAAATTTTCACATGATAGCGATACCCCCAAAATTTCATCGGCCAGAAAAGTAATTGGTTTTGTTGTAGGATGCTTTACTTTGTATTTATTACCAGGTGTCACCAATACAAATTGGGCAAATTTAAAACTCATTAGCGGCTTTCCACCTCCTTTATATTATAGTATTTATAAAAAGGAATCCGATTGTGTTTTGGGCTTTCATTGTTCTAAGGATTACCAAGAAGGCATTGCAATGGCAAAAGCAGCACATAAACTAATTTTAATCGACTTTACTGGTTATGCTTGTGTGAACTGCAGAAGAATGGAAGAAAATATTTGGAGCGATCCAGAAGTATATAAGTTAATGAGTGAGAATTTCATTGTGATTTCTTTGTATGTTGATGATAAGAAAGAGCTGCCACCATCTGAGCAATTTTTGTATCAACCCAAAGAAGGACCCTCTAAAATCATTAATAATTATGGAGACAAATGGTCAACCTTAGAGCAAGAAAATTTTCAAAATAACGCCCAACCTTTTTATGCCATCATAAACTCAGAAGAACAGTTAGCCAATCGACCTATTGGTTATACACCTGATAAAAAAGCTTATCTAGAATGGCTTCAATGTGGAATAAAGGCACTTACAACAAAATAAAAACCCTCTCCAGTTGGAAAGGGTTTGTGTAAGAACCATGTTTTTATGTTACAATGCAATTTGCATTTCAGTCATCATTTTTCTTAAGTTAATCAAAGCATAACGCATTCTTCCCAAACAAGTATTGATGCTAGAATTAGTTAATTGTGCAATTTCTTTAAAACTCAAATCAGCATAATTACGAAGAATAATTACTTCTCTTTGGTCTTCTGGCAACATATCAATCATTCTTCTGATTTTATCACTTGTTTCATTTTGCATAATTTTCTCGTCTTTACCAGCTTCAGAGAAATTTAATACTTCAAAAATGTCATGATTTTCACTTGTTTTGATACTTGGACTACGTTTTACTTTTCTGAAATGATCCACACACATGTTGTGCGCAATACGTAAAGCCCATGGTAAAAATTTTCCTTCGTCTGTATAACGACCATTTCTTAATGTGTCAATAATACGGATAAATACATCTTGAAAAATATCTTCAGCAAGATATTTGTCTTTTACTAATAAATAGATAGAAGTGAAAATTTTGTCTTTGTAACGAGCTACCAAAACTGATAATGCATCTGCTTCGTTGTTCATGTAGCTGCGAACTAATTCTTGGTCGGTAAGTTGGGTAAGGTTTTTCATGGTTTTTCAGTTTTTGTTGGTTTGGATTTGGATGAAATATCTTTTTAAAGAAGCGGTTAATTTAGGGAACCTTTTTTCTTTATTTGGATATTGTACTGCTAAGGTATAGTCGTTTTGTATCCCTCCAAAAAATTTTAAACAATTTTTTACGTAAAATGAAAAATCGAGTAGTAGTGCTCTAAAACCATACGTAGATTTACGCAGTATATTTTACAAATCGCGTATTTTTCTCAGTATTAACCGCAATCTTAGCCTAATTTCGCAGTGTTGAACAAAAAGATAATGAAAGAAAAAACCACTATAAAAAAACCTGTTATTACTAACGTACATTCTTCTAATAATATTGTGATTAAGGGCGCACGAGTACATAATTTAAAAAATGTAACGGTAACCATACCACGAAATAAACTAGTCGTAGTTACGGGAGTTTCTGGATCAGGAAAATCTTCTTTAACAATAGATACTTTGTTTGCAGAAGGCCAAAGAAGATATGCAGAGAGTCTGAGTTCATACGCAAGACAATTTATGCAACGAATGAATAAGCCTGATGTGGATATGATACAAGGTCTTTGTCCCGCTATTGCCATTGAACAAAAAGTTGTTACTAGAACACCCAGAAGTACAGTTGGCAGTATGACAGAAATTTATGACTATTTACGTTTGTTGTTTGCTCGCGTTGGAAAAACCATATCTCCTGTTAGTGGAGCAGAAGTGAAAAAAGATGACGTTGAAGATATTATTAAAACAATCAATCAATTAAAAGCTGGTGATAAAATTCTTTTATTGGTTCCGTTTAAAAAACACGCTAAACGAGACATAGAAGAAGAGCTTTCTATTTTGTTGCAAAAAGGATTTTCAAGAATTTATTTTAGTAAAGAGGTACTCAGAATTGAAGAATTATTAGAAAATAAAAAGCATCCTGTTTTCAAATCATCTAAAACAAATACAACCGACACGTTTGTTTTAATCGATCGTTTAGTTAAAAAAGATTTTGATCAAGATGATTTACATAGAATAGCAGATTCTGTATCAACGGCTTTTTATGAAGGGGAAGGAGTAGTAACGTTGTTGATAAATGATAATAAAACATTTCAATTCAGTAATAAATTTGAATTAGATGGCATGCTGTTTGAAGAACCTGCCCCAAACTTGTTTTCATTCAACAATCCATTTGGAGCCTGTCCCACTTGCGAAGGTTTTTCTCATGTATTAGGAATAGATAAAGATTTAGTGATTCCGGATCAACGATTGAGTTTATTTGAAGGAGCCGTTGCACCTTGGAGAGGCGAAAAATTAAGTTCATGGAAGGATGCTTTTATTAGGGCAGCTAAAAAGTTTGATTTTCCGATTCACAAACCCATTATGGAATTATCGTCATCTCAATTGGAAGAACTCTGGAATGGTAACAAAGATGCCTATGGCATCAATGATTTTTTTAAAGAAGTAGAACAGAATTTATACAAAGTACAATATCGCGTTTTATTGAGTAGATATCGAGGCAGAACGACTTGCCCTGATTGTAAAGGTTATCGGTTACGAAAAGATGCGTTGTATGTGAAAATCGGAGGAAAACATATTGGAGAACTTTGCGAATGGCCGGTTAAAGATTTATATGAATGGTTTGAAAAGTTGTCTTTGAGTGAATATGACCAGCAAGTAGCAAAAAGAATACTCCTGGAGATTCATCACCGATTAAAAACACTTCTAGATGTTGGACTAGGTTATATTACACTTAACAGATTAGCTAATACACTGAGCGGCGGTGAGAGCCAACGAATTCAACTTACTAGAAGTTTAGGAAGTAATTTAACTAATTCATTATACATATTAGATGAGCCCTCTATTGGCTTGCATTCAAGAGACACAGAGCGCCTTATTTCTGTATTAAAAGAGTTGCGTGACTTAGGGAATACGGTTGTAGTAGTAGAGCATGATGAAATGATGATGCGTGAAGCAGATTATATAATAGATATGGGCCCATTGGCTAGCCATTTAGGTGGGACACTTGTTGCTGCTGGAAACTATGAAGAAATTATCCAAAATAAAAAAAGCTTAACTGGTAAATATCTTTCCGGCACTTTAAAAATAGAGCCGCCTAAAACCCCCAGAAAATGGAACAGAAGCATCACCGTAGAGGGCGCAAAAGAGAACAATTTAAAAAATATAACCGTTGAATTTCCTTTACATACAATTTGTGCTGTAAGCGGGGTAAGCGGAAGTGGTAAAACCACGTTAATCAAACAGATTTTATATCCAGCATTAAAAAAGCACTTAGGAGAATTTGTAGATAAGCCTGGGATGTACAAAAAATTAAGTGGAGATATTGATTACATTAAACAATTAGAATTGGTAGATCAAAATCCTATTGGAAAGTCTAGTAGGAGCAATCCCGTTACCTATATAAAAGCCTATGACGAAATAAGAGACTTGTATTCTAAACAACCTCTAAGCAAAATGCGGGGGTTTATGCCTAAACATTTTTCATTTAATGTGGATGGCGGCAGATGCGATACTTGTAAAGGAGAGGGTTCGCAAGTTGTGGAAATGCAGTTTTTGGCCGATGTTCATTTAGAATGCGATATGTGCAAAGGAAAGCGATTCAAAGATGAAGTACTGGAAGTTAGATATAATGATAAAAATATTCACGAATTATTAGAAATGAGTGTAGATGAGGCAATTGAATTTTTTACTAACGATTCAAAAAATGGAATAGCTATTGCGAAAGCTATTCAGCCTTTGTCTGATGTGGGATTGGGATATGTGAAATTAGGGCAGTCTTCTAATACTTTAAGCGGAGGAGAAGCGCAACGGGTCAAATTAGCTTCTTTTTTAGGAAAGGGGAAATCGCAAGGCACTACGTTGTTTATTTTTGACGAGCCAACTACAGGATTGCATTTTCACGACATTCAAAAACTATTAACCTCATTTAATGCGTTGGTAGATCAAGGTCATTCCATCATTGTAATTGAGCATAATACAGATGTGTTGAAATGTTGTGACTGGATTATTGATCTGGGTGCTGAGGCAGGCGCTGAAGGAGGAAATTTAGTGTTTACAGGAACACCTTCCGAATTAAAGAAAAAGAAGGTGGGCTATACGGCTAAATTTTTATAGTATTAATTATCTCAAACGATCACTTTCTTTTACAATTTTGTGATCTTTGAAGATTCCTCTGAAAGCTAGTAGCACAAAGAAAAATACTAATAACTGCAAAATTGAAGAAAGAGATAGTGTGCCTGAAATGAATTGCTTCGTTTGAGTAAAATAAAGGAAGATCAATAAGCTTTCTAATATCAAGCTAAACAAGCAAAACCTCATTTGTAAAGGGCGATTATTATACAAAAAAATACTAATTGTCGTAAGCACACCAATTACAATAGTTACAAATGAAATGGGAAAACTATACATACCATTTACAAACACTACTACATTGTTATTGGCTAAACTTCCTGAATAAAAAGGTAATTGAAGCGAGCAAAAAGTGCATATGCTTGCTAACAATAACCAAATACTTTGGATTCTTTGTATCATACATGCCGATTTAATAGTAAAACGATTATCCTAACTCAGGATACAGCGGGAATTGTTTCATTAATTTATTTACTTCTGTTCTTACGGATTCAACATTCGCTTCATTATCTATATCCATCAAAACGCGGTCAATCAAATCTACAACAGTTTGCATATCTTTTTCTTTCATACCCCTGGTGGTGATAGCAGGAACGCCAACACGTATGCCGCTAGTTACAAAAGGACTTTTATCATCAAAAGGAACGGCATTTTTATTGAGTGTAATATGTGCTCTATCTAACGTTTCCTGTGCTTTTTTTCCAGTGATATTTTTATTACGTAAATCTATCAACATTAAATGATTGTCGGTGCCCCCACTAATGATTTGATAATCCTTGGCTATGAATGCTTTAGCCATCGCTTGGGCATTTTTTTGAACTTGTGTAACGTAATCGGTAAACTCATCAGATAATAATTCACCAAAAGCAACTGCCTTGGCGGCAATTACATGTTCTAGGGGTCCCCCTTGAGTTCCGGGAAATACCGCCATGTCAATCAAATTACTCATCATTCTCACATTACCTTTCAAATCTTTTAATCCAAAAGGATTTTCAAAATCTTTCTTCATCAAAATAATTCCTCCCCTTGGCCCACGTAAAGTTTTATGAGTGGTGCTTGTTACAAAATGACAATGTTCAAAAGGGGAAGATAATAACCCTTTAGCAATCAGTCCTGCCGGATGTGCCATATCGCATAATACAAATGCTCCAACTTCGTCGGCAACTTTTCTGATTCTTGCATAGTCAATATCACGACTATATGCGGAAGCGCCACAAATGATAAGCTGGGGTTTCTCCGCTCTGGCTTTTTCTTCCAACATTTCGTAATCAATCAATCCGGTTTCTTTTTTTACCCCGTAGAATGAGGGTTTGAAATATTTTCCTGAAAAATTTACAGGAGAGCCATGTGTTAAATGTCCTCCCATGCTTAAATCAAGACCGAGAATTTTATCACCGGGCTGTAAAATCGCTAACATCAAAGAGGCATTTGCCTGTGCTCCGCTATGGGGCTGAACATTAGCATATTCGCAATTAAAAACTTGCTTGATTCTGTCAATCGCTAATTGCTCCACCTGATCCACAATTTCGCATCCTCCATAGTATCTTCTTCCAGGATACCCCTCTGCATATTTATTTGTAAGAACTGATCCCATAGCTTTCATGACTTCCATGCTTGTGAAATTTTCACTTGCAATGAGCTCAATACCATGTCTTTGTCTATCTAATTCTTTTCCAATTAAATCAAAAATCGCATTGTCTTTGTACATAAAAATATATTTGACTACAAAGATACAAATCACAAGGTTTTGAAAGAGATCTTGTTTATTTGGTTATCAACATAGTTTATAAAATTGTCAACAAGCTATCTATGAAAAATGTCCTAATTTCACCATTTGAAATAAATAATTATGAAGGCTATTATTCCAGTGGCAGGTGCAGGCACAAAGTTGAGGCCACATACTTATACACAACCTAAGGCATTAATCCCCCTTGCAGGTAAAACCATTTTGAGCATCATTGTAGATCAATTAAGGGAAGCTGGGATACAAGAATTTGTATTTATTATTGGTTATTTAGGCGAAAAAATTCAGGATTATGTAACCGAAAACTACCCTGACATTCAATCTCATTTTGTTCAACAAAATGATCGTCATGGAATTGGTCATGCGGTTTCATTAACACAGGAGATTGTGGGTAATGATCAGGCAATCATCGTATTGGGTGACACAATAGCTGAATATGATGTAAAACAAGTAATTGAGACGCCTTGTTCTTTATTGGGATTAAAAAATGTTGACGATCCAAGAAATTTTGGTGTAGCGGAAGAAGACGAAGATGGGTTCATTACAAGGGTGATAGAAAAGCCAACGATACCCAAAAGCAATATGGCATTGGTAGGCATTTATAAGATTATTGAAACCGATGTTATGTATCAATGTTTACATAAAATCATTTCAGCCAACGAAGACCATTTTGTAGATTTTAATTTGACAGACGCTTTAGAATGTATGATTCAGCAAGGGGTGTCATTTAAATCATTTAAAGTGTCTAACTGGTTTGACTGCGGAAAGAAGGAAACCTTACTTTATTCTAATGCTATCATGTTGAAAAAGTTTGGTGGCAACGTATTTGAGAAAAACTCTTTTCAAAACACAATTATTGTTCCTCCGGTTACTATAGGCGAAGGTTGTGTCATCAAAAATTCTGTTATTGGTCCCAATGTTGCTATTGGTGAACATACTGTTATCAATCAATCAATCATTAAAGATTCTATTATCGGAGCCTATTCAAATTTAGTAGAAATCGTATTGAATAGCTCATTGATAGGCAACGATGCAGAAGTAAAAGGGGTTAGCAGAAATTTAAATATAGGCGATAATACGGCTATTGATTTAGCAGGTGGAAAATCATAATAAACCTACTATAAACTCCATGAAAGTTTCTATCTCAGAATTATTCAAAATAGAAATACCCATTGTTCAGGCAGGAATGATTTGGGCAAGTGGTTGGCGTTTAGCCAGTGCAGTTAGCAATGCTGGAGGGTTAGGATTGATAGGTAGTGGTAGTATGTATCCTGAAGTTTTGAAAGAGCATATTCAGAAATGTAAACAAGCCACTAAAAATCCATTTGGGGTGAATTTGCCAATGTTGTATCCAGATATAGACCAGCATATTCAAACCATCATTGAAGAAAAGGTACCTATTGTATTTACATCTGCCGGTAATCCGGTTACACATACTACTAAATTAAAAGAGCACGGCATTATTGTAGTGCATGTTGTGAGTAGCAGCAAATTTGCTGTCAAAGCACAAGAGGCAGGTTGTGATGCTGTTGTTGCTGAGGGATTTGAAGCGGGCGGACATAATGGTAGAGAAGAAACCACCACCATGGTATTAATCCCTTCTGTTTGTAAAGCAGTAGATATTCCTGTAATTGCCGCAGGTGGAATTGCTACTGGTAAGCAGATGCTTGCAGCAACTGTTTTGGGTGCTGCTGGAGTTCAGATAGGCAGTAGGTTTATAGCAAGCGAAGAGGCCTCGAGTCATATTAATTTCAAGAATACCGTTATTCATTTAAAAGAAGGTGATACACAGCTTTCCTTAAAACAATTAACTCCAGTACGACTCATAAAAAACGATTTCTTTACTCAGATTAATCAAGCAGAATTGCAAGGGGCATCAAAAGAAGATTTATTGCAAATCCTTGGAAGAGGTCGTGCAAAAAAAGGAATGTTTGAAGGGGATCTTACACAAGGGGAATTAGAGATTGGGCAGGCAAGTTGTTTAATAGATAAAATCATGCCTGCTGCTGCCATTGTAAAAGAAATATGGAAAGATTATCAGGAAGAGCTGACCCTTCTAAGAAGGTATTAATTTTTTACAAAAGCCCATTTTATCATTTCTCTCCAGGTGATTTTTTTTCCATATAGCAAAATACCAGTCCTGTAAATTTTTGCAGTTATCCAGGTAAATAAAATAAAAGAACCAATCAAACAAAACATGGATAATGCCAGTTGCCAGGTCGGGACATCCGAAGTAATTCTTCCCATCATCACAATTGGTGAAGTGAGTGGAAAAATGCTGCCAAATACTGCGAGCGTACTGTTGGGGTCGTTTACTGCTTTTGTCATGATGACAAATCCCATTAATATAGGCATCATGACAGGTGTTATGAGTTGTTGAGCTTCCTGATGGTCTTCACTTACTACACTACCTACCGCAGCAAAAATAGAGGCGTAAGTGATATATCCAGTCAGAAAATAAAAAATAAAACAACCTGCAATTTTTCCAATCGGTAATGCAGAAAGACCCTCTAGTGTAATACTTGCGATTTGAACATTTTCAGATGCCATTGCATTTGATTGACCCATGTTTTGAATGACTTCAGGAAAAAAAACGGGGATAGCAAATTGAACCATTATTAGCAAAATCAACCAAATCAAAAATTGAGTGAGGCCTACGGCACCAATTCCAATTATTTTGCCCATCATTAATTGAAAAGGTTTCACAGAGCTAATGATAACCTCTGCGATTCTATTAGTTTTTTCTTCGGTAACACCTCTAAGCACTTGTGTACCATATGTCATCATCATGATGTAGATTAAGATGCCACAAAAAAATGCTACTCCATAAGAAACGGCTGCCACGCTTTTTTTAGAACCTTCTTTAGTTTCAATAGTATTTTCTATATAAACGTCTTTAGTGGCCTCCTCAAATTTTTGGGGATCAATACCATTGGCCAGTAATTGTTTTGTTCTAATGTTATTATTGATAAGCTCTTGGATGTCATCCATAGTGATGATATTCACAGAAGTTTCACTGTGCAAAATGAATTTACCTTTATATACTTTAGAGGTATCTGCCGGAATGAGTAAAAAAGAAGTGTATCCTAGTTTTTTATATTTTGGTAAAAAGGATGCTTCGGTTTCGTTATTAATGATAAAAAATCTCAATTCTTTTTTTTGACTTTTAATTTTTCCATTAAAAAGATGAGCGTTGTCAATTACTGCTATTTTTTGAATATCATTATTTCCTTGCATGGAAATTCCTATGATGGCGATGTAAAATCCAAACATAATGAGAGGAACCAGAAGCGTGGTCACTAAAAAAGATTTCTTCATTACACGAGTAAGATATTCTCTTTTAATAATGAGGATGATTTTATTCATAGAATAGAAAATTAATTTTGTTGTAAAAAAGTTCTACTGGCGCTTGAATTCTCTACCAGTTTTATAAAAATATCATTTAAGGAAGGAAGTTCTTCTTCAAAAGAACGAATAGAAACTTGTTGATTGATAAAATACTGTAACAGTTGATTGGTAGTGATCCCTTCGTTTAGTTTTAGTTTTATCTCATTTTGCTTGTGTTGTATAATTGTGAACAAGGAAGGATTTAGGTTTTCATAGGTGCCATCTATTCCTATTTTATAGATATTTTCTTTGAAATCTTGTATCACTTGATGTACCGTTCCATCTAATATTTTTTTACCAGTGTTGATGAGTGCAATTTGGTCACAAATTTCTTCTACCTGTTCCATTCTGTGCGTACTGAAGATAATCGTAGCGCCATTTTTCGCAAGGGTATAAATTTCTTCTTTGATAAGGTTGGCATTCACAGGATCTAATCCGCTGAAGGGCTCATCTAGAATAATCAATTGCGGCTGATGAAGCACGGTAGTGACAAATTGTAGTTTTTGACTCATGCCTTTACTTAGGTCTTCCACTTTTTTATTCCACCAACTTTCCATCTCTAATTTCACAAACCATTTTGTAAGGTTTTTCATTGCATCACCACGACTCATTCCTTTTAATTGAGCCAAGTATAACGCTTGCTCACCAACTTTCATTTTTTTATAAAGACCTCTTTCTTCGGGCATGTAGCCTATCTTGCTAACATCGTCATTAGGATTGAATTTTTTTCCATTAAATAATATTTCTCCGCTATCAGGCAGAAAAATTCCGGTAATCATTCTGATGAGTGTCGTTTTACCAGCACCGTTAGGCCCTAGTAAACCGAAAATACTTCCTTCTTTGATGTTGAAACTGATGTCATCGACAGCTTTTTGGGTAGCAAAGTGTTTTTTTAGTTGATGCAATTCAATAAGATTCATAGCATTGCTTTAGGTAATGCAAAAGTACTGTCAAATAGTAAGGCTTAGGCATTAAATTTTTCAGCAATCATTGTAGCGATATTTTCGCCATCCATAGCTGCGCTAACAATTCCGCCGGCATATCCTGCCCCTTCTCCGCAGGGATAAAGGTTTGCAAGTTGAGGGTGTTCTCCATTTGCAAGTCGGGGTATTCTCACAGGACTGGAAGTTCTGCTTTCAGTTGCCACTACAATAGCCTCGTTGGTAAAGTAGCCTTTCATTTTTTTTCCAAACGCTTTGAATCCATCAGCTAAGACTTTGGAGATAAATTGGGGTAATACTTCATTAACATCCGTAGAGTGTAATCCAGGCAGGTAGGAGTTTTTGGGAAGACTTGCAGAAATGGTATGATCGCAAAAATCTACTAATCGTTGAGCTGGCGCAACAAATTTTCCACCTCCGGCCGCAAAGGCTTTTTGTTCAACCAATTGTTGGAAGTACATGAATAGTAATGGATGGTTTTGTTCTAATTGTAAATGTTTGGTGTGTTTTATTGCATCTTTTTCATCAATTTGAACCACCATGCCGCTATTAGCAAAAGGATTGTTTCTTTTTGAGGGGCTCCATCCATTCACGACTAATTCCTTTGGGTTTGTAGAAGCAGGTGCAATAATACCTCCAGGACACATACAAAAAGAAAATACTCCTTTTTGATGAATTTGATCTACTAAACTATAAGAGGCCGGTGGCAAGAACTCGCTTCTATTATCGCAGTGATATTGTATTTTATCAATTAATTCCTGAGGGTGTTCAATTCTAACTCCCAGTGCAAAAGGTTTTGCTTCTATTAAAATATGATTTTGGTAAAGTAATTCAAAAATATCTCTGGCAGAATGACCAGTGGCTAGAATGTAAGCATCAGCCGTAAAAGTAGATTGGTCTGATGTGATAACATGCTCAATTTTATTTCTATTTAATTTGAATCCGGAAAGTTTTTTTTCAAAATGCACTTCGCCACCACAGGAAATAATTTGTTCCCTCATTGCTGTTATGATTTGTGGGAGCTTATTGGTTCCAATGTGAGGGTGGGCGTCGTATAAAATATGCTCCGGTGCTCCAAATTTTACAAACAGGGCTAGAATTCTATTGATGTTTCCTCTTTTGTTGCTTCGAGTGTATAATTTTCCATCAGAGTAGGTGCCTGCGCCACCTTCGCCAAAACAATAGTTGCTTTCCGAATTTACAATCCCTTGTTTATTTAGTGTGGCTAAATCTCGTCTTCTGCTTTTAACATCTTTACCTCTTTCTAAAATGACAGGCTTGATGCCTTGTTCAATTAGAAAAAGAGCGGCAAATAATCCTGCTGGTCCTGCGCCAATGATAATAACTTTTTTTGGTGCAAGATGAACATCTTTGAATTGAAAACTCATCGACTCTTCAGTATGGAATGGCTCATTGATAAAGGCGTTGGCTGTAATATTAAACAATACATTTTTGCCTCTGGCGTCGATTGATTTTTTTAGAATTTGGAATCCAGAAATAGCGGTTTCTTTTACCCCTGCATGTTGGGCAATATGCTTTTTTATGCCGGCAACGTTTGCGGCGTCAGCTGGGGTAAGCCTTAAGGTGATTTTTTGTTGCATGTGTTAGGTATTATCCTAAAAACAGGGATGTGTTGAATTGAAATTAGAAAGGCAAATCATCCACAGCATCTGAAGTGTTGGATGAGAAGGTGTCTAAAGGTTCTAGGTACTCATTATCAACACCCGCACTGCTACCAGACTTAAGTAGTTGTTCAATTCGCCATGCATCAAGATTGGTGATATAGTTGGTTTTACCTTCTTTTTCCCATTTTGATCCTTTGATATTGAAATATACTTTTACGTCGTCACCAGTATTTACTCGGTCTACAATGGCTGTTTTATCTTGAACGCATTGGAATTTTACGAAATTAACAATGGTTCTACCATTGATATCGTCTGTTTTTTCTACTACAAATTCTCTGGTTTTGAAAGATTCTGTTCTTTGCACTGTATCGTATTTGGCAACCAATTTGCCTGCTAATTCGTAACTCATGATGTGTTATTTTAGTTGTCAAAAGTAGACTTAATTTACGAAACAAGCTACCCTGCTTCGAAAATTAATAATTATACGGCCCCTCATTAAATAATATTTTATTTTTTAATAAATGTGTCCGTTTTGTGGTCATAATTTCCTATTTTCAATGTCCCAAAAAAAATATAGATGTTTTTCATCAGTATTTTTTTGAATACTAAAAAAAAGTTTGAATAAAAAGTTTTTTTTTCAACATTTTGTGAGGATATTCGCCGTCCGAAAAAAAGGAAGCATATGGTATTAAAAGTATGCTTACAAAAAACAACATTTGATCAGTTTATAAATAGGATTATTAATAATGGAGAAGTCTTTTGAGAAAGTTTGGAGTAATTGCTTAGAGATCATAAAAGACATTGTTGAATGGCAACATTTCAAAACATGGTTTGAACCCATCAAACCTGTTGCGATTAAAGAGAAGGTACTTACCATCCAAGTTCCCAGTCAGTTTTTCTTTGAGTATTTAGAAGAGCATTATGTTTCATTATTAGCAAAAACATTAAAAAGGGAATTAGGTAAGGAAGCGAGACTTGAGTATAGAATAATGGTAGATAGTGGTAATAGCAAAAACAAACCATTAACCATGGATGTACCTGGTAATGGGTATAAGTCTTATGCTAGCAATGAAATGGATTTCCCATTGGTGGTAAACAATCCCGTAAAGAATCCATTTGTAATACCAGGGTTGAAGAAAATGCAGATTGACCCACAGTTGAATTCTTCTTACACGTTTGATTCCTATATTGAGGGTGATTGTAACAGAGTGGCAAGAAGAGCTGGCAAAACAGTAGCGGAAAAGCCAGGATCAACATCTTTCAATCCTTTAGTTATTTATGGTGGAGTAGGTTTGGGAAAAACTCATTTGGCTCAAGCCATTGGAAATGAAGTGAAGAGATTATACAATAACAAGGTTGTATTGTATGTGAGTTCAGAAAAATTTATCAATCAATTTATTGATCATAGTAAAAATCATGCCATTAATGATTTTATACATTTCTATCAAATGGTAGATGTGTTAATCATTGACGATGTGCAGTTTTTTAATCGTGCAGAAAAGTCACAAGATGCATTTTTCTCGATTTTCAATCATTTACATCAAAGCGGAAAGCAATTAATCTTAACCAGTGATAAGTCACCTAAGGATTTGGAAGGTGTTCAGGAAAGATTATTGAGTCGTTTTAGATGGGGATTGAGTGCGGATTTGCAACTGCCGGACTATGAGACCAAGATTGAGATATTGGAGAAGAAGATGAGTAATGATGGATTGGAGATGCCGAAAGAAGTCGTAAAGTATATTGCATATAATATTAATAGCAATGTAAGAGAATTAGAAGGCGCATTAATTTCTTTATTGGCTCAATCTTCTTTGAACAGAAGAGAAATAGATTTAGAATTAGCTAAAAAGGTATTGCGTAATTTTGTAAAATCATCTACAAAAGAAATCACAATAGACACAATACAGAAGATGGTATGCGAGTATTTTGACGTGCCGTATGACAAGTTGTTACAAAAAACCAGAAAAAGAGAAATTGTACAAGCGAGACAAATAACAATGTTTTTATCAAAATCATTTACAAAAAACTCATTAAAAACAATTGGTGAGCATTTTGGAGGACGAGATCATACAACGGTAATACATAGTTGTCAGACAGTTAAGGATTTGATGGATACTGACAATTTATTTAAAGAGAGCGTATTAGAGTTGCAGCACAAGGTGCAATTAGCAACGATGTAATAAATACCAAAATAAAGTTGAATCTATTTTGATTTTTATTTTGGCAGTAACTTATTGAATTGTATTTTTGCAACCCCTTAAAGAAGGGGCTAAGAAAAGGAGAGATGCCTGAGTGGCCGAAAGGGCCGGTTTGCTAAACCGTTGTACGGGCTTAAACCTGTACCGAGGGTTCGAATCCCTCTCTCTCCGCAGTTTTTTTGAGAGAAGGAGTGGGCTAGTTCCTTTAGCACCTCAAAATAATTACCGTTCGGGATGTAGCGTAGCCCGGTTATCGCGCCTGGTTTGGGACCAGGAGGTCGCAAGTTCGAATCTTGCCATCCCGACATTACTACCAAAATGACAATCCAAAAACGGGTTGTCATTTTTAGTTTCATCTAAAACCTTTGACTGTATTGCGATTTCGTAAAAAAGGGGATTTGTTCTTTGGGCATAAACTGTGTAGTTTTCTTTCACATTCTAACACTTTCTATAGAAAAAGAATGCGCCAGCCGACTCCTATAAATTCTTTGCCAAACTGCTAATAATACACTTGTAAAAAATAGATTAATTTAGCTTACACTAAAGGATAAATTAGTGGATGATTCAAGAAATCTGGCTGTTTCAATGATTTTATTCAGTTATACGGAGCAGTTTAATTAAAATTATAATTCATTTTAATTTTATATTTTGTTATGTATTATAGAGGTAGAAAATTCATTGGAAAATATTTTCGTCAATATAAGACGCTATTTCACAATTATTTACAGTATATAAGGTATAAAAATCCAGTCCTTGTCAAAGAGAAGAAAACTGTTCATTTTGACGTAATACAACTCCAATTATACGGAAGGTATTTTTATGTGTTAGCAAAATTTTTTGCGATTGAAGGTTATCAAATCACACTCAATCGAAACTTTGCTATTTTTAATGAAATTCTTGGCGGGGAAAGCTATCTGCAATATTTGATAAAAGAAAAAATTGTCGCCTTTAAAAAAAGCAAAACCCCAATCATCTGTTTTAACGAAAAGAACTTACTACCTAATTATTTTAATTTTCTTTTGCCATCAAATAACTCAGTTGATCCTGCTTTTTATATTCCCATTTCTATGCATCCCAACTTTTATCATCATGATGTTCATTTGTTCAATCTAGAAAATATTGAGAAAAAAAAATCAATATTTATGGCAGGAAATTTTGATATTAGATTTTATGGCGATGAGCCAGAAAGACATTTCAACGTTCTTTCCAGAAATAAAATATACGATCAATTATTGACTCGTAATTTTCTGACAATAATCAAAAGCGCTTCGGAGTTGACCAGTTTTTTAATGAGTAATTCAGATCATAAATGCATTATTATCAAGACGGATTCTTTTAGAATGCATTTTGAAGAGTATAGAAAATATTTAAGTCAGTTTTCATTTTTTTTGGCTTGTCCGGGTGTTGTAATGCCTTATTGTCACAATATAGCCGAATCGATGTCTGTTGGATGTATACCGATTATTCAAAAGGAATATGCAGAAATGATGCATCCGCCACTAGTGGATGGTCACAACTCTTTGTTCTTTAACAATGCAGAAAATCTATCTGTAGTAATTGAAAAGGCATACGGCTTGCGTAATGAGGTAGTTTCACAGATGAGTAATAATGTGTTAGATTATTACAATACCCATCTTACGCCTAAGTCAGTTGTAAATAAAATAGCATCTGCTAACAATGCTAAATATTATTTACTAGCAGAACAGACTAGTGTAAAATTATTTAGTCAATCCTAAAAAGAAGCCAATTAACTATCATTGGCTTCTTTACTAAATGTATATTAATGTATATTAATCAATAGTTTTTTGGTATTTCTAATATTATACAGAAGAGCCGCTTGTACAAGGGTTAGATATTTGAATGGGTAACCAATTGCTGATTTTTTCTTACGATAATAATATTTCTCATTATTTTCTCAAATCTTGGTTGTTGTATCTTATAAACCTGCTTACAGATATTTGTGAGGGTTTCTATTCAATCTGCATCACTTAACATTTAGGTAACATTTAGGTAACATTTAGGTAACCATTTAGACATTTTGACGTAACATCAGGCTATTTACTTTGCAATAATTTAATACTTTATTAATAAAATTTTAACACACCTAATTCTTAGTAATGTTTAATTCTCAAAAAATCATTCACCAATTTTCTCTAATTTTTTTGTTTGTAAACTTATTCAACACTTCTTTTGCTCAAGAAACATCCTCTTCTATTAGTGGTAGAGTAAAGGGTGAAAATAGTTCTAATTTGATGAGTGTAACGGTTTCAATAAAACATGAACCAACAGGTCTGGTAGTGAATACGATTACCAATGAAAAAGGAATTTTTTATTTGGCTGGATTGCGACCTGGAGGTCCTTATACTATGAAAATATCTCATACTGGTTATAAAGAAGAAGTGTTGAGTGATGTATATTTTACTTTAGGCAACAATCCTGATATTAGCATTACTTTAAAAACGAATACTTCGGAGTTGTCGTCTGTAGTTGTAACCAGTAAAACTAAAGAGGGTACTAATGTAAATAGTCGCCAATTACAAACTTTGCCAAGTATTGGCAGAAGCCTGTCTGATTTCACCAGATTAACTCCACAGTCTAATAACAACTCTTTTGCGGGTTCTAACTTTAGGTATAATAATCTTACCATAGATGGTGCTATTAATAACGATGCTTTTGGATTTAGTAATTCTGCTGGTGGTGTAAGTGGTGGCGGACAATCAGGTGCTGCTGGTGCAGGAACAAGAACCACTCCTTATAGCATTGATATCATTCAAGAAGTACAAGTTCAATTATCTCCTTTTGATGTTAAATTAGGAAATTTTACTGGAGGAAGTGTAAATGCAGTAACTAAAAGCGGTACCAATATATTACATGGTTCTATATACAGTTATGGAAGAAATGGTTTGGGCGTTGGAAAAAGCGTAGATGGCCTGAAAACATCTATAGGAAGTTCTTTTTATGATTATCAGCTAGGCGCCACGATTAGTGGTCCAATTAAAAAGAATAAAGCTTTTTATATTTTCAATTATGAACATACCGACCGTCAAGAGCCTAGTACGTATAATGTTGGGGATCCAGGCGCAGCCATGACATTGGAAGAGGGGCAGAAGATTTATGATAAATTAAAATCTCTGGGGTATGATGCGGGAAGTTTTAATGAACCATATAATATTTACACAACCAGTGACAAGCTTTTTGGCAGATTGGACTTTAATTTAGATGAAAAAAACACTTTGTCGGTAAGAGGGATATTTACGTACGGAAAAGCCAATAATTTAGAACGTTCTTCTACCAACTTTCAATTTGGCTCAAATGATTTTACCCAACATACCATCAACACCAATCTCACTGCAGAATTAAAAACTAAGTTTAATAATAAAATCAATAACCAGTTTATCCTTAGTTATATAAATGTACATGAGTATAGAGATTTTCCTGGAACAATGGCTCCCTATATTGATATTGATAACGGAAGAATTACACTAGGAACCTGGAGAGAAGCATCTATATATAATTTAAAACAACAGACATATGAGATAACAGATAATCTTACCTATACAAAAGGTATTCATAAAATCACATTGGGTACACATAATGAATTGTATGATTTAACGTATGGTTTTGTGAATTCATTTAATGGACGCTGGGAATATTCAAGAGGATTAAATAGTTTTTTAAATGATAATCCAAGCAGAATCAGAGGGGCTTTTATCACAGATCCAAATTTATCTAACAAAAGAGATGATATTTACAACAATCCTCCAAATCCATTTAAAATAGGGCTTTTGAGTGCTTATTTACAAGATGAATTATCGGTTACGGATAAATTTAAAATCACTCCAGGTATAAGAATTGATTATTCGTTTGCTTTCAATCAGCCAACACTCGACACATTGTTAAATAGCACGAATTCTGTGAATTATATTTCCTCTAACCCTACGTATAGTGCAACGAGCTTTAAGGATATTAGAGGTTCGTTACCTGCTCAACTTTCTATTTCTCCTCGTATTGGGTTCAAATATGAAATAATGAATCAGCAGAAAATGGTCTTAAGAGGCGGTACAGGACTATTTACTGGAAGAGTTCCATTTGCATGGTATGGATATGCGTATACGCTTAATGGTAATACTTACGGAAACATTGACTGGAATGGACCTGCATCGGGAGTTTCTGTGCCTTTATCGTTAAATCCAGAAGGGCTTAGAGATACGGTAACAAAATATGGCGGGTTAAGTAAAAGCAGTACTCATGAAGTAGATGTATTTGATAACAACTTCAAACTTCCAATGGTTTGGAGAAGTAACTTGGCTTTAGATTATAAGTTTGGCAATGGCTACAAGTTTACGCTTGATTTGTTGTATACAAAAACCATTACAGATGTTAAGTTTCAACAAATTAATTTAAAAGACAGTGTTTCTTATTTTAGCAATGGTCCAACAGAAACCCCTGTATATGTCGGCGGAAAATACAACTCGAAATTTTCAAATGTTTACATGTTAACAAATACATCTGAAGGATATCGTTACAATATCACTGCACAGTTGTCTAAAATCAATAATGCGATTAAAGTATTTAGTGTGCCCATGGGTATTAATTGGAGTGTTGCGTACACTTATGGTGAAAGTAGAGATATTTCAAATGGTATCAGAAATTCATGGGAGAGTAACTTTAATTTAAATCCTAGCGTTACTCCTAATAGCTCTGCTCTGTCATATTCAAATTTTGATTTAAGACATAGAATCGTAGCTACTTTTGGGGCATTGTGTAAATGGAATGAAACGAATTCTACTTCCATTACATTCTTTTATTCTGGAGCATCAGGAAATCCTTATTCTTTAGTGTATCAATCTGCTCCTTTTGCTAATGGATCCAATGCGATGTTGCCGTATATTCCTAAAGATGCAAATGATATCAAGTTGATGGATGTAAAAGATGGAAATGGGAATGTTACCTATTCAGCACAACAACAATGGGTAGATTTAAATGATTTTATTGAAAATGATCCTTATTTAAAAACCAGAAGAGGTCAGTATGCAGAAAGAAATGGATTAAGAACACCATGGGTGCATAATTTGGACATGAAAATATTACATGAATTCAAATTGAGTAAATCAAATCATTATAAAACTTTACAAATTAGTTTAGACATTTTAAATGTACTTAACCTGATTAATAACGATTGGGGTCATGTAAACTTTGTAACCAACCTTAATAATTATACAGTAAACTTTTTAAAGTTCGTAAATGATGGAAGCAAAAACCCTGGAGCTCCTTCAACCGGGTATACGCCTTCATTTAATTTTGTAAAACCGACAGGAATAGATAATCATTATTATACTTTGGATCCAATTAATTCAAGATGGCAAATGCAACTGGGAGTCAAATATAATTTCTAGAAGGTAATTAAATAATTAGTATAAAAAACCAACCATTCAGATTGGTTTTTTATTTTTGAAGTAAGTATACTGCTTGCATGAACACATACAAAAAAATACATCAACAATTAGAAAATTGTTCAACAAAAGAACGCGCAATTATTTCACAAAAATTTTTCAAAACAGGCAAGGGTGAATATGGAGAAGGTGATTGTTTTCTTGGGGTATCTGTTCCTGTACAAAGAATGATTGCAAAGAAATTCCATAAGGATTGTGATGCAAAAACAGTGGAAAAATTATTAGACTCTATTTTTCATGAAGAAAGATTAACAGGTATTTTTATTCTGGTCATTAAATATAACGAAGCTTCCAAAACAAACACCGAAAGGCAATGGCTAGATTTATATCTAAATAAGTTGCACCGAGTGAACAACTGGGATTTAGTAGATTCTAGCGCTCATTTAATTTTGGGAAGATCGTTATTAGATAAAGAACGGACTTTGTTGTATGAATATGCGAAATCTGATAATATCTGGGAAAACAGAGTAGCGATTATAGCAACTTTGTACTTTATCAGAAAAAATGACGTGAAGGATATTCTAGCTCTCTCTAAAATCATGCTTTCACACAAACATGATTTAATACATAAAGCAGCGGGCTGGATGTTAAGAGAAGCTTGGCAAAAAAAACCGGCAGCTATTGAAGATTTTTTAGATGATCATACTACATCTATGCCTAGAACCATGTTAAGATATACTATTGAAAAAATGCCAGAGAAATTAAGAAAGCACTATTTAACAAAGTGTGATTGAAATCAGAATGTGTAAAAATCCGCCTATTGTATTTCTAATAATTTACTAATAATAAATTTTTTCATTTGCATAAATGCATACATGGTTTTTGGTGCTTTATCTGGGTCACTCATCATTGCTCCTAAAATACTCGGTACAATTTGCCACGACACGCCAAATTTATCTGTAACCCAACCGCATCTGCCTTTTTTACCTTCGGTTGTTAATTTTTCCCAGTAATAATCGATTTCTTCTTGTGTATCACAAGTAATTACAAATGAAACTCCTTCATTAAATCCATTAGGCTTATTCCCATTCAATGCCATAAATTTTGTGGCGTTGATTTCAAAAACAACTGCCATAGGGTTGGATGACAATATTGTAGCATTGCGAAAAATGCTACAATAATAATCAGCTGCAACATGTGCTTGATTTTCAAACCAAATACAAGGATAGATACTGTGCTCCATAAGACTATGAATTACTTTTCAATGCCTCAATTTTATGATAAGACACGTAAGAAAGAGCTAATACGATAAAAGTAATTAATGGGAACATAGCCTCAATGCAAATGCCATGTATTGCAATGATACTGATTCCTGCAAAAATAAAGTCAAATGCGAAACCTGCATATGCCCATTCTTTTATACGCTTAGGGATCATTGGCAATATCAAAGAAAGAGCTCCTATGACTTTAAAAACGGCTAATGCAGTTCCAAAATATAGTGGATACCCCAAATCAGTAATTCCTTTTTTTGCCATTTCTGTTTGAGAAGTTAATGCAGGCATAACGCCTTCAAAAAGAAAAATTAATGTGGTAGTAATCCAAAAAATTGTTTTTTGTTGTTTCATTGTTTATTTTTTAAATGTTTTTTGAATCTTATTTTAATTGATTCTATTTTTTTATTTCATTTCGATTTAATGATGACAAATATATTATTTTTTATCAGCAGTATTGAAATGTGTTCTAATAAATTGATGTTATTCTTGTGGTATTGATTATTTTGCATAAAATTATTTCTTTTGTCAACTAAGGTTTATCTAATTACGCCACCTTTTACACAACTTAATACTCCGTATCCGGCTACGGCTTATTTAAAAGGTTTTTTTAATACTAAAAATATTTCTTCCTATCAAAGTGATTTAGGTATAGAAGTTACATTAGCTGTGTTTAGTAAAAATGGATTAGAAAAACTTTTTAATCATTGTCCTGATATCCATGA
This sequence comes from Chitinophagaceae bacterium, assembly GCA_947452965.1. Taxonomy (GTDB): domain Bacteria; phylum Bacteroidota; class Bacteroidia; order Chitinophagales; family Chitinophagaceae; genus Ferruginibacter. Next base: position 21,755 of record CANGEW010000001.1, on the reverse strand, counting down.
TCCAAATTGGGTAAGTATTTCCGATAATGCCAAAAGAATAATTTTATTAAAAGATAAATATATTGAAACCATTGAGGTGGCGATTTCTTTTTTGCAAGGGCATTGCGATACCATGTGTTATCAAATATCTCAGAGAAAATTTTTACCAGAAGCAAGCCGATTTAAACAACTAGATGATTTGCATTGGGCATTTGGCAGTATGGGGATTCATGATAAGGCTAAGCATATCGCGACTATGTATTTGGAAGACATAAGTGATGTAATTAAAGAATGTGTAGACCCATTTTTTGGATTTAGTAGATATGCAGAAAGGCTTGGCAGAAGCGCTAATACATTTGATGAGTTATACGAAGCTTTACAAAGACCTTATACTTTTATTGATCAGTTATTAGTGCAACTTCTATCTCAAAGAATGAGCATGTTACAACCAGATTTAGTTGCAGTTTCTGTTCCATTTCCGGGAAATTTATATGCTGCTTTCCGATGCGCTGGCTATATCAAACAATATTTCCCCAAAAGTAAAATAGCCATGGGTGGCGGCTTCCCCAATACAGAATTAAGAAGCCTAAAAGATGTAAGAGTTTTTCAATTTTTCGACTTTATTACATTAGATGATGGCGAAGCACCCTTAGAAAATTTACTTCAATTCATGAGCGGCACGATTAAAGAAGATAATTTAAAAAGAACGTATTTACTTCATGACAATCAAGTAAAGTATTTTGATAATACAGCTTGTAAAGATTATAAGCAAGCTCAAGTAGGCACTCCAGATTATTCGGATTTGTTGTTAGATAAATATATTCAGGCTATTGAGATCATCAATCCTATGCATAGCTTATGGAGTAATGGTAGATGGAACAAACTAACTATGGCGCATGGATGCTACTGGGGGAAATGTACATTTTGTGATGTGAGTTTGGATTACATTAAAAGATACGAACCGCTAACGGCGGGTATTTTATGCGATAGAATAGAAAAATTGATTGAGCAAACTGGGGAAACAGGCTTTCATTTTGTAGATGAAGCAGCTCCACCCTCTCTTATGAAAGAATTAGCAGTAGAGATTATTAAAAGGAAATTAAAAATAAGTTGGTGGACGAATATCCGATTTGAAAAAGCCTTTACAAAAGATTTGTGCTTACTGCTCAAACAAAGTGGATGTATAGGGGTATCTGGTGGATTGGAAGTGGCCAGCGATCGTTTATTGCAGTTGATTCATAAAGGAGTAACCGTAGCACAAGTAGCAATTGTTAATAGAAATTTTACAGAAGCAGGCATAATGGTTCATGCATATTTGATGTATGGATTTCCTACTCAAACAGCACAAGAAACGATTGATAGTTTGGAAATGGTAAGACAAATGTTTAAAGCAGGTATTTTAAAGTCCGCTTATTGGCATCAATTTGCCATGACAGCTCATAGTCCTGTTGGAATAAATCCAGAAAAGTTTGCCGTAACAATAGCGCCGGCAAACGAAATAACTTTTGCCAACAATGATGTGGTGCATATTGATGAAACGGGTACAGATCATAATTTGTATAGTCAGGGGTTAAAAAAATCTTTATTCAATTTCATGCAAGAAATCGGTTTAGATGAACCTTTGCACAAATGGTTCGAAATGAAAGTGCCAAAAACCAGTATTGATCCTGATTTTATTAATCAGGCAATTTCTGAAGAGGCTGTTAGAAGTTACCTGCCAACTAACAAAGTAATTTTCGTGGGTGCTCAACCTAGCGTTGAAATTCTTACAAAATCAAAAAAAGGCAATCAATGGGAAGTGGCTTCTATTACTTTTCAAGGATTACAAAATGCGGTAAATATTAAAGTTGACAAAGAAAAAGGTGAGTGGCTGGTAAGCTTACTTACTCAAGTATCTATTCTATCAGATAAAAAATGGACGATAGCAGATGTGCAAAAGTCTTACGAAGAAAAAGGCTTTGATGATTTTGAATTATTTTGGGATAACAAACCCATCAATCAATTAAATAAAGTAGGTTTATGGGTAATATAAATCATAAACGATTTCCTTCTTTTGGAAATACTAAAGTAGGTTTATGTTTTTTAGCTTCCTCAAAGTCCATAATAGCATAAGAAATAATTATAATTACATCGCCAGGAGCACCTCTTCTTGCCGCGGCACCATTTAAACAAGCTACTCCGCTCCCTCTCGCACCTTTTATCAAATAGGTTTCTAATCTTTCTCCATTATTTACATTTACAACATGGATTTTCTCATGCTCAATCATATTAGCAGCATCCATCAAGTCCTCATCAAGTGTAAGACTTCCCACATAGTTCAAGTTTGCTTCAGTAATAACGGCCCTATGCACTTTTGATTTTAATACTTCTATTTGCATCTGCAGTGATTTTATAATTATTTGCAAAAATAAGCAGTTATCAATACTAATGAAACTTTAGTTCTTGATAAATTTTTTGGAAATAATTTGTCCTTTTTCAGTGATGAATTGAATTACGTAAGTTCCGGTAGCTGTATTCTTTAAGTTATTGATTTGCCAATCATTATATCCTTGTTCGATGGTTTTAGACTGCGTAAGAATGACTTTACCAGATGGATTAACAATTGAATAGGTGAGGTTAGTTTTTTCTGAAGAATTTATATGAATGGTTAGTTGATTAGCAATTGGGTTAGGAGACAAGTCAATATCAAATGAATTTGTGCAATAATTTCTTAAAGACAAAGTGTTTGAATAATGAAATGATCCATCTTGATCAATGGATTTAATTCTATAGAATACTAAGTTGTTATGTTGTAGTTCTGTTTCAAAATGATAGTTGTTCTCAATTTGATTAAAGGCTGTTTTTTCGCCAATTGAGACAAAGTTTTTTCCATCAACACTCTGCTCAATGATGTATTTTTTTACATTGGTTTCGTTAGCTGTTTTCCAATTCAATATATCGTTACATTGATTATTGGCGTATCCTGTAAATGAAATCAATTTTAGAGGAACAACTACTCCATTTGTAATTGCACCTGTATTATTTAACATCCAGTTATTGGGGTCTACTACAAAGTTGTTTGGAGTTTTTAAATAGCGTAAGGTGAAAACCTGATTATTGTTATTTAGATTAACTATAATGGTAGTGTCTCCCTGACCAGAGTTGATTGTAAGTTCAAGATACCCTTTAAAAAAAGAAGTTACTGTCGGTGCGCTTGTAGTTTCATTGATTGAAAACAAAAGTGTATCCGAAGTGGGTTTATAATATGTAATATTAAAAGTCGGATATCCTTCTCCATAATACCATTGATTAAAGAAATCCGTAAAATTTCTATTACAAGTTGCTTCTGCAACACGCTTAAAATCATCAGCTGTGGCTACACTATTTTTATATTGATTTTGATAGTTCTTTAAGGTTTGAAAAAACAAACTATCACTTCGCATTTCAAAACGTAGATTATGAATAATGGCAGAGCCTTTGTCATAGGTAAGTCTGCTACTAAAAATTCTATTTTCATCATATACAGAAGCATCGGGCACATATACACTCCCGTTAGCAACACTCATTACATTGTTGTGAATGTTGAGCATATAGGCTGAGGGTGTAGTAGTAGTAAAAAGCGCAGGAAGCTTTTCTATTACCAAATATTCTGAATAAGCTGCAAATCCTTCATTTACCCAAATATCATTCCATTTGGCACATGTTACATTATCACCAAACCATTGATGACCAAGTTCATGTGCAATAAGTGTGGACCCATAGCTGTCCATGGTAGTCATGGTTTGATGCTCCATGCCACCATTAATAGAGGCGATACTGTGGCCATATTTTTCATCACTAAATGGGTATAATCCATACAATTCGCTAAACTTCTCAATAAATAAGGGTGTTTTATCAAGGTTTGTTTTGGCTGTATTAAAGTAGTTTGTATTGTTTGGTAAGTAATGAAGCACTAAAATCGAATCAGGTGCCATTGCGGAAGGTTTAGCATAGTTTTTATATTCCATATAGTTTCCTACTGCTATGCTTGGTAGATAGTAATTGATTGGATGTCTGCTTTTCCAACGATATCTTACTTTATTATTGGGAAGATTATCTATTCCAATTAACTTTCCGTTTGATCCGACTTTATTGGTGTTGCTTGTGGTAACCCAAACATCTAGGGAGTCTATTTTATCTTCTAAAATTTGTTTTACAGGAAACCACTCTCTCGCTTGATAGCTTTCAGATAAGGTGGCTGTATATTCCAATCCAGTGTTTTGACCTACGCCCGCATATACACCAATGCTATTAGTGGTCCCTTTATAATAAATTAAGGCAGAAAAGATAGTGTTTGTTGGAATAGCTGGATTGATTGTAACAAATATATGGTCGTTGGATTGTGTAAATGATTTTTTTATACCGTTGATGAACAAAGAATCTACGATCATATTGCTTTTTAATTCTGTAACAAAACTATCCAGTGTGGTAGTTGTTTTTGAAATCGTCAAGCAATTGCCAGAAATGGCTCTGTTATTGGCTTCTGCGTTAAGGTCTAGTTTGATATATTTTACATCATACTTACTCATGGTAGGATACTGAAAATAATTTACTCGTTGTGTAGATTGAAAAGAAGCCAAATGGGATCTTTTACACTTTTCAGTAGCACTGCTATCTATTTGTGAAAAAGCCTTTCCTCCAAAAATTGTTAGAATACATACAGTTAAAAATATTTTCATAATTTCTTTGTTAATGAACCAACAGGATTTCTGTAATACTCTTTGTTACAGAAATAATTTTTTTGAAATGCAAATATAACAATTAGGGTAAATGCTATCGTTGTTATTCACATAATATAAATAACTATAGGAGTCTATTTTATTCAATTTTAACAATTTCTGTTTTCTTAATGGAAAATAAGGTGAATGATGTTACTTTTATATCCTTTTATGAAAGGATTGCGCTTGTTGTTATTGTGTTTTATAATGGTGATTTTTATAACAAATCATACTTCGGGTCAGTGTGCCATAACATTGGTGGCTCCCATTACAGAGGATTTTGAAACTTCAGATGGTGGCTGGGTTGCTTCCAGTAACACGCATTGGAATTGGGGTGTTATTTCTCCAGGTACCAAGTTAGGCATTACTGCAGCGGCTAGTGGTCAACGTTGTTGGATTGCAGGGAGTCTTTCAAGCACTGGTTATCAAGGTGGTGTTTCGTATTTGAATAGTCCGTGTTATGACGTTTCATCTTTATTAAATCCTACTATTTCTTTTTCAGTTTTTTGGGAAACAGAAAATTCTTGGGATGGAGTAAGACTAGAATATACCATTGACAATGGAATGACTTGGAATTCATTAGGTTCGGACGCATCCAATAATAATTGTGAAGCAGTTAATTGGTATAATGCTTCCAACATTCGTTATATTGGAAGAGTGCCAGGGTGGACAGGCAGCTCACTCACGGGTGATTGTGCTCGAACCAATGGAAGTGGACAATGGTTAACTGCAAAGTTTAACTTAAAAAATATTTCTATATCTTCTTTTATTCAATTTAGATTTGTTTTTGGAGCCGGCACTCAATGTAATAGTTATGATGGGTTTGCCATAGATGACTTTTCCATTACAGAAGGAGTTGCCACCACAGGAGGATATATATATAGTTGTGTTGGAAATAGTACAATTCAATTTACGGCTAGTAACTCATTTTGTACCACAGGTGTAGAATGGAATTTTGGCGATGTTACTTCTCCTGATAATACCTCCAATAGTTCAAATGTCACGCATCAATTTTCTGCCCCTGGTACATATCATGTTAAACTAATTCAGCATTTTTCCGCAACGCCAGATATTACTACAGAAAAAGATGTGGTTGTTTTAGGCGTGTCTCTACAAATTACACAACCCATTCTTTGTAACGGAAACCATACCGGGTCAATAAATTCAATAGTTACGGGTAGTGCACCTCCTTTTCAATATGCATGGTCAAACAATGCAACATCAAATACATTAAATAATGTAACTGCTGGAAATTATTCAGTAACGGTTAGTCAGGGGAATGCATGCCCAGCTAATGCATCCTTGCTAATAAGCGAACCAGCTAAGCTCCAATTAGATACCCTTGTAAAGAATGCCACATGTAATCAAAATAATGGATCTATCCAAGTGGTTGTTCATGGAGGGATTTCTCCCTATTCAATATTATGGTCAAATGGAGCTACCATGGCTTCTATTAATAATCTCTCTTTCTATAAAAAATATCTACTTACGGTAACAGATGCCAATCTATGTGTAGCGAAAACAGACAGTATTTATATCGATAATATAATTATTCCTGCACAACCTCATTTAGGAAGAGATACTACAATCTGTGTATGGCAACAATTAATGCTAAATCCTGGAAATTTTAGAAGTTATTTATGGCAAAATCATAGTCAGTCACCAATTTTTGTAGTAAAAGATTCAGGCACATATTATGTAGAGGTTACCAATCAATATGGTTGTTCTGCAACTGATTCCATTCATGTGTTGGTTGATTGCAGAGGAATCATTGAATTCCCTAATGCATTTGCTCCAAGGAATAATAATACGAATCATACATTTGGACCTATTGGCGATCTGAGTGTACTCAATGATTTCTCGATGGTTATTTATAATAGATGGGGGCAAATTATATTCAAATCCAATAATCCCTATCAGAAATGGGACGGCATGTATGAGGGAAAAAAAAGTAATGTTGAAACTTTTGTATGGATGGCTTCTTATAGGATTCTACAATCACCTGTTATTAAAAAAAAGGGTGCGGTTGTAGCACTATATTAATAAATATTCATCCCGAGGAATTAAACAAAATGCCCATTAAATTGTAGTTATCTTTGATGCAATTTTGTAACAATGGCTACTCGAAAAAAAATCTCTCTTTCAAATCCCGTGCCCCAAGATTGTATTGAGGTAGTTGGTGCTCGAGAGCACAACCTAAAAAATATTGACATATCTATTCCTAAAAATAAATTGGTTGTATTTACAGGGGTAAGTGGAAGCGGAAAATCATCTTTGGCTTTCGACACTATTTATAACGAAGGTCAGCGCAGGTATATGGAAAGTTTTTCTGCCTATGCTAGACAGTTTGTTGGAGATATGGAACGTCCGGATGTAGATAAAATCACTGGTTTATCTCCTGTGATCTCGATAGAGCAAAAAACCACCAACAAGAACCCCAGAAGCACCGTAGGCACCATTACAGAAATCTATGATTTTTTAAGATTACTATTCGCCAGAGTAGGAGAAGCATACAGTTACAATACAGGAAAAAAAATGGTGAAATTTAGCGAAGAAGAAATTGTGCACTCCATCTTCGAGAAATTTCATAATCAAAAAATTACTTTGTTGGCACCGCTGATTCGTGGAAGAAAAGGACATTATAGAGAGTTGTTTGAAGACATCAGAAAAAAAGGATTTGTAAAAGTGCGAGTAGATGGGGAAGTCAAAGATATCAGTGCTAAAATGCAATTAGATCGATACAAAATACATGACATTGAAGTAGTGGTGGATCGATTACAGGTTACTGACGACATGAAATTACGATTGAGTCAGAGTGTACAAAAAACATTGCAATTAGGAAAAGATTTATTGTTTTTATTAATTAATGATAATAATACTGTAGTTCAATATAGCAAGCAGTTGATGTGTTTGGATACAGGAATTAGTTATGAAGAGCCTTCACCTAATGCATTTTCATTTAATTCACCCTATGGAGCTTGCAGTACTTGTAAAGGGTTGGGAACAGTATATCAAATCAATATGGAAGCCGTAATTCCTGATTACTCAAAGTCTGTAAATACGGGGGGCATTGCACCATTAGGTGAGGAAAGAGAAGCACAGTCTTTTAAGCAAGTGCAGCAATTGGCAAAGAAACATAAGATTAATTTAGATAAACCATTACAAGAGCTCCCTGAAAAAGCCATGAATCTTTTGTTATATGGTAAGGAAGAAGTGGAAACAAATACTATTGAAATAGATGTGGAAGAGGAAGATGTTATAACGAGTAGTTATTCCTCAGATTATGAAGGAGTCATTCCTATGATGAAAAGATGGTTTACTGCTTTGAATACAACCGAAGCAATGAGGGATTGGGTAGAGAAGTTTATGACTCTAAAACCTTGTACATCCTGTAATGGAACCAGGTTAAAGAAAGAAAGTCTGTTTTTTAAATTGGATGAAAAAAATATTGCAGAATTAAGTGAAATGGATCTAGAGATGTTGGCAAATTGGTTTACAAATATTGAAAAAAGACTATCAGCGAAGCAAAATAATATTGCAAAAGATGTTGTAAAGGAAATCAGAGAAAGATTGCAATTTTTACTAGATGTCGGACTTACTTATTTAACATTATATAGACCTTCAAAAAGTTTGAGTGGTGGGGAGTATCAAAGAATCAGACTAGCTACACAAATTGGCTCACAATTGCAAGGTATCACGTATGTTTTAGATGAACCTAGTATCGGATTACATCAGAGAGATAATCAGCGATTAATAGCGGCCTTGTGTAATTTAAGAGATATAGGTAATAGTGTATTGGTAGTAGAGCATGATAAAGATATTATGATGGCTGCCGATTACTTAGTAGATATTGGTCCAAAAGCGGGTACCCATGGAGGTAATATTGTTTCACAAGGCACTCCACAGGAAGTGATTCAAACTAATTCCGAAACCGCTCAATATCTTAGTGGTAAAAAAAAGATACCCATTCCAGTAGAGAGAAGAAAAGGGAATGGTTGCTTTATTGAATTAAATGGAGCTTCAGGACACAATTTAAAAGATGTTTCTGTGCAGTTTCCTCTGGGAAAATTAATTTTTGTAACAGGGGTGAGTGGTAGTGGAAAATCAACTTTAATCAATGATACGTTGTATCCAATTCTTAATCAATATTGTTATCATTCAAAAACTAATCCATTAGAGTATAAGTCTGTGAAAGGATTGGAACACATTGACAAAGTGATAGAGATTGATCAGAGCCCAATAGGAAGAACGCCTAGAAGTAACCCTGCCACCTATTGCGGTTTTTTTACTGATATTAGAACATTGTTTGCTGCTGTTCCAGAAGCAAAAATCAGAGGCTATAATGCAGGACGTTTTTCTTTCAATGTTAAAAATGGCAGATGTGATATTTGTGAAGGCGGCGGTATGCGTGTAATTGAAATGAATTTTTTACCCGATGTTTTAGTGCATTGTGAAAAGTGTCGAGGAAAAAGATACAATAGAGAAACACTTGAAATTCGGTATAAAGGAAAGTCTATCAGTGATGTGCTGGATATGACGGTAGATGATGCTGTTGAATTTTTTAATGCAGTTCCATATATCTACAGGAAGATAAAAGTATTGCAAGAAGTTGGCTTGGGTTATATCACTCTTGGTCAAAGTGCAGTAACATTAAGTGGTGGAGAAGCGCAACGAGTAAAACTTGCTACTGAATTGGCAAAGCGTGATACCGGTAAAACTTTTTATATTTTAGATGAGCCTAGTACAGGCTTGCATTTTCAGGATATTAGTCATTTACTAGATGTGCTACATAAATTAGTGGATAGAGGGAATACGGTGTTGGTAATTGAACACAATCTAGATATGATTAAAATGGCTGATCATATTATTGATATTGGTCCAGAAGGAGGTGCTGGCGGCGGTATGGTATTGTTTCAAGGAACTCCAGAAAAAATGATTGCCGCAAAAAATAGTTTTACGGCAAAATATTTGAAGGAAGAATTGTAGAGTGTCACAAAAGAAATTCTAAGATCCGCTATTCAATTTGATTTCCAATTCTGTGAGTTGTTTTTCATCAATGGTTGAAGGTGCATCAATCATTACATCTCTACCACTATTATTTTTTGGAAATGCAATAAAATCTCGAATACTTTCACTTCCACCCAATATAGCGCAAAGCCTGTCGAACCCAAAGGCAATACCACCATGAGGAGGCGCCCCATATTCAAAAGCACCTAATAAGAAGCCAAATTTATGTTGTTGTTCGTGCTCATCCATGCCAAGAGCGGCAAACATTTTTTGTTGTAATTCTTTTTGAAAAATTCGAATGCTCCCTCCCCCAATTTCATTACCATTCAATACCATATCATATGCATTGGCTTTGATAGATGCGTAGGGGTGTTTTAAGTATTCCGCTGCATTTTCAATAACAGGATTGTTTTGAATCATCATTTCAATATCCGAAGGCTTGGGTGATGTAAAAGGATGATGACGTGCCACCCATCGGTTATCATCTTCTGCATATTCAAATAATGGAAAGTCTAATACCCATAATAATTTGAATTCGTCGATTTTTCTTAATCCTAGTATTTGTCCCAAATGAAGACGTAATTCACTTGTGGCTTTTCTTGTTCTTTCTTCGGCGCCTGCTAAAATAAATATCATATCACCTGCTTGCGCTTTACAGGACTCAGCGATTGCTTTTAATTTTTCTTCGGAATAAAATTTATCTACACTGCTTTTGAAAGAGCTGTCCGCATTGCATTTAATGTACACCATTCCTTTCATGCCTATTTGTGGACGTTTTACCCATTCTGTTAGTTCGTCAGTTTGTTTTCTGGTGTATTCACTGCATCCTGGAGCGGCAATTGCGATTACAGTTTCAGCTTCGTCAAACACTTTGAAATCAGCCCCACTAATTAATGATGATATATCTTTTTGTGAAGGAAAAGTATGTGAGGGAAATTTTAAGTTGCATAATTGCATTTCAAAACGAATGTCGGGCTTGTCGTTGCCATACGTCCACATAGCGTTTTCCCAACTCATTCTTTCCACTGCATTCGTATAGTCGATATTTTTTACATCTTTAAAAATTCTTTTTATCAACCCTTCAAACATGTTCAAGATATCTTCTTGTTCTACGAAAGCCATCTCACAATCGATTTGTGTAAACTCTGGCTGTCTGTCAGATCTCAAATCTTCATCTCTAAAACATTTTACAATCTGGTAATAACGATCGTATCCGCTTACCATTAATAATTGTTTGAAAGTTTGTGGCGATTGGGGTAATGCATAAAATTGCCCGGCATTCATTCTACTGGGTACTACAAAGTCTCTGGCTCCCTCTGGAGTTGATTTGATCAAAAAGGGCGTTTCAATATCCATGAATTGTTGCTCATGTAAATAATTACGTGCGCTGCGTCCTACAGCATATCGCAATTCAAGATTTTTTTTAACCGCTTGTCTTCTCAAATCTAGAAAACGATATTTCATTCTCAAATCGTCGCCCCCGTCTGTATCGTCCTGAATCGTAAAGGGTGGTGTAATCGATTTATTTAAAACAGTAAAATCATTCACAAGCAATTCAATCTCACCTGTAGGAATATTAGTATTCTTATTGCTTCTTTCATTTACAATTCCTGTTACTTGTAATACATATTCTCTTCCTAAAGGATTGGCTTCCAGCTTTTCATTTAGTGATTCAGCAAAAAGTAATTGAGTAATCCCATAACGGTCTCTCAAATCGACAAAGGTGATGCTGCCAAACTTTCTGATAGTTTGAACCCAGCCAGCTAAAGTAATTGTTTTGTTTACATCAGCTAATCTCAATGCTCCACAAGTATGGGATCTAAACATGGTAAAAGAATTAAAAATTTATAAGAAAATAGGATGCAAATATAAGCCAAACCAATAAAAATAGCCTGTTTAGATAAACGTTTCAATAATAGTTAAAGCTTCGATTTATAAACTCTACGTAAGATTAAATTCTATTACATTGTTTCCAATTCATTTTTATGCTTTGGCTTCCAAAATAGATAGTAGAAGGCCAGGCAGATTACGCCCATAAAAAAAGGGATTAGAGCTAAATGTTTATAGGTGAAATTGCCAAATATTATCATCGTGTCAAAATGAAAGAATTCACTAATCATCCAATAACTATTAGCACTAATCCATACAGTAATGGCAATGTTGTGGCATAGCTCACTCATAAACTGTCGGGTGCGCCAGGCAATCAGTATAGAGATAAAAAGTGTAGGCATAACCATGATAATACCTAAAGGCTTCCATATCATACACCAGGCGATATCTTTAAATAGCCAGAATACAATATGAAGATTTTCCATCTTTCGGTATTGAATAGGTATGGTATAAGTAGCTTCTTTTTTCATTCATTTAAAGATAATTAATCTCCCAAAAAAAGCGCCGATTTTATCGGCGCTGAGTTGTGAAATATATTGAGTGTTTTTTTATTTTTTTAATGCTGAGGCCATTGTTTTACCTATATCAGCAGGACTAGCCACTACATGAATACCGCATTCGCCCATAATTTTCATTTTAGCTTCTGCCGTATCATCAGCCCCGCCAACAATTGCTCCTGCGTGACCCATACGACGTCCGGGAGGTGCTGTTTGTCCGGCGATAAAACCAACAACAGGTTTTTTATTGCCAGTTGATTTAATATAATGAGCGGCTTCGGCTTCCATTCCGCCTCCAATTTCTCCAATCATTACAATCGCATCTGTTTCATCATCATGCATCAATAACTCTACAGCCTCTTTGGTTGTAGTTCCGATGATAGGATCTCCACCAATACCGATAGCGGTAGAAATACCTAACCCAGCTTTTGCTACTTGATCAGCTGCTTCGTAGGTGAGAGTTCCTGATTTTGAAACAATGCCTATTCTTCCTTTTTTGAAGATAAAGCCAGGCATAATACCTACTTTGCATTCCTCTGCTGTGATTACACCGGGACAGTTGGGTCCAATTAATCTTGTTTGGGTTCCTTTTAAATAATTTTTTACAGTAACCATGTCTTGAACAGGGATGCCTTCTGTAATACAAACAACTAAAGCAATTCCAGCTTCAGCGGCTTCCATAATGGCATCGGCTGCAAATGCTGGGGGTACAAAAATGATACTAACATTAGCTCCTGCAGTTTTTACAGCATCTGCTACTGTATTGAAAACGGGTCTATCTAAGTGAGTACTTCCACCTTTACCGGGGGTAACGCCACCCACTACATTGGTACCGTATTCAATCATTTGTGTTGCATGGAAAGTGCCTTCTGTACCTGTAAAACCTTGTACAATTACTTTTGAATCTTTGTTAACTAAAACTGACATGTTAAATATTAAAAAAGTGTAAAATTAATTTTGGCAAAGATAAGGGTCTTCAGTGAAAGCTGAATAACAATAGTATAATAATCTTAGCAATAGAGTCGGCTATAGATTAGGGATTTTTTTCTTCCATCATTCTCAATCGTTTGGCTCCCTGTAAAAATTCAGAAGCAAAAATAAATTGATTGAGATTTTGGTTATCGGAAAAGATGATATCCTTACTATTCCCAGCCCATTCTTTCTTCCCGTCTTTTAAATACAGGATATTATCGCCAATTTCCATTACGCTATTCATATCATGTGTATTGATGATGGTCGTAATATTATTTTCTTTAGTGATATCAGAAATCAGTTTATCAATAATCATAGACGTTTGAGGGTCAAGTCCAGAATTGGGCTCATCGCAAAATAAAAATTTTGGATTTAATACAATAGCTCTAGCAATACCTACTCTTTTTTTCATTCCACCGCTGATTTCAGAAGGGAATTTTTTATTGCTTCCGATAAGGTTTACTCTATCTAATACTTCGTTTACTCTTTTCAGCTTTTGTTGATGAGTATCTCTTGTAAACATATCCAGAGGAAATTTGATATTGTCTTCAACGGTTAAACTATCAAATAATGCCGATCCTTGAAAGAGCATGCCAATTTGCTGACGAAGTAACTTTCTTTCATCTTCTGTCATTTGTGTAAAGCTTTTACCCTCGTAAATAATTTCACCTGCATCGGGTTCAAATAAGCCCACTAAACATTTTTGCAGCACCGTTTTTCCGCTCCCGCTGGTGCCAATAATCAAATTGGTTTTTCCTGAAAGCATAGTATGACTCACGTCGTTGAGTACTTGCTTATCACTAAATTTTTTGAATATATTTTTAAATTCAATCATAATTATAAAAGTAAAGCGGCTAGAATATAATCTGCTATGAGAATTACAATACAACTGATAACTACTGAACGAGTGCTATTGATGCCGATTTCTAAAGAGCCTCCTTTCACATAATATCCAAAATAAGCAGGAATAGAGCTAATAATAAATGAATAAGTATATGCTTTGGTTAATCCAAAAAAAACATTGTAGGGTTTAAAAAGCTCCACGAGGCCTTTGTCATAGGTATCAGTGGTTAGAATACCTGCAAGAGATGTAGTGATTCTCCCACCCAAAATTCCGAGTGACATTGATATGACTACCAGCATTGGCACTACTACTACTGCGGCAGCAATTTTTGGTAAAATCAGATAGGTTTTAGAGTTGATACCCATGATTTCCAATGCATCAATTTGCTCACTCACCCTCATGTTGCCTAATTCGCTGGCAATTTTACTGCCTACTACACCTGCTAGCACCACACAAATCAGCGTGGGTGAAAATTCCAAAATCACTGTATCGCGAATAATTTGTGCAATGATGTATTTGGACACAAGTGGATTGGTGATTTGATAGGCTGTCTGCAAAGCACTTACAGCCCCCATAAATATAGAAATGATACTAACAATTCCGATAGACCCTAAACCGATTTCAGCACACTGATGCATAAATTCTTTCCAATACAATTTTGGATTTTCGGGTCTGCTAAACATCCCTTTGATCATTAAAAAGTATCTGCCAAAATGAGTGAAAAAGTTCATGAGATATTAATTTGTTTTTGGCTTACGCTTCCACCACTTGCTTTTTTTAACTGCTTCTTGCACATTCGTTTTGTTTTTTGCCTGCGCATCCACTACTGCAATTACAACCATGTTGAAAATAGATCGAATGGTACTGCCAAGTTGAAGCACATGCACAGGTTTTTTCATTCCTAAAATGATGGGGCCAACGCTGTCGGCACCACCAATTTCTTGTAAAAGGTTGTAGGCAATATTTCCGGCAGATAAGTTTGGAAATATTAGCGTGTTTACTTCTCCGTTAGCCAATTCAGTAAAAGGATAATTTTCTTTTAAGATTTCATTATTAAAGGCTACAATTCCCTGTATCTCTCCATCACAAATCAAAGATGGATTCTTTTGTTTAATGATTTCTCTTGCCTGCCTAACCAATCTGGCTTCAGGCGCATCACTACTTCCAAAATTCGAAAAAGATAATAAGGCAATTCTTGGCACGATGTTAAATTGTTTTACTTCTTTTGCTACCAAGATGGTAATTTCAGCTAGCTCTTCTGCAGTTGGATTTAAATTAATAGTGGTGTCTGCCAAAAACAAGGGCCCCCTTTTGGTAAAAAGAAGATACATTCCTGCAATTCTCTTTACTCCTGGTTCGGTACCGATAATATGTAATGCCGGAAGGATAGTTTCAGGATAATTTTTACTCAAGCCGCTAATCATACAATCCGCTTCGCCTGTTTCCAACATCATACAACCAAAATGGTTGCGATCTTTCATGGCTTTGTAGGCTTCGTATCTGTTAATACCTCTTCGTTGTCTTTTATTAAAAAACAGTTCTCCAAACTCTTTTCTTAACTCATCATGTTCATCATCTTTTGGGTTAATGATTGGCATATCATCAAGATCCACAGAATTTGCAGCAGCGATTTCTCTGATTTTATTTTCATTTCCCAACAATATTGGGTAGCCTACACCTTCTTCCATTACTAATTGGGCAGCTCTTAATATTTTAGAGTTTTCCGCATCTGCAAAAATAATTCGCTTAGGGTTGGTTCTTGCTTTGTTAATTAGCACCCTGCTTAATTGATTATCCAAACCTAATCGTTTATTCAATTCTATAGCATATGCATCCCAGTTATTAATATTTATTCTAGCTACTCCACTGTCCATAGCCGCTTTTGCTACGGCTGGAGCTACAGTAGATAACAATCTTGGATCAAAAGGTTTTGGAATAATATAGGTAGGGCCAAAGCAAATTGCATTATCATTATACGCCAAGTTTACAATGTCTGGAACGGGTGTTTTGGCTAGTTCTGCTAAAGCTTTCACAGCAGCTAGTTTCATGGCTTCGTTGATTTGTTTTGCTCTTACATCTAAAGCTCCTCTAAAAATATATGGAAAGCCGAGTACATTGTTAACTTGATTTGGATAATCACTTCTGCCAGTAGCCATGATTAAGTCTTTTCGAACAGCCATTGCTTTGTCGTAAGATATTTCGGGGTCAGGATTGGCCATGGCAAAAACAATTGGATTTTTTGCCATCACTTTGATCATATCTTGTGTAACTACATTTCCAATGCTCAAACCAAGAAACACATCTGCATCCTTCATTGCTTTATCAAGCGTATAATCCTTGTATTTAGCATCAATACAAAAGGGCTGTTTGAAATCTTCTATGTCGGGTCTTCCCTTATATAAAACTCCATCTTTATCAAACAGAATAAAATTAGAAGGTTTTGCACCTAAAGATTCGTACAATTTGATACAGGCCATTGCAGCGGCGCCAGCGCCATTAACCACAAATCGAACCTTGTCTATTTTTTTCTTTTGAATTTCCAGTGCATTTAATAGCGCAGCGGCTGAAATGATGGCGGTTCCATGTTGATCGTCGTGCATCACTGGAATGTTACATTGTTTTCGCAGTTCTTGCTCTATATAAAAACATTCTGGAGCCTTAATGTCTTCTAGATTAATCCCACCAAATGTGGGCTCTAAAGATTTTACTATTTGAACAAATTTTTCCGGATCGGTTTCATTGATTTCAATATCAAATACATCAATATCTGCAAATATTTTAAATAAGACACCTTTTCCTTCCATCACAGGCTTGCTTGCTGTAGGGCCAATATTTCCAAGACCTAAAACGGCAGATCCATTACTGATTACACCTATTAAGTTGCCCTTAGATGTATATTTATATACGTCATCTGGATTTGCAGCAATTTCTTTACAAGGTTCTGCTACGCCGGGAGAATATGCTAATGAAAGATCTCTTTGAGTTTTAGCTTCTTTAGAAGGCACTACTTCAATTTTCCCAGGTCTGCCTTTGGAATGATATTCTAATGCTTCTTGTTTTCTAATTTCTTTTGCCATAACTAAATGTTTCAACGCTTTTATAAAACAACTTCTGCGTTTTTGTTGTCGATGCTACACTTATCAATTTCAACGCTTTGCAATGTACAAAAATATAATGGTTAGCTTGTGGTTAACCTATTAAAAGGTTGCGATTTGAAATTCAACATTTACAAAGTTAGTGTCCCACAATTTCTAATTTATAGCCACTTGTAACTGTTACAGATACACCTGGGGCGCTATATAATTTTTTACAAATTGCCATTGAGTTTACAGTTGGGTAGTTGGGTTTATTATTATTGATGTAAACAGTAGTGCTGGCTGTTGGGATTGCCCCACAATCCCAATTAGCAGGGTTTTCCCAGGCAGCGCTAACTGAGCCATTCCAATAATTGTTCTCGCATCCAATAAAGCCAAAGCTAAAAGATCCAAAACTCGAAATAGGAGAACTGATAGAATTGATTCCGGCATTTCCATCATAAGTACCCCCTAAATTAGTCCAAGCATTTGTATCCCATCGAACAATGTTAACAATAGACGAATCGGTTATTCCATTAGTGCTAATGTTGCTGTATTTGAAATCCATTATTGAAGCGTCAGCAGGAGTGATGCCAGTTCTATCTATATCCCAACGATAGGATGATATGGAAGTAATGCCTGTAGGTAATCCAATGTTGTTGTTTGAATTATTGCGAATGAATGAAGTATTCCAATCCGTTATGTTGTTGTTGACAGGTGTTATTTTCAGGGTTGCCAGGTCTGAGATATTATTGGATATCGGGAAGGTGTATTCGCTGGCACTTGAAGTAGTACGTGTTAATCTGCCAATGACATGAGAAACCAAGGAACCACCATTGATGGCATTATTAGAGCTATTTCTGATGTATAAATTTTTATTATTGAGATTCATATCAATGGAACCGTTGATGAGATTCAGGATAGCACCGGTTCCGGTTGACCAATAAATATCCGAGAGCGCAACTATGCCGTTTGAATTGTTGATAGACAATGAAACATCATAGATAACATTGCCTGTTAAAGAAAGATATTGTGAAGAACTGCCATTCATTTCAACAGCTGACCCTGCAGCACTTCCGGTTTCTGTTATCGTTCCTTTAGAATCGAAATCTCCGCCAATTTTTAAAGTAGAAGGGTAAGAACCTTCTTGTAAATTTAAAACGGTACTGGTGTCTTGAGACAAACCACCATATACAGTAACTGTTCCACCAGGAGAACTTAATGCTTTAGCAAGAATTACATTTCCTTTCTCAATCACAAAGTCGCCTTGCACAGTAACTGATGGACTTGCAGCCAATTGCATTCCAGGTATCTTACCTAAATCTTTAACTGTGAAATCTCCTTGAAAAGTAATATTACTGGGTAAATTAAAGTTAAGGTTATAGGCGCTTGTAGCATTTGGGATATTGATTTCTACTCCACCATACGTATATGGATATCCGCCCCAATAAGTTGGAAGCTGATTGATGGTTCCGGTTATTTTTAATAATGATCCTGATAGCCATTTTCCTCCAATTACAAAGCCTTCATTTTTATCAATTTGATAAACGCCTGTGGGCGACAATCTAAACTTGCTGCCTATAGGGTTACTGCCTCTGACTGTGGTAGAAATGGAAGGGCCCACATAAAAAAGATCATTGATGATAATGGAGTCTGTTGAGTTTAAAGTAGGACCATACGTAGTATTGATTGATTGGTTGATGCAATATACAGGGCCATTAAATACCATCCTTCCACTTGAATAAGTATTGCTCCCAAATATCAAAGCATTGTTTGTATTGCTTTTTAGTGTTAGCGAAGAGCCTGCTTGAACTATCTCGAAGTAAGAAGTGTTAGCACCGCTGTTGATCGTTAAACTTTTAGAAACTGAAAAGTTATTGATTAACTCTAGTTGTGTATTATTGGTAATGTAAAAACCGGCAAAGCCAACATCATTCGAAGACAAATTGTAATCAACACTTACGGATTGTCCGTTATCAAAATGCACAAAATCGTTTGCACTTGGGTAAAAGGTACCGGGTGCACCATTGGAAGCGCTAGACCAATTTACCGCTGTAGTCCATTGGCCAGAAGTACCGCCAATCCAATAATAGTGACTCCCTGCAAAAGATGTTTGTAAAAGTAAAACGGCGAAAATAGACAAAATCGTTTTAAGCATAAACAATGGTTTCTATAAATAAAAAAAGGCACGATTACATGCCTCTGATAATTTTTATTGATTGTTATGATGGTTCCTCAGACGAACTGGTGTTTTCTTCTGATTGTGGTTCTTCCTGAGGTGGAATGTTATCTAATTCTTCTTCGTATTGAGAATCAGGATTGACGATGGTCGCTTTAACCAATTCCTCCATCAATACTTCATTGATTTTCGGCAATTCATCCGGACTATTAATTCCAAAATAATCCATAAATGATTTTGAGGTAGAATAAATAAGGGGTTTACCTACAGCGTCTTCGTTTCTTCCGGAAATAATAATTAAATCCTTTTCTAATAATTTTTGTACGGCATAATCACAATTCACCCCTCTGATAGATTCAATTTCGCTTTTAGTAATAGGCTGTTTGTAGGCAATAATAGCAAGCGTTTCCAATGAAGCTGAAGAAAGTCTTTTTAAAAATTTATCGCCATTTAATAATGCAACTGTTTTATGAAATGCAGGCTTTGTTAAAAACTGCCATCCGCCCCCGCTTTGTTTTAGCTCAAACGCGTAAAACTCTGTATCATACTTTTCTTTAATTCCTTCCACGGCTGCGGTGATTTGATCAATGGTAGCTCTGTTTTCTATGAATCCCAAAGCGTTATTCACCAACTCATTGATTTCTTCAATGGTCAAAGCCTTGTCACTCGCAAAAATCAACGCTTCAATATGAGGTATGATTTGAGATATTTCCATCTTAATTAAATCTAAATTGTAAAATAAGTAAATCCAAATGTTAGCCTATCCTTGCAATGCAGCTGCTCCACTTACGATTTCTGTTAATTCGGTTGTGATTGCAGCTTGACGAGCGCGGTTGTAACTAATTTTTAATGATTTTAATAACTCATTTGCATTGTCACTTGCTTTATCCATCGCGGTCATTCTAGCCCCATGCTCACTTGCATTGGCATCTAGTACTGCTTTATATAATTGAGTGTTTAAAATTTTAGGCATTAACTCAGCAATTAAAACTTCTTGATTGGGTTCGAAAATGAAATCAGACTTTTTCTTATTCGTTGTAGCATCTACTTTTTTTACAGGTAAAAAAGGCTCAGCAATATACACTTGAGAGGCTGCATTTTTGAATTCACTGTAAATCACTTCAACGGCATCAAACTCTTTAGCCGCAAAAGCATTCATGGCATACTTTGCAGCACTTTGCACTCTTTCAAATGTTAGATTTGAGAAAATATCCCAATAAGCATCTACCACTTTGAAACCATTTTTTGAAAAATGCTCAAATCCTTTTTTTCCAATTGGCAGGATACTAACCTCGCCTTTAGCAAATTGTGTCGCATATTTCTCTTTTGCGGTTGATTTTGCTAATTTTATTAAGTTACTGTTGTATCCGCCACACAATCCTCTATCGCTAGTCACCACAATAATCAATACCTTTTCAATAGGTCTTTCCGTTGCTAAATTCATAGACAAATCGCCTTCACTACTACTAACAATATTGCTAAGCATTTCTTGAAGTTTTTGTGCATATGGACGCATCTGAGTAATGGCGTCTTGAGCACGACGCAACTTTGCAGCACTCACCATTTTCATTGCTTTTGTGATCTGCTGGGTGCTTTGTACACTTTTGATTCTATTTCTAACTTCTTTTAAAGCGCCACTCATAAAAAATTCTGTTTGGTAATTTTGGAATAATATGGGTTAGAGCCCCATATTTGGTTGCAAATGTAGGGTAATTCGGTATAATTTATAGCTATATGTCTGCTATTTTGCCACAATTTCTGATGAATTATTCTTTTTTATCTCAATTATTGAAAAAGTGGACATTTCCTCGACGATGGGCCTTTTTTATAAGATAATCTATTGATATAACATAATTTATGCACAATAGGTAGAAACTTCCTTTACCTTTGCGCACTGTCATTATGTCTAAAAAAAACATAGCATTAAATTTGACAGACCAAACATTTATAAAACCCATTCATATAGTAGTATAATATGTTACGAATTATCTCAAAATTA
Source organism: Chitinophagaceae bacterium (assembly GCA_947452965.1). Classification (GTDB taxonomy): domain Bacteria; phylum Bacteroidota; class Bacteroidia; order Chitinophagales; family Chitinophagaceae; genus Ferruginibacter. The sequence goes on along the minus strand of CANGEW010000001.1, from coordinate 578 downwards.
TTTGGCGGAAGCAAAAGCGAAAAAGACGTAAAAAACATTCTACCCGTTGTTGCAAAAATCAATCAGATATATGCACAATATCAATCTTTATCGAACGATGAATTAAGATCAAAGACAACTGAATTTAAAAATAGAATTCAGCAACATCTCGTTTCTGTAAATGAGCTAATTGCGCTGAAAAACAAAGAGGCAGAAGCACTACCAACAGAAGATATTAATGGAAGAGATCTTATATATAATGAAGTAGATGCGTTAAAAAAAGATAGAGATCAAAAAATCGAACAAGCCTTATTGGAAATTTTGCCCGAAGCGTTTGCAGTTGTTAAGGAAACGGGCAGAAGGTTCAAAGAGAACGAAACATTAGAGTCTACTGCAACTGAACTCGACAGAAAAATTGCAGCTACTAAAGATCATGTAATCATACAAGGAGAGAAAGCTATTCATAAAAATGTTTGGAATGCAGCTGGAAACATAGTGAAATGGAATATGGTGCATTATGATGTGCAGTTAATTGGTGGGTATGTGCTTCACACAGGCAAAATTGCCGAAATGGCTACCGGTGAAGGTAAAACGCTGGT